>CALDUL010000024.1 GCA_937923575.1 uncultured Algimonas sp.
ATCAGCGCAGCGGAAACCAGACCGGCGAAGGTCTTGATGGAGGATGTCTTTTTCATGGCGTGCCCCTATGGCGTAATTCGAAAGTAGCCGTAATCACGGAAGGCGGAGACATTCGTATCGAAATAGGCGCGGGCGATGACGTTGGCCTCGTCGTCCAGCGTGACAATGTTCAGTCCGCGCATATTGGGCGACACGTTTTCCCCGTTCACGATGATCGTGGAAATGTCGCCATTGGAAAATCCTGCGCTGGCGACCGTGCCCAGGCCCGGTATGCCATGCTCTGCCGGTTCAATCGAAATGGCGGCCGTGTTGTCGGTCCGGGTCAGTACCGCCTTGCCACCCGCTTTGATGACACTGACATGGGAACCGCGCACGGCAAGATCGGACAGGTCGAGCCCTGCCTCGCGCATCGCGTCCAGATCCGATGGAGCGAAGCGTCCGGCCGCATTGTCCTTGGCTGAGATGACATTTGTATACTCATCATACTGAGCCAGATAGGCGGGAATCATGGGCACGGGCGTACTCACGACTTCGACCGGCAGACGGCCAAAGCGTTGTGCGAACTCGGCTTTCGTCCGTCGTGTCTGGACATAAAAATCGTCCTTGAGCAGCCCTTGGTCTGTAATCATCTTGACACCATTGGCTGTCAGCTCTCCCACCAGCTCTGCCCGTCGAGAATTCCGAAAGCAAAGGCGCGAGCTGTCGCGGCAAATAACAGCGCCGGACGGCACGGGCATCTCTTCGAAATTCGGGCGGTTGGCGGCGTGATAGTCCGCCTCGTCCGCAAACTGCTTTTTCCCGGACCAGGCCAAACCTTGAGCAACAGTCCCCGACAGGCTCACCCGGTAAAGCTCGCCGGAGGGGAGCGACGCGCGCGACATGCAAGACGTCGTTCCGTCAGCATTCGTGCTGGCTTGGGCGTTGGCCATCAGGACCCAGCGCAGATTGACAAAGGGATCGCGTGTGTCGGCTTCCGCGCTCTCGTTGACCTTCAGCGGAAAGGCGGCTGCCTGCCAGCTCTTGAACGCATCCGTGCCAGAGCAATCTTCGACAAAGACGTTGAGTGCCCCGTTTTCGACAGAAGCGATCGGTACGTCTCGGCCCGATGCGCCGGCAATCTCGATAGGCTCACCCGACGCGACGACGGCTTTCAGCCGCAGTGGCTTTTCAGAGGCGATGCGTGACAGAAGTGCGTTGATGCGGGACTGGTAAGGCTTTGCGGCGGGAGCGGCAGTAGCAGCGATAGACGCTCCGTCGGCTTGCACGGCGTCCTGCGCGTGCGCCGTGCCGGCACAGACGAAAACGACAGCAAGCGCGGCACCAGCGAGCGCACGGTGTTGGAAAGAGACTGTCATCATTGGGCGGTCACATCCATGCCAATGACATATTTGGAGTGGCGGAAAACACGGAACGGCATGTCGCGCATGAAGGCCTGCATCTTGGCGCGCATGGGTGCGGGATATTTGAATTCTGCCACGCAATAGACAGGCGATGCCTGAGAGGTCTTCGCAGGTGACGGGTAGAGCCGTGTGAAAATCTGATTGGTGTCAATCGTCATGCGAAGCTCGTCTCGCAGCATAAAATACTCGCGGTCATATTCGACCTGCAATGTCGGCTGCTGTCCAGCGATGGCCGTCAGCGCACCGGCCTTTTGCAGCAATGGCCGGATGGCTTTGAGGTCGCTTGGGTGGATCAGCTCCGGATTGTCGAGCTTCAGGGACTCCTTGTAGGAGGCCTTGTTGCGCTTGACCTTGTGCTCCAGTGTCAGCTTGCTCAGATCATCGTTATACCAACGAATGCGGGTTTTGATGCGGTCGGCGATGCCAGACGTGTTGTCGAGATAGTCGTCAAATTCATAGGTGTCGAAATAAACCGATTGCACCCGGCGTGGTGGAAAAGGCGAGGTCGGATAAAGGCCGTGCTCGTAGAGACGATGCTTGAGCATCATCGCTTGCGGCTGGTCCATGGGGACCTTCATCTCGTAGCGGAACTTGTCCAGCCGGTCCTTGTTGTCGATCAGGAGAGCCATAGGATCAGCTTCCATCCTCGATCAGCCCGGCTTCGCGCATCTGGCGCTCGGACAGGCGCTGGCCGTTATAGACCCGGCCGTTCACCGTGACCGTCGTGCCTTCCTGGGCACCCGCTTGCGCGAATTCGCCGTCGAAGGTGCAGTCGTTGCACTCCGCGCTCGACACACCGTATTCCTGCTTCTTGACATAGGCCATGACTGCCGTGCCGGAGACATCTCGGAAACTGACGTTATCGGCCACGGCTTCGGAACGGTCCTTGCTGACAAGCCCCAGAACAGCCCCGTCGATGTCGATGCGGCTGGCCGTCAGATAGGATTGCTCGCCGACGGACACCGCCTTGTCGCCGATGTTGTTCATCACGCTGTCCTCGACCACCAAGCGCGTACCGGACACATCGATGCCGTCATTGCCGCTATTGATAAAGGTCGAGTTGACGACCCGACCGGTTGAAAAGTCGCTATCGAAGGCATCGGCGCGCGCGCCGTCAATGGTGATATTGTCGAGAATGAAGTCCGACTTCACGATGTTCAGCGCGTCCTCGCACTGAGCGTCGATAAAGGCAGAATTGCGGATCGTGACATCGCTGGCATAGAAGGACAGGCAGCCCGTCATGCCGAAAAAGCCCTGGCGTGTCTGCAGGTTCTGCGTGCCCGTGCCTTGCAGACGCAGATGATTGACGATGGACCGTTCGTTCGATTTCGACACGAAAATGCCGCCCCAGATGCCCATTGACCGATAGTCGAGATCACTCTCGATATTCATGATGACCGGGTCCTCTTTCGTGCCTTCAACCTTGAGGGGTCCGCGCAGCTTTACGAGCGTGCCGGCGCGAAAATTCATGACCGCACCCGGCTGGACGATCATCGTCCAATCCTGCGGGAACTCGATACTCTCGGTGAATTCGTGGGGCCCTTTCGCATAGACCACCTTCTTGCCCGCGATATCGACCCACTTGCGGCCTTCGACGCGGCGAATTGCAGCGATCGTGTCGTCCACGAAACCACGCGGAGAATTGCGCAACTGGGTGAAGACCATGCGTGTGTGCGTTTGCCCATCATAGTCGTAATCGACATAGAGCGCACCGCGCGACGCCAGTTCCGCCTTGGTCATGTCCACGGCTATGGTCGCGACCGCATTGGGTGCAATCGGGTCCAGCGACCCCTCCAGTGGCAGGCGGCGATCTTCGTCGCGGTTACGCGCGCCGTCATAGACGCCAAGCACGGTGATCGGCTTCAGCGTCAGATTACGAAACTCCACGACGGGACCGTCCTGCTCCAGAAAAGCGAAGGACGACATGTGCAGCGAAATGTCGTTCTGCTCTTGCAGGAAGGCGACGCCCGCTTGCCCGGCGAGCGGCACATTGCGCGCAACATTGGTCGGCGCAGCATATCCGGGCGCGCTTTGAACGGCGCCCAGGAACTTCTCCAGGTTCTCAATGAGGTCTTCGGCGACCACCACCTTCTGGTCGGCGGCCAGGCCTTCCAGCGCGAAGATCGTGCGGATGCGGTCCTGCCGCTCGGACAGATTTGTCTGGAACTCCTCCGACGTCAGCTGCGCATAGATGTCTTCGGCCGCCATCCCGATATGGTCGAGGAACCTCTCGTCGTCGAGTGCGACCGCCGTGTCGAAGCCGTTGCAGAGTTTGAAGCTCTGTGGCGTGGGAATGTTGTCGAAGCTGATCGGCTCCAGCAGTCCGCTGATCGGATTGAAGTAAACGCGGCGATTGTGCCAGGTCATGGCGTGGCAGCCGCCCCAGACATTGGTCAGCACATAGAAGCGCGCCAGCCTGTCGTAATCGAACGCGTCGCCGGCCGGAACCTTGCCGTCGAGGAAGTCCCGAAACAGGGCCTGTCCCCGGACCGCGTTGTTGGTCGGGATCGTGCCTTCGACGAATTTCGCGCGGTTGAAATCCTTGATGCGGCTGTCGCGTTCCCCGACAAAATTGAATCCGCCTGCGCCAGCGGGCGTGTCGGAATTGTAGTTGATGTTCCACTGATCCCAGAGCGGATCCTCGTCTATGGCAAGCAGCGGTCCGTCGCGGCGATTTTGCGCCTCGATCATCTCTTTGCGGAAATGCTCCTCCAGCGCCATGATCCCGATCGGGTAGCCGTTGATATAGACATCGACGAATGAGTAGCGCGGCGCGAGAATGTCGTTGGCGCGCATATGGTCGAGCATCAGCGGCTCATAGGCATAGTTGCGGGTCGTCGGATGCTGCACCGAAAACGACTTCATGCCGAACAGATATCCTCCGGCCCGCGTCTTGATGCGGAAGGACAGCTTCTTGGGGTGCTCGAGGTGATCGCCCCAGTCACCCTTGAGGCGCAAGGAGACCTTGGACTGTTCCGTCGTGGTCTGGTTTTCCACCGTGATCGTCGCCTTCACCCAATCGTCATCCTCGGCAACATGGATGGGCCGCGGCATGGCGAGCACGGATTTGCGCTTGTTGTCGAGTTTGGCGATGGAGCCATTGTCCATCGAGATGCGCAGCACCGGCAGCTCATCGCGGGAAATATCCTGACGACGCAGATTTGCCCCGGTCAGATGGGCTTCTTTGCGTATGGACGCCGTCAACGCGCATGCGAGCTCGCCAAGATCACAGGTCCCGTCCACGGCCGGTTCATTGGCGGGACGCTCTGCCGCGCGTTGCTCCAGGCCGCTGGCCAGTGCAAGCAAGCCCAAACCCAGTGCCATGACAACGAGAAGGGATAACAGTCTTTTCATGTCGGTGATCCCTAGTTTGGCGACAGATGTCGCGGATTGGCGCCGATGATACGGAGCCTAGGTGATGATCCTCGCGTTCTGCGTGGCGATGACACCGACATTCGGGTCGATGGCCTTGAGCGCGGAGGTCGCCGTCGACATCTGCGCCATGTTGAAGTTGGCCACCTCGACGAGAAGGTCAGTGCCGGCGCCGGATGTGTCGACGCGCTTGATATTTACATCCATACCCAAGCCCATCAAAGCCCCATTTACAGCGGCGACATCGACGTCTTCGGCGGCGAACGAGATCTCCACGAAAGTGCTACGCACATTCTTGGCGCCCTTGTTGAAGAAGCCGGTCAGCAGAATGCCGATCGAGATGGAAACGAAGCCGACCAATGTCGCGAGAACCTGGTTGGCACCCAGTCCCAGGCCGATCGCGATAGCGACGAAGAGATAGAGCAACTCTTCCGGCTCCTTGATCGGCGTCCGGAAACGAACGATCGACAGCGCGCCAACGAGCCCGAGGGACAGCGCGATCGACGACTTGATGATCGAGATAATCAGGATCATCGACGGAATGAGAAGAATGAAGATTGGCAGATACTGACGCGTATCGACCACCAGACGGGTCGAGCGGCTGACGACGAATGTCCAGGCAACAGCCAGCAGAAGGCCAAGGCCCATATTCCGAATGAGGTCGATAAGCGAAACATCAATCGACGTGTAGGGATTGAGGAAGTCCATGGGGGCCAGGCCTGTCTACGTTATTTTATTGGCGGGCGGCTAAAGGCTTAACCGCGATTTAGCAAATGGTTTATCAGGTGCACAGACGCCCGCGCACCCTCAACCCATTCAATCGGGAAGCGGGAGAAGCCCCCACATTTTATCGAAGTGTTATGCGGTTTTAAGCGCTGCGCTTACGCCTCAGTATCGGAGCCCTAACCTTGACGCTCTGCGCTGCCGTTTTCGGCGTGACGCTCTCGAAAATGCCAAGCAGAACCCGCTCCAGACTGCTTTCCTCCGCAGCCGCCATAAAATGGTCCACCTCCGAGTCCGAGAGCATTGTTCCGAGGTGGTTTTCATGAACGAAACGGAACAGCTTACGGCGCTCGGATACCTCGTCCTTGGTCAAACCACCGCGTCGCTCCAGGCCCTCAATACGCGCTTGCGCGGGCGGACTCTTCATGACCTCGCGCAACAGACTGTCCAGACTGCGCCCCTGGGCGCGTTGCTGTGTGACATAGGTGAGGTGATCGCCCTCGAACGACTCGCCCGTGAGGAGTTGCGCCAGCGTCGCAAAGTCTTCGACGCTGAGATCTTCCGAATCCGAGCGCGTATACCACATGCGTGACACAAACTCAGGACGTTGGAGATACGCGTGAAAGATTTCGGTCAGCGACTTGCCGGATTGAAAGCTCTCCAGCGCGTCCTCTGCGTGGCGTGGCGGCACCCAGCTATTGTAGAGCAAGGTGAAGACCGTGTCGAAAAACTCGCGGTGTTCGGCTTTCTCAGCCTCGGATAGTTTTATGGCCTTGCGGGCCGACGCATCGCTCTTTCGCGTTGCATCCAAAGTTTTCGATTGAGTCATAGTGTTACTGCCGTGTCGCCCCGGCCAGCACGCGGTCTGATAGTGTGTATATCATCGTCCCGTGCGCCAGCGGTAGATTTTATGTACAATTAAACCGACTGAGCATTTCAGAAAAGCCGGTCCCCTTTCTACTATTGAAAAATGGCCGCATGTAAAGTCTGAATGGGTCCGGCGATGACTTTTCGCGTTGATTTTACAGAGAAATACATCACCCACGCGAGCGATCAAAACACATACACGTCACGCGCGTATCAGGGGATCCACGCGCGGTTCCGCGCCCAACACATTCACCATGCCCGTAAAGTAGACATCCTGATGCAAGGGAACCTGAAAGATAAGTCCGTCGAGAATCCTGTGAAGGAACGACATCTCGCCGGCGACCTCATGCGTCACGCCGGCGTTTAGGAAATAGGTCCCCGGCACAAGGCGATTGACGAAAGGAAAGCTGATCCGGCGGCGCTCGCCCGGTGCGACGCTGTCCAGCTGGCGATGGCGCGCGCGCGATGTTGTGCCGCCCGCGATCTCGGCTCCGCCAACGGATTTGATCAACATGCCGAAGCCGACAGCCTCCGCGGCCCGGTCGAACTCGACGTCATAGGTGAATGTGTAATCCCGACCGATGGCGAGCCGGTTGACCCGCTCGCCCGCCGCATTGCGAATAGCGAGGTTCGAAATGCGTGCGCCTTCGCTGTCATATTCCACGGTTGATTGCGGCAGAAAATCCGGATCGTAGCTTTCCAGCAGCTCGCCCTGTTCGTCCAGCGAGTCGGGCCGGTCGTCCTGTTGTGGGTCATCCAATCCGTTCTCGTCACCGCCGGACGCCGCCAGCTTTGCACCCTGCTCGAGGATGTCGGCCCGGACGGCGGCGGCCTCTTCGCCGGTCTTGTTCATCAGCCGTTGGTAGTGGCCGATCACAAGCTTTGGCGAGCCCTGGATCAGCGTCTGCCCCGCATCCAGCAATATGGCGCGCGAGCAGAGCTGCAGCACGCTGCCCGGCGCATGCGACACAAACAGCACCGTCGCGCCGCGCGCCTGTATCTGCTCGATCCGCGCAAAGCATTTACGCTGGAAGGCCTCGTCACCCACCGCGAGCGCTTCGTCCACGACCAGCACGTCGGGATCGGAGTTGATCGCCACGGCAAAGGCGAGGCGCACGAACATGCCGGAGCTGTAGGTCTTGACCGGCTGGTCGATGAACGGACCCAGACCGGCGAACTCGGCAATGCCGTCGAAACGGTCCTCGATCTCGGCGCGGCTCATGCCGAGGATGGTCGCGTTGAGAAAGACGTTCTCTCGCCCCGTGAATTCGGCATTGAAACCTGCCCCGAGCTCGAGCAGTGCGGCAACGCGTCCGCGCACAGTCACGGACCCTTCGCTGGGTTGCAGGGTCCCGCAAATCATCTGCAGCAGGGTCGACTTGCCGGAGCCGTTCCGACCGACAATGCCAAGCGTCTGGCCCGGCATGACGTCGAAGCTGACGCCCTTGACGGCCTCGAAGGGCTTGTGCCGCGTCTGTCCGGGAATCAGCGTTTCCCAGAGCCGATCGGTCGGCTTGGAATACATGCGGTAGGTCTTGCCGAGATTGCGCACGGAGATCGCGGGAAGCTCTGCAGCGGGCTGGGCTTCCGGCACAGGGGCGCCCATTCCCGCTGGGGCGCCTACATCAGCGGCGACCGCTTCAGCAGGCGTCACAGCTGTCGGCGCGGGCGGCGCAGGCGGCGTGTCCGACCAGGGCGATGCCACCAATGGCGTAGGGAGATCAGAGGACATCGGCAAAGCCTGCGCGCGTGCGAGAGAAGACGATCCAGCCCAGCACGGTGATGACGATGGCCACAAGCGTATAGACGCCCAGATGCGTCCAGTTCGGAAGCTCACCCCAGATCAGCACATCGCGAAACGCTTCGATCGGAACCGTCAAGGGTGACAGCACCAGCCACGGCCGCACTTCCGGAGCAAAGCTCTCGATCGGATACAGTATGGGTCCCAGAAACAGCAGGGCGGTGACAAGCGGGGCCAGCACCTGGTTGATGTCGCGCAGATAGGTGCCCAGCGCCGCAAACCACCATGCCAGTCCGGCCAGCAGCAGCACGAGCGGTGCAATCGTGAGCGGTGCCAGCAGGGCCGTCCACGGCAGGCCTTTGGTCACGATAAGCTGAAACACGACGAGGATAAGCAGTGAAATCAGGAGTTGGAACAGCGCGCTGATCAGCGTCACAATGGGCAGGACGCGCAGCGGAAAAACGACCTTCTTCACATAGTTCACATTGTCCGTAATGGCAGTGCTGGCGCCGAGCGTGACTTCGGACAGGAAGCTATAGAGCGACAGGCCCGCAAACAGAACAACGGCGAATTCGAACACACCCAGCCCGCCAACGCTGCCGTCAGTCACTTCCTGCCCCCAACGCACGGCGAACACCTTGGTAAAGATGAAAGTATAGACCACCAGCATAAAGAGCGGCGTCAGAAAGGCCCACGCCACGCCGAGCAGCGATCCACGATAGCGCTGGGCGACAGCGCGGCGGCTCATTTGCCAGGCAATATTGGCGGACGGCACCCGGTTTGTGATGAAGGAGATCATGTGGAGCCTTCGCCCTGAATGTCCCACAACTCCAACTCATCATCGACCGAGGAGCGAACCTCATCCTTTGCGACGAGCCTGTCGATGGCGGCGATGTCTTCCAGATTGGTCTGCCGGACATCTTCGTAATAGTCGTTGAGCAGCAAGTGCCGCTTCTGACGCACCTCCGGGTCCTCGGGCGTACGGTAGATGGACGTGACCTTGGGTGTGTAGACGAAGTCGCCCGCGCGCGAATACCGCGCCCAGAGGTTCCAGTCTTCCAGCTGCCAGAAATCCGGGTTGAAGCCACCAAAGCGCGTGAACAGATCGCGGCGGAAAATGATCGACTGGATAGGGATGAAGTTCTCGGTCAGCAGGCGCTCACGGTCATAGGGCCGGTTGTGCACGGCCGGCAATTCAAACCGCGTGATCTGCTGCTCCCCGTCTTCCTGTGCATGACTGTAGGCGTCCCAGGCGAGGGCGTAGGACGCGACGGCGTCGGGATTGATGTCGAGCGCGCGCACCAGCGTCTCGATATGATCGGCAAACAGCAGATCGTCATTGTCGAGCCAGCAGATGTACTCGCCGCGCGCCTTGGACGCGCCGTAATTGCCGCATTCGGAGCGGCCCCTGCCGGGAGACTTGAAGTAGCGGATGCGGTCGCGGCCATAGACCTCGGCCGTGCGCTCGACGATGTCGCGCCCGTCATCCGTTTTATCCTCGACGATGATGTGCTCGATATTGGGATAGGTCTGATTGAGAACGCAGGCCATCGCATTGCGCAAATGGATGTCCGACGGGCCATGGGTGCGCGTCACAATGCTGATCAGTGGCAGGCGGCGATGCTCGGCCTTGCGGAAGGGCGGCCGCACCACATCCCCGCCAGGGCGGCCAATATCGTAGTCGAATTCGTTGAACGGAAAGGCGGCGCCGTACTTTTCGCGCTGCGCCTGGGGCACGCGGTTGCGCCAGAAATGCTTGCGGTTTTCGCGGACGATCTCGTTCACCTTGGCGAAGGCCGCGACGCGGACCGGATCGACCTCTCGGCGGTGGACCGATTTCAGCAGTGCCTCGCCCGCGCCGATGTCGCGCAACTCGCCGTAGCGGTAACGCATCAGCACATTGGCAGCCGTCGAGCCGGAAAGCTGGTTGGGTCGCTTGGACAGATCTTCCAAATCGACATGATGGATAATCGCTGCGCGCGGGACATAGCGCAAGCGGTAGCCCTTGGACAGGAACCGATAGGACAGCTCCACATCTTCACCATACATGAAGATCGTCTTGTCATAACCGCCGACGTCCAAATAGGCGGAGCGCCGCAGCAACACGCAGGCATGCGCGTTCCAGTTCGTCAGCAAGGTGACAGGGTCATAATATTTCGGGTGCTCGTAGGGGGCCTGGCGAAATTCCCAGCACGCAATATCCGGATCGTCCGCGACCGCGACCCGCACGGCCTCGCGCAGGGACGAGCGGTAGAACTCGATATCGACATTGGTCACTAGAACGAAATCGTCCTCGCTATCACGGATCGCCCAGTCATTGCCGGTGCCGTAACCCAGATTGGGCCGCTGCGAGAGCTTGAGGTTCCGGTAGCGATAGGCGTTCTTGGCGATAAAAGACTCGATCCCCGTGATCGTGCCGTCGCTGGAGCCGTTGTCGACGAAGTGGACGCTGATCTTGTTCATCGGGTAGTCGAGGCTTTCCAGCGACACGAAGAAGTTCCACAGCCAGCCCTCGGAATTCCACGTCACGGCACTGATAGTGACATTGGGCAATTCTTTGTCGCGCAGGCGAGGCCCCAAGGTTGAGCGCATGAAGCCGCTTTCCAGCACCGTTGGCGCGGAAGCGGACAACTTACGCCTGGCCTCCAGAACGGAGGGAGAGCGCGAGCTTTCCAGATTGGCCTGGATATCCTCATTGCGCGCGATCTCGCGGAAATCCTTGCCGCCCACCAGGGCGAACATGACCCGTGATCGGTTGCGCCAGAGGTTGATGATGCGTCGCAGGGGCCGCGTCATGCGCCATGATGTGGAGTCCCGCAAGGCGTTGAGCTGAAGCTCGCGCGACTTGGAATGCTTGGCCTCGAAATCCAGCGTCCGTGTCAATTCCGCAAGCCGATCGGCGTCCCGCTTGCTGCGCTCGGCATCGGCCAGCTGCCTGGCCCGGGCAGCCTTGCGTACGGCGCGAAGCCGGTCTTCCAGCGCATCCGCGCGAGACGCTTGCTCAGCGACTTCCCGGTGCAGCGAGACCATGCCCTCGGACAGGGACTGGACGGAGGCACGCTGCGTGGACAGTTCCGCCGCGGTCTCGCTGGCTTCAACCTGAGTGGTCTTCAGCTTGCGGTCGAGGCGGCGCGCCTTGCGTGTTTTCGACTGCAGATCGGCGGACAATTTTTCATGCGCCGCCGTCGCTGCGGCGAGCGTCTCACCGAGCGACGCGATCTTCGCTTCGCGGGCGGCCAGCGTTTTTATCTGTGCCTCCAGCGTTTTGTCGCGCGCTGCGATGACTGCGTCGCGTTTAGACAGCGTGGCCTCGAAACGTTCCGTGTCTTGCGCCAGCCGGGCCTCGCTCTGGGCGCGGACCCCTTCTATTTCGCGGCTCAGCGCTTCGCCAGCTTGCACCTGCTGCGCCAAGGCAGCCTTTGCCTGCCGGGCGGCCGCCTCCTTCTCATCGCGCGCCGCCTTTACCTGCTCGATGGCCGTCTTTGCCTGCTCGATGACCGTCTCGCTCTGCCCCCGCGCCACACGCGCGAATGCGGCGTCCTGTTCTCGGGCCGCGCGAAGGGTTTCGATGTCGCGCGTCAGCCCGACGATGGTCTCGTCGTGCTGGCGAATGGTTTCGGCAAGCTCGGCCCCAAGCCGTTGCTGCAGGTTCTCATAGTCGTCGCTGAGTTCGGACCGAACGGCGTTCAGGACATCTGTTGCGTCGCGGAAACTCGTGTCGATCCGGCGCAAATCGGTCAGGGTGTCGCGTGTCGGAGGTTGCGGCGCATCGGAGCGGATCAGTTCGTAACTACGCCCAACCCAATCCCTGAGCTCGTCATGGTCGGTCCAATCCGGCTCTACATGGTGCCGCAAATCGGGGTTCAGAAAGCCTTCGGCATCGGTTTCGAAACGCTCGCCCGGATTGGCCAGTCCGAAATAGGCAAACATCTCGCGCACCACCTGCGTCCCCCGCGCCATCAATTGCGCATATTCGATGATGAAATGCGGGCGGGAATATGTGCTGAGCTCGATGTCGATGACATGGCGGAGCCATTGCAGCGCACCGACATTGAGCGGAATTCCGTTTCTCGTCTTCAGGGATTGCGCCACTTCCAGCGGATTGCGCAAGGCGTGAACGACGTGCACGTTGAACCCAAGCTCCTCTAGGGACTCGATTGTAAGTCTGGCGAAACGCGCCGTGCGCGGCTCCTTGATGACGATCAGGGGCTGGTCGTCGAAATCATCTGCAATGATCTCCGCGATCTGCTCGCCATACCATTGTGCATCCGCCTCGCCGTATTTGACGGGCGACATTGCATCCCAACTCTGTCCGAGCCGCGCCAGGAAGGCATCGTGCATGTTGGCCAGGCGCTGCGATTCCCAGTGGCCTGCCGTATTGCCCTCGCCTGCCTGGATCAACTCCTTGGGTAGCGCCGCACCGGCATGCGATATCATCCGCGTCACCGCTGATGTGCCGCTCCGATGCATGCCAAGCACGATGATGCAGTTTCTCGGATCAGTGGCGTCCAATGGATCAATCTCGTTGTGTTAATCGGCGCCAGGCGGGTTCGCAATGTCCAGACCTGCGTCCTGCGCCCCGCAGAACTCGCGTCTAATACCGACTCGCTGCGCGCCCATCAACACTTAACCTCTTCCAAGGCGCAGACGACGGGGTGCGACGCTTCCAACGCGAATTCTTGGAAGGCGACGCGTATCTTAAAAAGGCGTTGTCCATTCACTGAATTGCGGGGCTGTCGTATCTTTGGCGCTCAGCACCGCATCATCGTCCGCAATGCCCCAGTCCAAACCGAGCTCTGGGCTGTTCCATAAGACGTTTCCATCACATTCAGCGGAGTAGTAGTTCGTCACCTTATAGGCGACGAGAGTATCGGGTTGTTGAGTCGCGAAGCCGTGAAGGAAGCCGGCCGGCACAAAGAGCTGATGGTGGTTTTCGTCGTTCAGCTCGACGCGCAGATGCTGCCCGAAAGTCGGAGAGCCGGAACGGACATCGACGATGATGTCCACGATCGAACCGACCAGGCAACGCACCAGCTTTCCCTGTGCGAAGGGTGGCGACTGGTAGTGAAGCCCGCGAACCGTGCCCGCCTGTGCGGAGAAAGATTGATTGTCCTGAACGAAGGACACCTCGCGGCCCGCCGCCTCATTGAAGGCGCTCTCGCGGAAGCTCTCATAGAAATACCCCCGGTCATCGCCGAATAGTCTCGGCTCTACCAGCAGGGGTCCAACCATGTCGAAGGTCGTGATTTTCATGGCAAGCTCCTATAGGACAAGACGCGGCCCCTTAGCGCCGAGATGATTTGGAAGATATAGCCTGTGTCCCCTTTTGCCAAAACGCTCGCGCTTTGCGCGGCATTCGCGCTCACGGCGTGCCAACCGCCTGATACCCAAACTATGGTCGACACTCCGAGCGGCACGGATGCGATCGAAGGTCGTGCGCATTTCATCGATGGCTACTCCGCTCGCGGAGACACGCCCGGCACGGTGCGGGTCGTGATCGAGATACCGACGGGTACCACGCAGAAATGGGAAGTGGACAAGGCGGACGGACTCTTGCGTTGGGAAATACGCGACGGCCGGCCGCGCTTGATCGACTATCTCGGCTATCCCGGAAACTATGGCATGGTGCCGCGTACGCTGCTGGCATCAGACGATGGCGGCGACGGCGATCCGCTCGACGTGCTCGTGCTCGGCCCTCCTATGGAACGCGGCGCCGTGGTCGAAGCGCGCATCATCGGCGTGCTCAATCTGCTCGACGGCGGGGAACAGGACGACAAACTCGTGGCCGTGATGGACGATACGGCCTTCGCGCAAGTCACGACGATTGCAGAGCTGCGCCGGAGTCATCCAGGCGTGACCGACATCGTGGAAACCTGGTTCACCAGCTACAAGGGACCTGGGGAGATGACATCGTCGGGTTACGGCGAAGCGGCGGCCGCCGACGTCATACTTACCCGCGCCGTAAACACCTATGCCAGCAAGGCCGATTAGTTCGGCCTCCGGGCTGGTCCTTGGGCGGCGCTAGTCAGCTCTCAAAGCTTTGTTCAGGGCGATGCGCCAATCACGCAGGGGATGGTCCATCACCGCCTCGAACCGCGATATATCCATGACGGAATAGGCCGGGCGCTTGGCCGGCGTGGGGTATTCGCTCGACGGTATGGCGGTGACGGCCACCGCCTTCCCTGCCGCGTCGAAGATGGCCGTCGCGAACTGCGCCCAGCTGATCGGATCGCCCGAATTGCTGACATGATATATCCCCGCCAGCGACGGGTCCTGCGCCAGCCGGTCCAAGGCAGCTAGAGCTGCCGCAGCGAGATCGTCCGTATGGGTCGGGCGACCGATCTGGTCCCCGACGACGGAAAGCGCATCGCGCGTTTCAGCCAGCCGCAGCATGGTCGTGACAAAATTCTTGTTCGACGTGTCGTAGACCCACGAGGTCCGAAGGATCGCGGCGACCGCACCCGCCGCGAGAATTGCCGTCTCGCCGTCGCGCTTTGACACGCCATAGGCATTGAGCGGGTCGGTCGCCTGATCCGGCGTGTAGGGCGCGGTCGCATCCCCCTTGAAGACATAGTCCGTCGAAATATGCACAAGCGGCAAGCCTCGCGCAGCGCAGGCCCGCGCGATCACGCCGGGCGCATGCGCATTGACGCGCATGGCCGTTTCAAGATCGTCTTCGGCCGCATCGACGGCCGTGTAGGCAGCCGCGTTGATGACACCGTCAACACCGCCGTCTTCGTTCAAGATCCCGGCGAGCTGCATCTCCAGCGCATCCGAGGCCAGATCCAGCTGTTCGCGCCAGACTCCGACAGCGTTCGGGCGGGCGCGCATCAGGGCTTGGCCAAGTTGCCCGCGAGAGCCGATGATGAGGGGGCGAAGGGCGGAAGGAGGCATAGCGGTCATAGCGGCGTCCTGCCCCATCGGAGCCGAACAATCCACGGCTACGCGTTTCAAATCGTCCACATCCACGCGGTTTTCGTCAGACCGATCCACCCTTTGGAGACCCGTCCATAGGGTTCAATCCTTCGCAATCAACGACAAGAACTCTCCATGACACAACCGACGCCCCCGCCCGCTGCTCCCTCTCGCCCCGTCGCATTGGTGACGGAAGGCGGAAGCCTTCAACCAATCATCCACGGAGGCCCGCACACGACGCGGCTGGGCCTGCCCCAGCTCCAGCCTGCCCAGGCGCGCAAATCGCAAACCGTCAATGAGGCGCTGGCGGGTCTGGACAGCGTCGTGCAGCTCACCTTCGCGCAAAGCGGCGTGAGCACGCTTTCCAGCGACCCGGAACCCGCCCCCGGCGAAGCCCGAACGCTGGGCTTACAGCCCGACGCGCCGCTGCAGGATTTTGCACACGCCATCGCCTGCTGGAATGCGGACGCGCGGAGCTGGTCCCTCACCCGGCCCGCCTCCGGCTGGCGGGCCTATGACATGCAGGGCGGCGGGCTCGTGGTTTTCGACGGCGCGGGCTGGACACCGGTCGGAGGCCAACCCATCGGCCTTGAGCGCTTGTCCATTGGGCAGGGATCAGACCCTGTCGACGACGGCAATGCGCTAAGCGTTTCCGGCACGTCGACCCTGCTGAGTGCACCGACCGATAAGGCAGAGGGCGCGTCGCACCGGCTATCGATTAATTCCAGCGGCACGGACCAAACCGCGTCCATCGTTTTTCAATCGGACTTTACGGGTCGGGCAGAAATCGGCCTCACGGGGTCGGACGCTCTGACCTTCAAGGTCAGTGACGGGACGCAATGGCGGACGGCACTGACCCTCGATGCCGCGAGCGGCGCAGTGGACATGCCGCTGACACCCAAACGCGAAGTCCTGACATCCGCGCGCCAATATTTCGTGGCAGAGGGCGGTCATGACGCCAATGACGGGCTGAGTGCAGACGCACCCAAGCGCACCATCCAGTCGGCCGTCGATCAGGCACTGCGTGTCGATGCCGCCGGATACACCGTCAGCATTCTCGTTTCCGTCGGCACCTATGCGCGTGTGCGCATCGGGCGACCCATGTTCGATGGCGGCAAGCTGGTCCTCGTCGGCGACACGTCCAACCCATCCGCGGTCAGGATCGAGGGCGGCAGTTCGCCCGCCATGCTGGTGGATGCCGTCGGCGCGCGCGTACAGATTTCCGGCATGAGCTTGGGCGGCATCGTCGGGCTATGGGCACGGAACGGCTCCGTGGTCAGCCTTGCCGACCACGTGGCCTTTGAAGCCTGCGCCTCGCGCCAGATCAGCGCGGACAACCGCGCCGTCATCGACGGTACCGGGACGTTCACCTTCGAAGGGGACGGCGCCATGTGCCTGCTGGCCAGCACCTTCGCCCATATACAGATTGCCCACTCCAATGTGACGCTGACGGATACGCCCGCCTATTCCAACGCCTTCATCCACTGCGCGTCCATGGGGCAGGTCTCGTTCCAGGGAAACACGGTGAACGGCAGCGCGACGGGTCCGCGTTTTCGCTGCAGCGGCAACAGCCTCGTCAAGACGGGCAACAATCCGGATGGCCTGCCCGGCCACGTCGCGGGTGCCGCGACATCGGGCGGCGTGATCACCTAGGCCTTGCGTCGGCGCTCCAGCAGCCGCAGCAGATATTTGCCGTATCCCGACTTGACCAAGGGCTCCGCGACGGCGCGCAATTGCGCGTCGTCGATCCAGCCCTTTTGCCAGGCGATCGCTTCAGGACAGCAGATGCGGCGACCTTGGCGCTGCTCCATGATGCCGACGAATTGCGACGCATTGAGCATGTCGGCGTGGGTACCCGTATCGAGCCACGCGGTGCCCTCGTCCAGCAGCTCGACCTTGAGCGCGTCGTGATCGAGATAGATCTGGTTCAGTGCGGTGATCTCCAATTCGCCGCGGGCGGACGGCGTGACCTGCTTGGCATAAGCCGACGCGTTCTGGTCGTAGAAATAGAGACCCGTCACAGCGTAGTTGGACGCGGGGTTTTCCGGTTTCTCCTCGATAGAAATGACCTTTTGGTTGTCGTCGAAACCGACCACGCCATAGGCCGATGGTTCCTTGACGTGATAGCCGAACACCACCGCGCCCTCTTCGACGGCGGCCGCCGAACGGATCGCGTCATCGAAGTCGTCGCCGAAAAACAGGTTGTCGCCCAGCACCAAGGCCGAGTGGTCGCCGTCGAGAAAGTCCTCCGCAATGATCAGCGCCTGCGCCAGCCCGTCCGGGCTCGGCTGGACCGCATATTGGATGTTCATGCCGATGCGCGACCCATCGCCGAGCAGATGCTTGAACTGCGGCTGGTCCTGCGGCGTCGTGATGATCAGCACCTCGCGCATGCCCGCCTCCATGAGAACGGAAAGCGGATAGTAGATCATCGGCTTGTCGAAGATCGGCATGAGCTGCTTGGAGACCGAAATGGTCGCCGGGTGCAGCCGCGATCCCGTGCCGCCCGCGAGTATGATGCCTTTGCGGTTCATGGTCGTCGTCCTTTTGCGCTAGGGCCGTTCACCGAATGGCGTGACAGCCTGGCGGTCAATCAAGCTGGAGGTCTATTGACCCAGTCGCTGGCCAAATTGTCCGGTTTTGATCAGTGGCTGCCACCAATCGCGATTGTCGAGATACCAGTCGATCGTCTTCTCGAAGCCCTCGTTCCAGGAGATCTTCGGCGACCAGTCGAGCTCGTCGCGGATGCGTTCGGGGTTGATGGCATAGCGCACATCGTGGCCGGGCCGATCAGACACGAAGGTGATCAACGAGGCGTGGTCCGTTCGCTCGATATCGTCGCGCTTGTCCATGAGTTCGCAGATCGTGCGGACCAGCTCGATGTTGGTGCGCTCATTATTGCCGCCGACATTGTAGGTGCGGCCGAGTGCGCCCTTGTCGAGCACCGTCAGCAGGGCATCGGCGTGATCATCGACATAGAGCCAGTCGCGCACATTCTCGCCCGTGCCGTAAACGGGAATGTCGTCGCCATGCAGCGCCTTGAGGATGACGACCGGAATAAGCTTTTCCGGAAACTGATAGGGCCCGTAATTGTTCGAGCAATTGGTCACCACGACAGGCAGGCCAAAGGTGCGGTGCCAGGCGCGGACCAGATGATCAGATGCCGCCTTGGACGCGCTGTAGGGAGAGGACGGATCGTAGGGCGTGTCCTCGGTGAAGGCGGGGTCGTCCATTTCCAGGTCGCCATAGACCTCGTCCGTGGACACGTGGTGGAACCGGAAGGCTTCGCGCGCAGCGCCGCTCAGGCCATCCCAATGGGCGCGCGCCGCCTGCAGCATGTTGAACGTGCCCATCACATTGGTTTCGACAAAGGCGCCCGGCCCGTCGATGGACCGGTCGACATGACTCTCGGCCGCCAGATGCATGACGGCGTCAGGCTTGTGGGTCTCGAACACGCGCGTCACCGCATCCGCATCGCGGATATCGACATGTTCGAACGCGTAGTTCGGTCCCTCGATCATAGCGACGCTGGACGGGTTCGCGGCATAGGTCAGGCTGTCGATATTGACGACGGAGTGACCCCGATCCACGGCCATGCGGCAGACAGCCGAGCCGATGAATCCGCATCCGCCTGTGATGAGGAGTTTCATAATATACCGATTGTTGTTCTAATTTTGCGCCCCGCCCCAAGCGACCTCACTCGGTGCACTCTCTTGTTCAAATAGATCACTAGGAAACACCGTTCAACCCGAAAAGGGAGAATGACCGCCGCGTCACAACTGAGCCTGCTCCCATCCGCCTTGACACCACATAGCAATGGCCGGGTATCTCCTACATGAACAACGTTGGTTCTATGCTGGGGCGGGTCACTCTCCCGTTATAAGGCCTCTAATACGCCTCCACGGCGGCCATCGACGCCTATTCCGATAGTCAAAGACTGGAGCTGCGCGGGTTCAATATCGATGTGGCTCAGGTCGAACCAGCGATCACACATCGGACTTTGACCAAGGGCGGATCAACACGGGTGGCGCGCTCGCCCAGCTCATCACACCCCCTCAAAAATGCCGATTGGCTAGGCGAGACCTGCTCCAGGACTGTAAAATTATTACCCGTTTTGAGGGGCATCTGATCCGCCAGTCACTGTTGTGACGGGACGGAACGAGAGCTCCAATTTTCGGCCTTTAACGGAGCAGCCAACGATCGATATTAGAGCGAAATCACGTCCGGGCGGTTCAGGTCATTACCAAAGAACGCGCAATTTTTTCGATATCAGAGCTTTAAGCGGCGGCTGTATTCTTCGAAAATACGTTGTGCGCGTCCCAGACCGGTCGTTGGCCCATAATCGTGCTCAGCAACAAGGCGAGACCGACGCTGCCGATCAGCGTCATCGCCATGACGTGTATGTAGTGCAGGTCGATCAAACGCGCGCCGCCAAACGGATTGGTCGCGACACCGTAGAAAAACACCCCGACCACGACCCCGATGATCATGGCGATCGGACTGGTGTTGCGGAACAATATGCCGACGATAAAAGCCGACAGGATCGGCATGGAGAGCAGACCATAGAGTTGCTGCACCGTGTTGATCAGGCTTTCCTGTGTCGCGAAGAACGGCACGAGCAGCAGGCTGAGCAGGACCATCACGATCGACACCCAGAAGGACAGGCGCTTCACATTGGGCCGGTCGTCGATATAGCTTTCGTGGATATCGCAGACCCAAAGTGCGGCCGATGCATTGAGTATGGAATTGAATGTCGTCAACACGGCGGCGAAAATGGCGGCGGCGAAGGCGCCCGACAGGAAGGTCGGCAGGAGATCGCCGACCAGCTGGCCATAGGCCTGATCGCCCGGCACGCGGCCATAGAGCTTGAAGGCGACGATGCCCGGCAGCACGATGATCGGCGGGATAATCAGCAAGCGAATGGCAGCGGCGGTCAGGATGCCTTTCTGGGCTTCTTTGACCGTGGGCGAGGCCATGGCGCGCTGGGTGATGGTCTGGTTGGTGGACCAGTAGAACATCTGGATAAAGATCATGCCGGTGAACAGCGTCCCGAACGGGATCGGCGAGTCTTCGCCGCCGATCAGCGTCAGGCGCTCGGGCGGGATGCCGGAGAAGTCCCAGCCAATCGCGTTCAGCGCGATGATCGTGATCGCCACGCCCAGGCTCAGCAGCAAGACACCCGAGAATGTATCAGACACCGCCACGGCGCGCAGCCCGCCAAAGATGGCATAGGCCGAACCGATCACAGCAAAGATCAGCGACAGGAACAGGATCAGCGGATTGATTGCGCCAAAGCCCGGCACATCGACGGTCCCTCCGCCTAGATCGAACATCGAAATCATGAACTGCGAACCACCATAGAGGATGGCTGGTAGAAAGATGATGATGTTGCCCAGCAGGAACAGAACCGAGATCAGCGCCCGGATATGCTTGTTGCGATAACGGCGCTCCAGCAGCTCGGTCGTCGTGGTGCAATTATATTTGTAGTAGATCGGGATGAAGACGAAGGTCAGCATCAGCAGGCCGACCACGGCAGCGAGCTCCCACCACGCCAGCAATGCCATCTGATTTCCGTTCATACCGACGAGCTGGTCCGTGGAGAGGTTGGTCAGGGTGATGGAGCCGGCCACGAAATACCAGGCCAGCCCACCGCCGGCGAGAAAGTAGTCCTTCTCTCCGCCGTCATCGTGGACCGTGCCGTCCTCGCGGGCCGTGAGGCTCGGCGTATCGCGTGCACCCCGGCAGTACCAATAGGTCAGAAAGCCGATCAGGGCCGTCAGTCCCAGAAAAACCCCGATCTGGACGATGTCGAGTTCCATGTCATTTCCCCTCACGGCGCACCCCTGTTCGGGCTCCGCCTTTATGCCCCGATGACCAGGGTCGTTATCGTCTCATGCTAGCTTGGCTGCCGACGCAAGACAAACAGATGGGCCGCAAAATCGCCGTCCGGCATGTAGCGTACGCCCGGTGATTTTTCCCCGACCGCGACCTGCGGCATGGCGAGACCGGAGTGCATGAGCGCATCACCGCGGTAGGTCTCTGGCTCGCCGCCGGTCCCCCTGTCGACTGTTGTGTCGACTGTTGCGCCGATTATGTCGTCCCAGCGGTCGTCCAGCGTGTAGCGCGCGTCCGGGTCGAGCCCGACAAGACGCGCGCGGCGGAAGGGCTGGTTCGGCGCTGACAGGATATGAAAATATGCGAGATAGACGCATTGCTCGTCTTCCGTGGTGTATTGCCACGCGATTTCGTTGCCGCCCGTGCTGATCCGTTCGAACCGCCCACCGATCATGTCCGAGGCCGTGGTCTTGGCGAAATCCATCAGCGCGGCAATCTCGTCCCGGTGGGCGTCAATATCGGCCTCGGAGAGCGATACGCCGCGCGCAGCACAGAAAACCCCGGCGAGGAAGCGCGTGCGCACACTGCTTATGCGGCCGTTCTGATGGTTGGGCGACGGCCCGATATAGGCGGCCGTGACATCGAGCGGGTAGAGATGCGACGCACCGGAGATGATAGCCAGCCGCCCAATCGGGTCGCACATGTCCGAGATCCAGCCCTGCGGCATGTAGGACAGCATCCCCAGATCGAAGCGGTTGCCGCCCGACGCACAATTCTCGAACAATACATCTGGGTAGGCCGTGGTAAGCCGGTCGAGGAGACTGTAGAGGCCCAGCATGTAGCGATGCGAGGTCTCGCGCTGGCGACTTGCGGGCAGCGCGGCACTGCCCACTTCCGTCATGTTCCGGTTCATGTCCCATTTGACGTAGTCCACATCGCCGCAGGACAGCACGGCGGCGATCTGCTCGAACAAGTAGTCCTGCACGTCGGGCCGAGACAGATCGAGCGTCAGCTGGTTGCGGCCAAGCGACGAAACGCGACCCGGTACATGCAGAATCCAGTCTGGGTGATCCGTGAAAAGCTGGCTGCGCGGATTGACCATCTCCGGCTCGAACCAGATGCCGAACTTCAGCCCCTTGGCGCGGACTTTGGCGGCGAGGTCGGGGATGCCGGAGGGGAAACGCTCGCGGTCGGCGCGCCAGTCACCCAGGCTCGACGTGTCGTCGCCCCGGCCCTCGAACCAGCCATCGTCAAGTACGAGCATATCTACGCCGATATCCTTCGCAGTGTCCGCCAAGTCGAGAACCTTGGCTTCGTCCACGTCGAAATAGGCCGCTTCCCAGGTATTGAGGTAGGTCGGGCGCGGCGCGTCCTTAAAACGCACGGGCGTGATATGCTCGCGGATGAAGTCGTGCCAATGTGCCGACAGCCCACGCAGCCCTGCGCCCGAATAGGCGTGCAGCGCTTCGGGCGTCGTGAAGCTCTTGCCGGGCTTTAGCCGCCAGTGAAAATTGAACGGGTTGATGCCCGCCAGCACACGCACATCCTCAAACTCGCCGCGCTCCACGCTGATGGCGAAATTGCCGGAATAGACCAGCGTCGTGCCATAGCACCGCCCAAACTCTTCCGTCGCGCCCTTCTGTAGAACAGCGAGGTAATTGTGATGCGCCGTGCTGGATGTTCCGCGCGCGCTGTCGGCGACAAATCGGCCCTGTGGCACGGGGATGCGCTCCGCATTGAACTCGCGCGCCCAAGTGCCGTGGAAGTGCTGGATCTCGTAGTCGCCGGACGGCAGGTCGAGCGCAGTGGAGAAAGCGTGCTGTAGCTGAATTTCCTTGTCGCTGAGGTTCTTGAACCGGACCGAACGTGCGATGACGCCGTGGTCCTCCCAGATGGTGTAGTGCAGCCGAACGCGAAGCTGATGCAGCTTGTCCTGCAGCGTGATGATCAGCGTCTGCGACCTGCCCTTCCCCTGGCCTCCTCGCGATGACGGCAGACCCTTCAGCGTCGGTTTGTCGTCCAGGATTTTGTGCGAATGGTAGTGCAGCGAAAAGACGGTGTTGCCATCCGCATTACGCCCATGAACCGCGGGAAAGCGGTAGTCGGACGTGCCGAAGCCCGGATATTCCTGCGGCGTGTCGGACAGCGAATAGTGCTTGCCGCCTTGGAAGGTCGAGGCGACGTGGCGGATTGTACGGCGGTGATGCGCCTGCACCTCAAGCGGCTCACCCAACGGGCCACCATAATGCAGATGCTCCAAAATGCCTTCGGGCGAGACCCGGAAGACATAGGCAAAATGACGGTTCGCCAAGGCAAAGGTCAGGTCGTCGGAGACGGTGATCAACTCGCTCATTGCACCTCTTACCACAAACAATTCGGACGGAAGCCCCGGTCCTTGAAACAAAAAAGCACGGCGGACTGAACCCGCCGCGCTTCATTCTGGATGGCTGTTGCGTGTTGCGTTCTAGAAGACGCCCCGCACACCGAGGGTGAAGCGCGAACCCGTGTCCTCATAGGTCAGGAAGCGATTGCGGAAGCGCGAGAAGTCCCGTGTATCGGAGTCGAGAATGTTGATGCCCTCCGCGAAGATCTGGAAGGTATCGTTGACATCGAATGCCGCCGACGCATCCAGCTGGCCAAAGCTCTCGCGCTGGCGCGGCTCACCTTGGTCCGAGAATGCCTGCACCAGGAACTCGTCGCGATAGTTGTAGGTCAGGCGCCCCTGGAACGGACCTTGCTCGTAGAAACCGGTGACGTTGAAGCTGTGGGGCGACAAACCATTATAGTCGAGGTCTTCATTGCCGGAGCCGGGCGCTCGGTCGATGGAGCTGTCGACATAGGTGTAGTTCGCGGTAAAACCGAGACCGTTTTCGAACGCTTTCTGAACAGCCACTTCGGCACCCAGGATGCTGCCCGTTTCACCGTTGCGAGTCCGCGTGTCGAGGAAAGTGACTGTGCGTGCTTCGTCGGGCCCGTCGGGATTCGACGCGTTGCCCGCTGGGAAGATGACAGTGCCTTGAACGGGCAGGGTCTGCGATTCCAAGAAATTGCCGAATTTCTTGTAGAAGCCCGTCACGCCGAAGAAGCTCAGGTCATCGACATACCATTCAAAAGCCGCGTCGAAGTTGTCCGATTCAAACGCTTCGAGGTTCGGGTTGCCGCCCGAGCTGGTCGGGGCGTCGGCACGGCCGCCAAAGGCGTTCGCCACACCCAGTGCCGTCAGCGTTGGACGGGTCACGGTGCGCGATGCCGCCAGCCGGACAATCTTGTCGTCAGCCACATCAAACTTGATATTGGCGGACGGCAGGACGTTGAGATACTCGTTCTCGACGGACACTTCGGTGGGTGCGTCGAAAATAGCGATCAGCTGCGTGTCCCCGTCCGACTCACGGAATTGCTGGACCGGCTGATCCACACCCGTGCTGCGGGTTTCCGTATAGGCAATGCGCAGGCCGACATTCGCTTCGAACGGAATGTCGCCCAGCTGTTTGTCGTTGAAGGCATAGTTCACGAAGGCGGACGTCACGGTCTCATCGACGGCGAAGCTACCGGCTGGGTTGAATTCGGGATCGTAGAAGCCGAGGAAACTGTCGGACGCATCGCGGCGACGGCGCAATTCCTCATCGGAAAGCGCACCACGACCCGAACGGTTCGGATCCGAAATGGCCGCATCCGAGTTGAGTTGCCCAAAGGCATCCTCGAAGCTGGCTGTCAGGAAGTTGAGCGGAATCTGGTCACGTCCATCGACACCGCCGAGGAAGCCGTCGAGATTGACGCTTCGCAGAATGCTGTCGTCAAAATCCGTCGCATAGCCGCAATAGGCACAGAAGATGCCGCCGCCTTGGGTGGGCGAGAAGTTGTCGAACAGATCGCGCGATTTCGTACGGTCCGAATAGCTCGCACCCAACGAGATGGTCTCGCCGCCAGTCTTGCTGTCGATGTCGAAGCCGCCTTTGAGCTCGAAGACTTCGTCATCGATAACCGTGCGGTTGACGTTGACGAAGTGCAGCCGCTGGATGGACGTGTCCTGTGCGCCGACGATATTCGTCAAAGCCGTGATTTCGGAATCACCCGGCAGAGAGATCAGCGGAGAAACCGGCGCGAGCGCGCCCAGAACGACAAACGGGTTAATCCCGTCGCGTTCCGCTTTCGACGTCGAAACGTCGATATTGCCGCGAACGCGGTCCGAGAAATCATATTCGAGATTCGCACCGATCAGGTAGGTTTGGGCTTCGCGGTTGGCCGACGTAAGCACATTGTCGTTCTGCGACGGGCCAGTTGTCAGACCGGGGTTGCGGTCCAGAAAATCGAGGCCCGGGCGGGAGAAGGACGTCACCGTCCCGTTGGCGTCCACAACCGGATCAATGAAGGGCGGGCTGAAGAAGCCGGAGAATTGACGATCGAAAGATTCGATGTTGAACTCGGTATAAAGGCCATCGACGGTAAGGGTTAGATCGTCGTTCGGAGCAAACTGGAAGGTACCGTTTGCGGTGATGCGCTCGCGGTCCTGCGTATCGCGGGACACGATGGCCTGCTGCTGCACGCGCGCGCCCGCTGGCAGCATTTCCACATTGTCCTCATCCGTCAGGCCGGTCGCATTGGCTGTACCCGCGCCGCCCGTGTTGATGAAGGGCGCGTTGGAGCGCTCGGAAAAACCGTTTGTCAAAACGCGGTCGCGCTGCGCCTTGCGGTCGGAATAGGAGATGCCACCAGCGAAGCCGAAAGTCCGGTCTTCATTGCTCCAGGACCCGACCAGCGAGCCTTCGGGAGAGATTTCCTCGCGCAGCGTGTCATAGGTTCCGGACAGCGTCGCTGCGAGGTTGCGGCCGGAGCGGTCCAGAGGACGCGTCGTGACGATGTTGACCAGCGCGCCAATGCCGCCGGACTGCTGGCTCGGCAGCGACGTCTTGAACACTTCAGCGCGGCTGATGATGTCGGACGACAGAACGTCGAAAGAGAATTCACGACCGTCATTGTCGGTCGCGACAGTGCGGTTGTTGATCGTCACCGTGTTGAATTCGGGGCCAAGACCGCGGACGGTGATGAACTGGCCCTCACCGCCAGAGCGGTCAATGGCGACACCCGTGATACGCTGCAGGCTTTCCGCGATGTTTGTATCGGGGAATTTACCGACATCCTCGGCTGAGATGGCATCGACAACGGAGCTGCTGTCGCGCTTGATGTCGAGTGACTGCTCGAGCGAGCTGCGGATGCCGGTCGCAATGACCTCATCCTCGAAGGGTGCGTCCTGCGCGGCGGCAGGCATGGCGGCGAGAAGTGTCAATGTGCCGGCCGAGCCAGCGAGGAGTGTACGGATAGTGGTCATGCTGTTTCCCCCAGGAAGTTACCGAAGCCCGCTTCTACGGGTCTTTGCTAGTCCGACCACCCGTCCGCTTGCGCGGGTCGAGGGGGCGTTCCAAGTCTATTGGCGACGGGTTGCCGTCACGATGGTAGAGGGTCAAGCGCCCGCTCCGCTAAATTGTTGTTTTCCGAACATTGTTGCAAATTTGCATCATGACACCGCTGTCACTTCGCCGGATTGGCTCGCATTCAGCCCCGAAATGCGCGATTTTACAAAGGACTCGATGCGAGTTTTGTTGGATTTCGAACAATGCAACCCGGCTTTAGTGCGTCGCCACAGAATATCGTGCGCGCTCAGGGCCCATTCCTGAGACATGAGATAGTCAACCTCGGCTTCGCTCAATTCCTCACCGAATAGCTCGCCAACGCCCTTTTCAAGCACATCATCGATGCGTGTGCCGTAGCGGCGGCAAAGTCGGTCCAGATAGGACGGAGGCACGGAAGGATAGCGCTCTCTTGCCTCGGCGCGGAAGCGGCCGAAATCGGCCTCTGGAATATCTCCGCCCGGTAGGGTCGAAGTCTCCGTCCATGCCGGCCCGGCCTCGGGCCAGGCAGGCAGCAGACGCGATAGCGCATGCTCCGCCAGGCGGCGCGACGTGGTGATCTTGCCACCATAGACCGTCAGCACCGGGGCCTGCACTCCACCCTGCAGATCCAATACATAGTCGCGCGTCACCTCCGACGCGGCAGAGCTGTGGTCTTCATAGAGCGGGCGCACTCCGGAATAGGTGTGGACCACGTCGCTCGGCGAAAGTGGCTTGGCGAAATATTCGCTCGCAGCCGCGCAGAGATAGGACACCTCTTCAGGCGTCGCGACGACCGGCCCCTCGCCGCGCCGATACGGCACATCGGTGGTCCCGATCAGCGTATAGTCACGCTCATAGGGAATGGCGAAAATGATCCGCCCGTCATCGTTCTGGAAAATGTAATTGTGATCGCCGGAATAATGGCGCGGCACGACGATGTGGCTCCCTTTGACCAGCCGCACCTGAGCACTGTTGAGCCCCGGCTGCACCAGTCGCGATACAGCATCCACCCAAGGCCCGGCCGCGTTGACGATACCGCGGCAACGCACAGTTGCCTGCGTTCCGTCTCGGTCGGTCAGCTGCGCGATATAGCCGGCCTCGTCGGGCAGCGGGGTCAGCGCGGTCACCTCCGTGCGCGTGCGAATGTCGGCCCCGCGTTCGGCCGCGTCGCGCGCATTGAGCACGACAAGCCGCGCATCCTCGACCCAACAATCGGAATATTCGAACCCCGCCGTCAGGTGATCCTTGAGTTGTCCGGCCAGTGGCCCGCTGTCGAGGCGCACGGAACGGGTTGCGGGCAACATCTTCCGCCCACCCAGATGATCATACAAAAACAGCCCCATGCGCAGCAGCCATTTGGGTCGGCGTTGCGGCTCATAGGGCAGAACAAATCGCAGCGGCCATATGATATGCGGCGCGGCGCGCAACAGAACTTCGCGCTCGATCAGCGCATGGCGTACCAATTTGAAGTCGTATTGTTCGAGATAGCGTAGACCGCCATGGATTAGCTTGGTGGAAGCCGAGCTGGTATGCCCGCCCAGGTCGTCGCGTTCCGCCAACACGACGGACAATCCGCGGCCTGCCGCATCGCGAGCAATCGCCGTGCCGTTGATCCCGCCGCCAATGACGAGCAGGTCGACACTGTTCGAATTGCTGGTGTGTGAGACCTCGACCGACATGCAGATGGCTCCCCCGAGCGGACTTCTTGGGCGGCCTCCGCACCGCTCTCGGGTTGAGCATCTAAAACGAACAATCTATGTTCGCAAACGAAAACGTCTGCGCCGACCATCAGCCTTCCGGTTCAGTCCGTCGCAAGCTTCACATCGAGCCCTGCAGCGTCGCACAACTGGCTGTAAGTCGCGGACAATGGGGCGTCCGTGACCAGAACATCCAGATTGGACAGATGCCCCAGCCGATTCATGGCGCGACGGCCGAACTTATGCTGATCGGCCACGAGTATGGTCCGGCGAGAATTGCGTAGAATGGCCTGCGCCGTGCGAATCTCTTCCATATCGAAGTCGAGCAGAGAGCCATCCTCATCGATTCCGCTGATACCGACGATCCCAATATCCGTGCGGAAACTGTCGACAAACTCCACTGCCGCCGCCCCCGTGATTCCGCCGTCCTGATTGCGGACCTGCCCGCCCGCAAGCATGATGGAGAAGCTTGCATTGCGGCTGAGTATCTGCGCAACATTGATGTTGTTGGTGATGACGTGGAGATCGCGGTGGCCCATCAACGCCTGCGCCACCGCCTCCGTTGTCGTGCCAATATTGAGAAACAGGGACGCTCCGTTTGGGACGAGTGACGCAGTCAACTCTGCAATCTTGCGTTTCGCCTGCACACCGCTGCGCTGGCGATCGGCATAGGGTTGATTTTCGATACTCTTCGCCTGGCCCGCGCCGCCGTGAAATCGTGTCAACAAGCCCCGCTCGGAAAGTTCGTTCAGGTCGCGCCGGATAGTCTGCGGCGTGACGCTGAATTTCGTGACCATCGACTCGGTCGCAACAAAGCCGTCACGCGCGACCATGTCGACAATGGCGGTTTGCCGTTCGGAAAGTTCGGATGCGCTCATACCTCCGACCTAAATAAAAAAACGAAAAACACAAACCTCACCCGATAATATACTAAATCTCCGCTGGATTTCCTCGGTCCATTTGAATAGCGGATGTTCGAAATCGAAACCCACTCCCGGCCGCTTTCATGACCGACGATCACCAGACCCTGCCACACTCGCCCACCGGATCACCCGTCGGCCGGACTGTGCACAAGCGGACCTTTATAAAGGCGGATGGTCGGCCGCTTCGCCTCTATGGCTACACGCCACATACCGAAACGCCCCTACCGCAAGAGGGCGGTGAGGTCGCAAAAGGTGGCGAGCTACGCTGGCACCCATTGCGGCGCGAGTGGAATGTCTACGCCCCGCACCGTCAGAACCGGACCTTCAAGCCATCGTCGGCCAATGATCCCCTCGCCCCGTCGCAACCCGGCGGCCCCAAGACGGAAATACCGTTCACCGACTTCGAAGTGGCCGTCTTCGAAAACAAGTTTACCAGCCTGCATCGCGACGCGCCGGAGCCCGGCCCTGTCCCCGGGGTGGAGAGCGCGGTCGCACGCGGCCATTGCGACGTCATCGTCTATACACCGGAGCAGTCCGGCAGTCTGCACACGGTCGGACAGGACCGCCGCCGCCTGCTACTCGCCACGTGGTGTGACCGCTATGACGATTTGTTCTCGCAAGGTTGTCGTTTCGTCCTGCCGTTCGAATCGCGCGGCGATGCGGTCGGCGTGACCCTCCACCACCCCCACGGCCAGATCTACGCCTTTCCCTTCGTGCCCAAGGTGCAGCGCGAAGCCGCCGTCGGCTTTCAAGGCGGCTATGATCTGGCCGGTCATATGGCGGAGGTGCGAAGCCGATATCAGGTAAGCGAGCGCGGCGGTATCGACGCGATCTGCCCACCCTTTGCGCGCTTTCCCTATGAAACCTGGCTGGTTCCGCGCCGCCCGGTCCGGGGGCCGTGGGACTTTACGGAGGACGAGGCGGACGGTTTCGCCCATCTGCTCGGCGACATGACCCGGCGCTATGACGCGCTGTTCGGTCAGGTCACGCCCTATATGCTGTCGCTTCACGCCGCGCCTGTCGGACAGGACAAGGACTGGCAGTTCCACGCGAGCTTCTACCCGCTCATGCGCTCGCCCGGTCGGATCAAATATCTGGCCAGTGTCGAGCAATCGACCGGAGCCTTCACGGTGGACGTCATGCCGGGTCGTGCCGCCCAAGAGCTGCGCGCGCTGTGATCGGCGAAACCTTCAAAAGCCTGTTCGACCGCCCCGCGGAAGCGCGCAGCTTCACGCCAGGTCGGGTCAATCTGATCGGCGAACATGTCGACTATAATGGCGGGCGGGTGCTGCCGACGGCGTTGTCGCTTGGCGTCGATCTCGCGATTGCCCCGCGCGAGGACGGGCGCATTCGGGTTCATTCCGACAAGTTCGACGGCCAGGTGGAGCGGGATCTCTCGGAAACCGCCTCCGACCACTGGTCCGACTATATCGTTGGCACGGTCCAACTCGCGCGCGCCGAAGGCTTCGCGCCGGATGGGCTCGACATTGCGGCGGCCACCACCCTGCCCTTCGGCGCCGGCCTTTCGTCGTCCGCGGCGGTCACAGTCGGCGTGCTGAAGGCCTTGCGAGACCTTTCGGGGTCGGACCACAGCGACACCGATCTGGCCGTGCTCGCCCGACGGGTAGAGAACGACTTCATCGGCATGCCCTGCGGGATCATGGACCAGATGGCCGTTGCGATCGCGCGGCCCGGCCAGGCCCTGTCGCTCGACACGGACAGCCTCGCCTTCGATCTGATCGACCTGCCGGACACGCACCACATGGCAGTGATCCATTCCGGTGTGCGCCGCCAGCTCAATGAGGGGCGCTACCGCATTCGCAAGGAAGAGTGCGACGCGGTGAAGACGCATGCAGGCCGCGACGACATCTGCCGGATGAGCGATGCGGAACTCGCGACATGCGAGAGTTTGCCCGCTCCGCTCTTTCGGCGCGCGCGCCACTGCGTGACAGAGCATCGCCGTACTCTGAGAGCCGCCGAGGCGCTGAGCCAGTTGGACATGCTCGCTTTCGGCGCGCTGATGAATGCCAGCCACATCTCTATGCGCGATGATTTCGAGATGTCCGTTCCGGCCGTGGACGCGCTGGTGGCCGACGCGCAAGAGCTCGGCGCGACAGGAGCGCGGCTCACGGGCGGCGGCTTTGGCGGCTGCATCGTCGCGTGTATCGAGGCAGGAAAGCGGGACAGCTGGCGCGACGCGCTTCTCGCCCGTCACCCCGACGCCTATTGGGTCGCCTGAGAGATCGCCATTCGCGACCTGCCTGGACGGGACACACTTTGCGTGGGACCCGCTCGATACCTTGATCAGATGCTTTGCAACATGCGCTGGATGCACCTCTGTCCTGACAATGTTGATCTGAAGGTCGCCGGTTAGCCCGATCTCAGCCCCCACTTGAGAGCCAAGACACCTCTTGCGCAGTCGCCGCCTTGCGTTTGGCGCTCACTGGCCTAACGGCGCGCCCATGCTGTCCATCACTGAACTCGATTACGCCGTGCAGGGCCGACCCCTGTTCACCAAGGCCTCCGCCTTTATCGCGGCGGGCTGGAAGGTCGGGCTGATCGGCCGCAACGGCACGGGAAAATCCACCCTGCTGCGGCTGGTGCGAGAGGAGATCGAAGAGGCGGCGAATGACGCGTCGATCAAGATCAGCCGCGGCGCGCGCCTGGGCTGGGTCGCGCAAGAAGTACCCGCGACAGACGACACCATCATGGAGGTCGTGCTGGCCGCCGATACCGAGCGTGCCCGGCTGATGGCGGCGTCCGAGACGGAGACCGATCCCGACACGCTGGGCGAGATCTATGAGCGGCTAACGGATATGGATGCGTGGAACGCCGACACGCGCGCGGCCATCGTGCTGTCGGGACTGGGCTTCAAGCCCGAAGACTTCCACCGCGCCACAAAGGAGTTCTCTGGCGGCTGGCGGATGCGCGCGGCTATTGCAGGCGTGCTGGTCAGTGAGCCCGATGTGCTGCTGCTGGATGAGCCGACCAACTATCTCGACCTCGAAGGCGCGGCCTGGCTGGAAGAGTATATCCGGGGCTATCCCTACACGGTCATCATGGTCAGCCACGACCGCGAGATGCTCAACCGATCCGTCACCCATACGCTGGCACTCGAACACCAGACGCTGACCATCACGCCCGGCGGCTATGACGACTGGATGGAGCTGCGCGCGGCCAAGTCCGCACAGCTCGTTGCGCAGAAGGCCAAGCAGGACAAGGAGCGCGAGCATCTGCAAGCCTTTGTCGACCGCTTCAAGGCCAAGGCGTCCAAGGCCCGTCAGGCCCAGTCGCGCGTCAAGATGCTGGAGAAAATGCAGGACATCGCCATTCCGATTGCCGAGCGCACCACGCCCTTTTCCTTCCCCGAGCCCAAGGGCAAGCTCGCTCCGCCCATGCTGGAGCTGGAAAATGCCGATCTCGGTTATGGTGAGGACGCCAAGATCTTGAGCGGCGTGACTCTTCGCCTCGACCCCGAGGACCGCGTCGCCATCGTCGGTGCCAATGGTCAGGGCAAGACGACGCTGGTCAAATCCATTGCGCAGCGGCTGCCGCTGATGACCGGCAACCGCAAGGCACCGCGCGCGCTCAAGATCGGCTATTTCTCCCAAGACCAGCTGGACGAGCTGACCGAAGGCGAAACCGTGTTGGAGCATGTCGCCCAAGCCCTGCCGAAAGGCACGGCGCAGAGCCAGGCGCGCGCCAAGGCGGCGCAGATGGGCTTTTCCCATGCCAAGGTCGAGACACAGGTGGAGAAACTGTCGGGCGGCGAGAAGGTCCGGCTGCTGCTGGGCCTGATGTCGATCGAACGACCGCATGTGCTCATCCTCGACGAGCCCACCTCCCACCTCGATATCGATAGCCGCGAGGCGCTGATCTATGCGCTGAACGACTTTCCAGGCGCGGTGCTGCTGATCACTCACGATGTCTATCTGGCCGAGGCGACGGCCGACCAGCTCTGGCTTGTCAACAAGGGCCGCGCGACGCGCTATGACGGCGATTTGCGCGATTACAAGAAGCTGGTGATGCAGGCGGACCGCGCCTAGCGGGTTCGCGCGCTTTGGACGGATGCCTTGCCGTCCTTCCACCCAGTCGCCATACCTTGTGCACGGCAGAGGTCATGGGGGCAGGATTGTGGGCATCAACCGAGAGAGAGCGGCCAAGGGCCTCGCCCTGTTCCTGCCCGGCATCTTCCTGCTGGGCTTCAACATCGGCACGGGCAGTATCACGACCATGGCCAAGGCCGGAGCAGATTACGGCATGAGCCTGCTTTGGACGATCGTGATCTCGTGCGTCTGCACCTATGTCATGATCAATATCTACAGCCGCTACACGCTGGTGACGGGCGAGACGGCGCTACAGGCGTTCAAGCGCCACATCCATCCGCTGGTCGGTATCTATTTCATCATCGCGCTGACCCTGGGTGTGGCGGGCAGCGTCATGGGCGTGATGGGAATTGTCGCGGAGATCAGTTCCGAATGGTCGAAGATGATATTCGACGGCGGCATTGCGCCGATCTGGTTCGCGGCGTTTTTCTCCGCCCTGGTCTTTCTCATCTTCTGGAACGGCAAGACGCGCGTGTTCGAGCGCAGCCTCGCCGTTATCGTCGCGGTCATGGCGGCGTGTTTCCTGCTCAACTTCTTTCTGCTCATGCCCCCGCCGGGTGAGCTCGTCCGCGGCCTGATTCCGAGCGTACCGGAGGTAGTGCCCGGCGCCGATAAGAGCCCATGGCTGGTCATTGCCGGCATGGTCGGAACGACCGTCTTTTCCGGACTGTTCATCATCCGCACGACCTTGGTCAAGGAAGCGGGCTGGACGATGGCGGATGCGGCCGTGCAGCGCCGGGACGCGCTGTTTGCCGTCGTGATGATGTTCGTCATCAGCGCCGCCGTCATGGCAGCCGCCGCGGGCACGCTGCACACCGAAGGGCTGGGCCTGTCGCGCGCCTCGCAGATGATCTCCCTATTGGAGCCACTGGCCGGGTCCTTCGCCGTGTCGATCTTTGCCGTTGGAATCATCGCAGCGGGCGTGTCGTCGCAATTTCCCAATGTGCTGATGCTGCCTTGGTTGATCTGCGACTACCGTGAGACAGAACGCGAGATGACGCTGCCGCGCTATCGCATCATGGTCTTCCTGATCTCATTGCTCGGCCTTGTCGTTCCGCTGCTGGGCGCGCGGCCCGTCGCGATTATGGTGATGTCGCAGGCATTTGGCGCGATCATCCTGCCGCTGACCGTTGGCTGCATTTTCTATCTCACCAATCGCCGAGAGTTGATGGGCGAGCACAGGAACACTCTGCTGGCCAACATCGTCTTGACGCTCATCATGGCCTTCGCGCTCTTCATGTCCTGGCTCGCCATCAAAGGGCTTCTGCTGGCGCTGGCGGGCTAATTCTACGTGTCGAAGACCTACCCCGATTTCGAGAGTCCAGCGTTTCTAGAGGACCACATCCAGGACACGCTCGCCTTCTACGCGCCTCGGATCATCGCGCCGGACGGCGGATTTTACGGCTGCTTCTTGGACGACGGCACATGCTATGATCCAGGTAGCCGTCAGCTTGTCGCATCCGCGCGCTATGTGCTCAACTACGCGACCGCCTATCGGCGCGACGGCGATCCACAACACGGAGCATGGGCGGAACGCGGGCTCGCCTTTCTGCAAGACACGCATCGGCAGGAGAACGGCCACTATGCTTGGCTGATCGAGGACGGTGTCATCACGGATCGCCGCGTTATGGCCTATGGCCATGCCTTCGTCCTGCTGGCGGCGGCGAGTTGTGTGAAGGCCGGCATTGCGGGGGCGGCGGATGTTCTCGCGCAAGTCCATGCCTTCATCAACCGCCACTTTTGGGACGAGACCTCCGGCGCCTATTTCGACGAGCGCGACGACACTCTGCAGACGCTCTCTCCCTACCGCGGGCAGAATGCGAATATGCATATATGCGAAGCGCTCCTCGCCGCCCATGATGCCACGGACGACGTGGCCTATCTGGACCGCGCGGAAGCACTCGCTCGCAAATTCGCGCTCGAGCTCGCCGCACAATCAGGTGGGCTGATCTGGGAGCATTACGACTCAGACTGGAACGTCGACATGGCGTTCAACATCGACAAGCCGAACGACCGCTACAAACCCTGGGGATTCCAGCCGGGTCACCAGACGGAATGGGCGAAGCTCTTGCTGATCCTGCATCGTGCACGCCCGAACGGTCCATGGCTTGAATGCGCCGCATCGCTCTATGACAAGGCGATTCAAATCGGCTGGGACGACGCACATGGCGGGATCGTCTACGGGGTCGCTCCGGACGGCATAGTCTGCGCAGCGGAGAAGTATTTCTGGGTCCAGTCGGAGAGCTTCGCGGCCGCTTGGCGGCTCTATCTCGCTACAGACGAGCGACGCTACCGCGACGACTATCACCGCATCTGGCGCTGGAGCTGGGATCACATGATCGACCACCAATATGGTGCGTGGTTCCGCGTTCGCGCCCGCGACGGCTCCCCCATCGACAACCGAAAATCACCGCTCGGCAAAACCGACTACCACACCATGGGCGCATGCTGGGACGTGTTGTCGGCGTCCGAGATTGCCGCATCAAGGTGAAGGCTCGCAGCCGTTCGTCAGCAGCATCACGCGATCGTCTAGATGTTCGGCCCGCAGCTGCGATAGCGCGTCGTCGAGCGTGGGTGTGCGGCCCGCGCTGCGGCAAAGGTTATCGAAGAGCAGATCGGTGTCGATCGGGCGCCGGTGTTCATAGGGCCAGTTGTCGAGCCGGCCGATATAGCTGGCTTGGAATTCCAGCGCGTCCGTCAGGCCGCCGTGACGTCCCTTGGCCGGCGCATAGAGATCGGGACCTTCGCATCGCGACAGCTCGGCGAGATCGATCAGCCCCCGCAGCGTAAAAGCCGTGTAATGAAAGGATCGCGTGCGCTTGAGCTCGCGCGGCATGCGGCCCTTGCGGTCGATCTGGTTGCGGATACGCGTGTCCACGACACCCTTCATCACGATCGGCAGCACGGACTCGTCGCCCGCGAAAGACGCAAACTGGGCGAGCTGCGCATCGAAATAAATGCCGTGATTGTTCTCGGCCATGCGCTCTTCGCGTCCATTCTCGCTCGTCGCCATCCAGAGCGCATATTGCCCGAACCATTGGCGAAGAGCCGTCATGTCGGTTGGGCTCAGCGCACCGGAGCGCTCCAGCAGCCGGGCGGATTCGACGACGGGCACGAGGCGGTAGGTGTCGATAATCCCGATGCCGCGGCCGTCCGTGCGGCCCGGGATGGACTGCGCGAAGGTCAGGTTCGGGTTCATGCGCGTGCCCGGCGTGATGAACCAATGGCGGATTAGCTCGGCCGCCCGCGAGCTGTCGTCCATGCGTCGGTCGAAGAAACCGGACAGCGTCAGCGCCTCCACCGCCTTGGAAAAATCGCCCATGGCCCTTGTGTCGAACGCATCGGTATTGCGATCCGGATTGGTCTCCCCGTCGCGGCGGATATAGGGCAGGCCGTCCTTGGTTTTGGGATTGGGCCACCAATAGGGGCCGACGGAATAGTAGTCCCGCTTGTCCCCGCTGGGCGGGGTCTTGGTCTTGTCCGTCACACTCCACGGTCCGAGATCGCGGTAGTGCTCGGCATCGGCGCGCAGGCGATCCATCGCTGGCTGCAATGGGGCAGGCTGCGATACGTCTGAGCCGGCGATGAGCGCATCGCGTGCGCGCGCCATCTTGCCCTGTTGCCAGATCGACGGCGCGACGGTCGCGCAATTTTCAGACCGCGCATGGACAGGCGTTGGCGACAGCGCCCCGACAGCGGTCAGCCCGACAGCGGTCAGGACGACCGCCCGCGCGAGACTGTGTCCGAGCGGCAAGAGATCAGCGGCGCGACCGAGCGGCGATTACGCCTAGGACACGTCACCCGGGTTGATGTGGTCCATATCGTCGAAGACTTGGTTCTCGCCGCCCATCGACCAGATGAACGTGTAGGCCGAAGTTCCGGCGCCGCAGTGCATTGACCAGATTGGCGACAGCGCGACCTCGCCGTTTTTCAGCACGACTGGACGCATATTGTCCTGCTCGCCCATGAAGTGGAAGACGCGGGCTTCGGGCTCCAGATCAAAATACATGTAGAATTCCGAGCGGCGCTTATGCGTGTGCGGCGGGAAGGTGTTCCAGACATTGCCCTCTTCCAGGATCGTGAAACCCATCACGATCTGGCAGGTCGTCAGAATGTCGGGATGGATCGGCTGGAAGATAGTCCGCTTGTTCGACGTCTTGCTGTCGCCCAGCTTCAGCATGTTTGCCTTGGACTTCGGGACGTGGGTGGTCTCGTAGCGCTTGTGCGCCGGATAGGAGACGAAATAGAATTTGGCTGGATTGTCCGCATTGTCCGAGCGGAACATGATGCCCTTGCTCTCCCGCCCGACATAAAGGCTGTCGAGACGGTCCATCGCATAGGTGGTCCCGTCGACGTCGATGCTGCCCTTGCCGCCGATGTTGATGATGCCGACTTCGCGGCGCTGCGCGAAATAGTCCGATGCGAGATCCTTGAAGACCGGCACATCGAGCTCGCGCGTGACAGGCACGGCGGAACCGATGACGCCGCGGTCGATGTCGGAATAGGTCAGGTGAACAACGTCGGGCTGAAACAAATTGTCCACGACGAAGGTGTCGCGCAGCTCGCTATTGGTCATCGTCTTGTAGCGGACGATATCGGCGGAGTAGCGGATCTCCATCGTGCTTTCGGGGACGTCGGCGGATGAGGTCTCCACATCGAGATGGGCGGGACTGTCGAAGCTCTTGTCGGTCATCATTTTCTTCCTAGCGGCTTGCGCTGTTAAGGCGTGCGAGTTCGGTTTCCATCCAGACGGTGGACTCCGTAACGCCGGTGTCGTTTTGCGGTTCCTGCGCCCAGGCTGCGCCGAATTTATAGTGCGGGCTCACACCCGGCCTGAAGGCTATATAGTGATCGTCCTCGTCCTTGGCGACGGTCATGACATCCGCGGGTCGGAAGAAGATCGCCATGACCAGCTCGTCATCGGACAGCGTCTGCTTACCGCTTTGCATGATGGCGGACCAGCGCTCGCCCTTGTTCGCCACCGCGTTGCGCGTCGTGGACAATGTGTCGGGATGCACGACCAGTCCGGCGACAAAGGGCAGCGCGCAATCGCCCGTGATCTTCACATCGGTCAGGCGTGAGCCGCCTTCGATCGTATAGTCGGCCACCACATCGCCGCCGCAAGCGTCCGAAGCCGTGTGCGTCACCCGCAGCTGTGCGCGGCTGTCCGTATCGCTGATCACTTCGGCAGAGTAGCCCGCGGCGTCACCGATCTGGGTCGCCTTCCCGTCCCGCAGCACGCCGAAGCCTCCCGCGCCGAGCGAGTTGCCGACCTTCAATATGTCCATGCCCCATTCGGCCATGGTGTGATAATCGTCGCCGCGGCCGACCTTGGACAGAACCAATTCAGGCGTGCGCTTGCCAAAGATGTCCACGGCATTGCGGCCATCGAGATAGAGGCGGTATGCCACGCGGTCGCTCTCCCAGCCCGGGCCTTCATAGGCGATGACCTTGTCGCCTTTCACATAACCGTCCGGCATGGTGATGGACTGCACCGCGCGGCCGCCGTCGCGCAGATCGCCAATGTCGATCGCTGCGCGGTCCACGCCGTCGGATGAACCAAGGTCTGATCCAGAGCTGCAGGCTATGAGACCACCGCCAAAAAACGCGCAGACCATCGCGGCGCGAAAAGGTGAAAATCGGGTTGGCCGTTCTAAAGTCACAGCGGCCTGCTAGCCCAAGAATGGGCGCGCGGCAACATAATCTGTTTGACCAATTCGTCCAATCCTGCGACGTATTCGACCAATCGAGCGCGACCACACACGCCGCCAGACTGCCCGGGGATAGACACCATCACACTGCAACGCACCATGATCGCCGGATCGTTCTTAGTTCTCGCCACGCTGCTCGGCTCGGGCTGCTCGATCGAAACCCAGGACGGCATGCCGGGCACCACTGCATCCGAACGCGCCCTCATGCAGGCGCCGAGCGCATCGGAAATCCGCACGATCACTGATGGTGTGGCCGATTGGCAGATCGCGAACTTCGACACTTTTGACGCCTATATCCCGACCTTCCAGCAGCGCACCCGCGATGAGAAGACCGGCTGGATCAAGGGCGCCTTCTACAAGGGTCTCGCCGATTGGGCGGAGACGACCGACAGTAAGGAGTATTTCGCCTTCCTCAAGGCCAAGGCCGAGGAGGTCGACTACGCCTTCGGCCCGCGCGACTACCACGCAGACGATCATGTGGTCGGGCAATATTACATGGTCCTGTATGACCGCTATCAGGACCCGGCCATGCTGGCCCCTGCCCGCGCTGTCTATGACCGCATCATTGCCAATCCCTCCGAGGTGTCGCTGGTATTCGAGCCCGAAGGCACGGAAGAGGGATATTACAAACAATGCCTGAAGCGCTGGTGCTGGGCCGATGCTCTATTCATGTCGCCGCCCGTGCTGACCAAGTTGACCGCCTATACGGGCGATCCAAAATATCTCGAATTCTCCGACCGCGAATATTGGGCGACCACTGACTATCTGTTTGACGAGGGCGACGGGCTGTTCCTGCGCGATTCGCGTTTCTTCGACACGCGCGAGGACAATGGCGAGAAGACCTATTGGTCGCGCGGCAATGGCTGGGTGTTCTCAGGGCTCGCCGATATTCTCGACGATCTGCCCGCGGATCATCCATCTCGGCCACGTTACGAGGCGCTCTTCACCGACATGGCGCAGGCACTGATCGAGACCCAGTCGGACAACGGCTTCTGGCCCGTCTCTCTCAAAGCCGGTGAACTCTACCCGGTTGAGGAAAGCTCCGGCACCGCGTTTTTCGTTGCAGGTCTCGCCTGGGGCATTCGCACCGGGCGATTGGACCCGGACACCTATCTGAAGGTCACGCTTAAGGGCTGGAACGCCGTGGAGGCCGCCGTGCGCCCGTCTGGCATGATTGGCTATGTGCAGCAGGTCGGCTTCGCGCCGGACAAGGTCTCCGCGGACGAGACCCAGTTCTACGGCGCGGGCGCGGTTTTGCTGGCGGGATCCGAGATGTTGAAGCTGGCCGATGCAGGCGGATTGAAATGATCAGCCGCCGCTCGACCCTGGCTGGGCTTGCGGCCCTACCCGCACTTTCCGCCTGCCAGCGCATCGGCGGCGAAGGTCCGGCGACATTAAAGCTGGGCCATACGCTCAACGCAGACCATCCGGTGCACAAGGCCATGGTCTATATGGGCGAGCAGTTAATGGAGCTGTCGTCCGGCCTGCTCGGCTTGCAGATCTACCCCAATGGGCAGCTCGGGTCTGAGCGCCAACTCGTCGAATTGCTACAGATCGGCGCGGTCGCCATGACCAAGGTCAGCACGATCTCCATGGAAGGGTTCAGCCCCTCCATGAAGCTGTTCTCCATTCCCTATCTGTTTTCCGACTCGGACCATCTCTGGCGCGTTCTTAATAGTGACCTCGGCCGCGAGCTGCTCGACAGCCTCCAGGGCCAGCGCTTGCAGGGGCTGGGCTATTACGATGCGGGGTCCCGCTCTTTCTATATGACCGACGCGCCGGTGCGCTCGCCCGCCGATCTGGCTGGCCTCAAAGTTCGCGTGCTGCCGTCGCGCACCTCAATCGAGATGGTCGAGGCGCTGGGCGGCTCGGCCACGCCGATCAGTTGGGGCGAGCTCTACACAGCGCTGCAGCAAGGCGTGGTCGACGGCGCGGAAAACAACCCGCCATCCTATTACCTGTCGCGTCATTACGAGACGGCGAAATACTACACGCTCGACGAACACACCGCTGTTCCGGACCTGCTGATCATGAGCCGCCCGGTTTTTGACGCTCTGTCCGACCAGCAGCGCGACTGGGTCAACTCTGCCATGGCCGCATCGGTCACCTATCAGCGCAAGCTCTGGACCGAAGCGTCGGACGAGGCGCTGGAGGCGGTCGCGGCCGCCGGCGTGGAAATCATCCGCCCGGACAAGCAACCGTTCCGCGACGCCGTCGCCCCGATGAAGGCGGCCTTCGCCCAGACGGAGCTCGGCCCGCTGATCCGCCGCGTCGAAGCGCTGGAGGTGGCGCGATGACTCTCGTCATCCGGACTGTGGATGTCACCCTGCGCGTGCTGCTGGTGGTGCTCGCCACCCTCATGGTGCTGACCGTGACCTGGCAGGTGACGTCCCGCTACGTCTTCCGCGCGCCGTCCTCGCTGACCGAGGAGATCGCGCGTTTTCAGCTGATTTGGCTCGGCGTACTCGGCGCGGTCTACACATTCCGAAATCGCATGCATGTCGGGATCGACATTCTCATTGGCGAGATGACGGGCCGTCGGCGCGTGGCGGCCGAGTTGGCGTCGCTGATCAGCTGTCTGCTGTTTGCGGTGCTGATCCTGATCATTGGCGGCGGCAAGCTGGTCGCGCTGGTCCACGACCTCGACCAGACGTCTGCCGCGCTAGGCGTGCGCATGTCGTGGGTCTATTCCATTATTCCGATCAGCGGCGTGCTCTGGGTGCTCTACGGGCTCTACTATATCGCCGATCTACTCCGACACGGGCGGCTGCGACTGCCCAGCGAGATAAACGGCGATGCCGTCGCTGGCGACACGCCAAACCGGGTAGACCCGAAACACAAGGACGTTTCCGATGTCCTTGGAGAGGAAGAGTAATGTTGGTCACGGTCCTCGTCCTTCTCGGCGTCTTCTTCGTCCTCGTCATGCTCGGCGTGCCAATTGCGGTGTCGATCGCGCTGGCCACACTGTCCACGCTGCTGCTGACCCTGCCTGCGGATGTCGCCATGACGACACTCGCGCAAAGGCTCGCGGCGGGGCTCGACAGTTTCACTCTGCTCGCCATCCCGTTTTTCGTCATATCGGGCTATCTCATGGGGCGCGGCGGGATTGCGCGGCGACTGATCGAGGCGGCCAAGTCCCTCGTTGGGACACTGCCCGGCGGGCTGGCGCTGGTGAACACCATTTCATGCATGCTCTTTGGTTCGATTTCGGGCTCCGCCGTCGCTGCCACGTCCGCCATCGGCACCTTCATGATCCCGACCATGGAAGACGAAGGCTATGAGCGCGAGTTTTCCACTTCGGTCACAATCGCCGGCTCCATCCTGGGCCTGCTGATCCCGCCGTCCAATGTGTTGATCGTCTATGCCGTTGCGGCCGGATCGGTTTCCATCGCCGCGCTGTTCATGGCGGGCTATGTACCGGGTCTGCTGGCGGGCACGCTGCTGATGCTGGTCGCGAGCGTCTATTCCCACCGCAAGGGCTACCCGCGTTCGGCGCGCATTCCGCTGCGGGCTGCACTGCGCAAGCTGGCGGATGCCGCGCCGTCCATCGCAATGGTGCTGATCGTCGTCGGCGGGATTATCGCGGGCATCTTCACCGCGACCGAAGCGTCCGCCATTGCCGTCATCTACGCGCTGGTGCTGAGCCTCATTTACCGCGAGATCAAGATCGCCGACCTGCCGTCCATCCTGCTGAAGTCGATCGAGACGACGGCCATGGTGCTGCTGCTGATCGGCGTGTCCACCGGCATGGCGTGGGTGCTGGCGTATGGGAACATCCCGCAGGCGATCAGCGACGGTATGTTGAGTATCTCAGACAATCCCTTTGTCGTCCTGCTACTGATCAATCTGATCCTGCTGATCGTCGGCGCGTTTCTCGACATCACGCCGGCCATTTTAATCTTCACGCCGATCTTTCTGCCCGTCGCGATGGAGCTGGGCATGACGCCGTTGCACTTCGGGATCATGCTGGTGCTAAATCTGTCCATCGGGCTGTGCACGCCGCCCGTGGGCTCCGTGCTCTTCGTAGGCTGTGCGGTGGGCGAGACGACGATCCGCCAGCTGGTGAGGCCTATGCTACTGCTCTACTCCGCGCTGATCGTGGCACTGCTGCTGGTCACCTATATTCCCATCCTGAGCGAAGGCCTGCCGCGCGCAGCCGGACTGATCTAGGACCCCATATGAACATCGACTTCACCGGTAGAACAGCCCTCGTCACGGGGGCCAGCCGCGGCATCGGCCAGGCCATCGCGAAAGCCCTCGCTGACAGCGGCGCCAATGTCGCCTGCGTTGCCAGCCGTGCGGAGAATGCTGCGAAGACCGTCGAGGCGATTGGCGCCAAAGCCTATGCGTTGGGCTGCGATCAATCGGATGCGGTCTCGATTGCGGCCTGCGTCGACGCCGCCGTGGAGCGCTCCGGCAGAATCGATTTTCTGATCAATAATGCCGGCACGATCCGCCGCGCGCCGGCGCGCGACTTTTCAGATGCTGATTGGGACCATGTCATCGACACCAATCTGTCCGGCGTCTTTCGCTTCTGCCGCGCGGTCGGCGGGCATATGCTAGATCAGGGTGCAGGCAAGATCGTCAATATTGCCAGCCTGCTGTCCTTCCAGGGCGGCATCACCGTGCCCGCCTATGCCGCGTCCAAGGGCGGCGTCGCGCAGCTGACCAAGGCACTGTCCAATGAGTGGGCGGGCTCCGGCGTGCAGGTCAATGCCATCGCGCCGGGCTATATCGCGACAGACAATACGGCCGCGCTGCGGGCGGACGCCGACCGCAATGCTGCTATTCTCGCGCGCATTCCGGCAGGGCGCTGGGGCAAGCCTGAGGACATTGCGGGCACAGCCGTGTTCCTGTGCTCTTCGGCGTCGGACTATGTGAACGGCCATGTGCTGACCGTCGATGGCGGTTGGATGGGCCGCTAGTCGAAGACCAAGCGGAAGCGCCGCCTCATCTATTTCTTCTCATTGGCCATCAGCCGGGCAAAGCGCGCGCGGTCGGCCGACACTTTGCGCTTGGCCTGCTCCACCGCTTCGATCTCGGTCGCGCGAAACATCGTGTCGACCACGCGCGATAGATGGGTTCGCATGGCGGTGCGCGCATCGGACGGATTGCCCGCGTCCAAGGCGTTATAGATCGCCCAATGCTCGTCGATAGACGGGCGTACGCCCTCCTGCCGCACGGTTTCATACATAGTGTGCGTCAGCGTCGAGCGGTCCCGCTGCATCCAGAGATCCTCGACGATGGAAATCAGCGCGGAGTTCCGCGTCGCCCGCGCGATGAGCATGTGGAAATCCTTGTCCGCATGCTCGCCCGAGACATAGTCGTCGGAGACGGTCGTCGCATTCTCGGCAATCATCTGATTGATGATCCCGGATAGCTCGTCCAGTTCACCTTCGGTGATCTGCGTGGCGGCGACGGCGGCGACTTCGCCCTCGATGAGCAAGCGCGCCTGTGTCAGCTCGAACGGACCGACATCGAGGTCGAGCGACTTCGCCACAGCTTCCTCGGCGGGTTCGGCGACGTAGACGCCTGAGCCCTTTCGCACGGTGACCCTACCCGCGATTTCCAGCGCGATCACGGCCTCGCGGATTGTGGGGCGACTGACGTCATAGCGAATGGCCAATTCGCGTTCTGCCGGCAATCGGTCGCCGGGCTGAAAGCCTTCACTGTCGATATAGCGCAGCAGATTGTCCGCGACGGTCTTGTATCGTCTTTGATTCATTGTCGCCTCCGTAGCGCAAATTTTTGCCGACCGAAACAGATATGACCAATTCCAAAGGCAGCATATATTGGCTTGTCCAATTCAATGCTCTAAGCCATAGGTGTTAAGGGGGCAATGTGCAGCACCATGGCCGAACGAACGGGAAGGTCATGCGGGGGACGATGAGCAACATGGCGGCTACAGACGCGGGGGCTTTGCACCCCGACCGGTTATTCCCAAGCGACCCGGCTGTGCGGGAAACGGCACGTTCGATCTATGCCGAGATTGCTGGGCTGCCGATCATCAGCCCGCACGGCCACACCGACCCTTCGTGGTTCGCCGAGAACGCGCCTTTCCCGAACCCGAGCGAGCTGCTGATCATCCCGGATCACTATGTGCTGCGCATGCTCTACAGCCAGGGCGTGAGCCTGGAGAGCCTGGGTGTGCCGCCCCGTGACGGGCGCGACTATGAGCGTGATCCGCGCGCGGTCTGGCGGAGCTTTGCGGAGCATTTCCATCTCTTCGCGGGCACACCGTCGCGCATCTGGTGGGACCATGTGTTGGGGGAAGTGTTCGGGGCGCCCGTCCCGCTCTCGCCTGAGACTGCGGACGAGAGCTACGACATCATCGACGCCGCGCTGAAAACCGAAGCCTTCCGCCCGCGCGCTCTGCTCGACCGCTTCGACATCGCGCTGATCGCGACGACCGAAGGCGCGCTGGACGATCTGAAACATCACCGCGCGCTGGAAGGGACAGACTACGCGCACCGCGTCATCACCACTTTCCGGCCCGATGACGTCATCGACGCCGACAAGCCGGAGTTCGCCCATAATCTCGCAAAGCTGGCCGAGCTGACGGAACAGGATACGAACGATTGGGAAGGCTATCTCGAAGCCTTGCGCATCCGGCGCGCCTATTTCCGCGATGTCGGGCGCGCGACTGCGACGGATCACGGCCACCCGTCCCCGCGCACAGCCGACCTGCCCGCGGATGAATGCCAGCGCCTGCTGAGCCTCTGCCTGTCGGGCGAGGCCATGCCGGAGCAGACGGATCTCTTCCGCGCGCAGATGCTGACCGAAATGGCGGGCATGAGCGTGGAGGACGGCATGACCCTGCAGATCCACCCGGGCTCTTGCCGCAATCACAATCCATCGCTGCATGCCGCCTTCGGGGCAGACAAGGGCGCGGATATTCCATTGCAGTCGGAGTACACGCTGAACCTGCAACCGCTGCTCGCCAAATATGGCAATAATCCCGATCTGACAGTCATCCTGTTTACGCTAGACGAGAGTGTCTACTCGCGTGAGCTCGCCACGCTGGCCGGGCACTACCCTGCCCTGACGCTGGGTCCGCCATGGTGGTTCCACGACAGCCCCAACGGCATGATGCGCTTTCGCGATCAGGTCACCGAGACGGCCGGCTTCTACAATACTGCCGGGTTTAACGACGACACCCGCGCGTTCCTCTCCATCCCCGCGCGTCATGACGTGGCCCGCCGCATGGACGCGGTCTTCCTTGCCGAACTCGTGACGCAACATCGCATCACGCGCAGCGAAGCCAGCGACATCGCCCGCGCGCTGACCGTCGATCTCGCCCGCAAGGCCTACAGGCTAGACGAGCTGCTGGCCCAAGACAGCAAGGAGCGCGCGGCGTGACACGACTGAGCGCGGCGACACTCGACAAGGCCAAGATACCAGCCCCCAGTTATGACCGGGACGCCGCCGGAATTGGCATTGTGCATTTTGGCCCGGGCGCATTCACCCGAGCCCATCAGGCCGTCTATACCGAGGACGCCATAGCGCGTTCCGGGGGCGATTGGGCCATCTGTGCCGTGTCGCTCAATAGCCCGCGCGCGAAGAAACAGCTCCGCCCGCAGGACGGGCTCTACACCCTCGCCATACGTGATCAGAAAGCGTCCTATCGCGTCATCGGCGCGGTGCGTGAGGTCTTATTCGCAGGCGACGACCGCATCGATGTCATGTCCCGCCTGCGCGCGCCCAGCACGAAGTTCATCACGCTGACCATCACCGAAAAAGGCTACGCGCTGGACGGGGCGGGCCAGCTTGATCTCGGCAATGAGATGATCCGCGCGGACATCGCAGATCCGTCGAAGCCGCGCTCCGCCATGGGCTTCATTCTGCTGGCCGCAGAGCAGCGCCTGATCAGCGACATTCCGCCTTTCACCGTCATGTCCTGCGACAATCTGCCAGACAATGGTCACCGACTGCGGGACGCTTGCGTGGCGCTGGCCAAGGCTCAGGGCAAGGCTACCCTCGCCCGGCACATCCGGCGAGCCGTCCGCTTCCCGCGCACCATGGTCGACGCCATCACGCCCGCGACCGACGAGGTTGTGTTGGACGCTGTCTCATACGCGCTGGGCCTGCGCGACGAAGCCGCCGTCCAGCGGGAGAGCTTCGCGCAATGGGTTATCGAGGACGACCTGCCTGAGGAACGTCCGGACTGGGTCGGCGCAGGCGCGACAATCACCGATGACATCCAGGGTTTCGAGAACAGTAAATTGCGCATCCTCAACGGAGCCCATTCGACCTTGACCTATCTGGGGCTGCTGGCAGGTCGCACATCCGTCGTCGAAGCCGCAGGCGACCCTCTGCTGCGCGGTTTTGTCGACGGCCTGATCCGGGAAGAGACCATTCCTTCCTTCGACGCGCCGGAGGGGCTGTCGCCGACGCTCTATTGGGACGTGACCCTCGCGCGGTTCGACAATCCGCATATCATTCACAAGCTAGAGCAAATCAGCCATGACGGCTCGCAGAAAATCCCGGCGCGCATTCTGCCTGTCATCGCGGCGCATGGTTCCGACGCCAAGCGCGCCGCCTTTGTCGCGGCCGGGTGGATCGAATGGACGCGGCAACGGCGCTGCAGCGATCAGCCGCCGACCGATGGCTGGCTGTCGTCCAACACCGACGCCTTGCCCGATCCCTCGCTTTCGCCAAAAGACTATGCGCGCGCCATGCTCGGCGTGCGCGCGGTCTTCCCGGCTGGCTTGCCCGTTAAGCTCATAGTCGGGAATGCCGAGGCCATTGCGGAACAGGGCGTCATCAAGGCAATCAAATCGCTGAAACTTTAGGGCGGCAGGGCAAACAGAATAACGACAAACAGATCGGCAAGAGACCGACAGGGACTACGAAAACGATTATGAAGATCACAAACATTAAGACCATCGTCACCTGCCCCGACAGGAACTTTGTGACGGTCAAGGTGATGACCGACGAAGGCATATACGGCATTGGCGACGCGACACTGAACGGCCGAGAGTTGTCGGTCGCTTCCTATATCGACGATCATATTGCGCCGTCGATCATGGGCCATGATGCGGGCCGGATCGAGGACATCTGGCAATATCTCTATCGCGGTTGCTACTGGCGGCGTGGCGCGGTGACGATGACCGCCATCGCCGCCATCGACACGGCGCTATGGGACATCAAGGCCAAGGCGGCGAACATGCCGCTCTACCAATTGTTGGGTGGCAAGTCGCGCGACGGCGTCATGGTATATGGTCACGCCAATGGCGGCGACATCGAAGAGACGCTGGACGAGGTCGGCAAGTATCTGGATCTCGGCTACAAGGCCGTGCGCGCCCAGACCGGTATTCCGGGGCTGAGCTCGACCTACGGCGTCTCCAAGGACAAGATGTATTACGAGCCCGCCGACGGCAATCTGCCGACGGAAAATGTCTGGAGCACGTCCAAATACATCAACCACATCCCTAAGCTGTTTGATCGCGTGCGCGACAAATACGGCATGGACTTCCACCTGCTCCACGACGCCCACCACCGTTTGACGCCGCAGGAAGCCGCCAAGGTCGGCAAGAGCCTGGAGGAGTTCAACCTGTTCTGGCTGGAGGACGCCGTCCCGGCCGAGAACCAGGAAGCCTTCCGCATGATCCGTCAGCACACGACCACGCCGCTGGCCGTGGGCGAGGTGTTCAACTCGATCTGGGACTGCAAGACGCTGATAGAGGAAGGGCTGATCGACTACATCCGTTCCACCGTCGTCCACGCGGGCGGCATTTCGCACCTGAAGAAGATCTTCGAATTCGCCGCCATGCACCATGTGCGGTCCGGCAGTCACGGCGCGACGGACCTGTCGCCCGTCTGCATGGGCGCAGCACTGCATCTGGACACGGCGATCTACAATTTCGGCATCCAGGAATATATGCGCCATACGGAGAAGACCGACGAGGTCTTCCCGCATGCCTACACCTTCAAGGACGGCCTGCTCTATCCGGGCGAAGCACCAGGCCACGGCGTCGACATCGACGAAGAACTCGCTGCCAAATATCCTTATAAGCGGGCCTACCTGCCCGTGAACCGTCTCGAAGACGGCTCCATGTTCAACTGGTAGGTCTGCCCATGACACTCCGCTCCGCTGCTCTTCTGCTCGCCAGCACTGCCGCCATCGCCTTGGGGGGCTGCGGCGTGGAGCAAGCCGCGCAAATAGACAAGGCCGGAGTGGACGGAACAGGCGCGGGCCTAACGTCGGTTCTTTCGCGTATCACAGAGCCGCGACAGAAGATCAGCTCCGACTGGCATTATCTGGAAAACGCGGCCGAAGACCCAGCCGTCGCGTCGGCGACCGGAGCCTGGACGACAGTCGACCTACCGCACACGTGGAACGCGCTCGACACGACCGATATCGTCACAGGCTATCGCCGCGACGGCTCGTGGTACCGCAAGACGTTGGAGGTGACGCCCGCCGCCGATCGACGCTATTTCCTGCACTTCGAAGCCGCGCAGATGAAGGCCGATGTCTATGTCAACGGCACCCGCGCAGGCGGCCATGTCGGCGGCTATGTCGGGTTCGACATCGAAGTCACGGACCAGCTGAGAGACGGCGCCAACGAGATCCTGGTGCGGGTCGACAACGGCGTCGACAAGAATCTGGTGCCGAGCCAAAAGGCCGACTTCTTCCAATATGGCGGGCTGACGCGGGACGTGTTTTTCGTCTCCAAGCCACAGACTTTCTTGCAACAGGTCCGCATCAACACGGACGTGAACGCGGACCGTGCGGTGCTGAGCCTGACACCCTTCGTCAATGGCCGCGGCGATTGGGGTCCGGAAAGCTACGAACACGTGGTACGCGGGCCTGACGGAAGTGTCGTTGCGGAGACTCGCGAGCAGACAATCACCATAGACGATCCGCAGCTCTGGCACCCCGATACGCCGCTGCTCTATACGCTGACCAGCGCGCTGAAAAATGCAGACGGCGAGATCGTGGACACGCGCATCGAGACATTCGGCCTGCGCTGGTTCGAGTTCAAGGAGAACGGTCCGTTCTTCCTCAATGGCGAGCGGCTGCTACTGCGCGGCACGCATTTGCATGAAGGCTTTGCGGGCGTGGGGTCAGCTATGAGTGACGAACAGCGCGTGGCCGATATGGAAGCGATCAAGGAACTCGGCGCGAACTTTCTGCGGCTGGGCCACTACTCCCACGACCCGGTCGTTTACGACGCCGCCGACCGTCTGGGCATCATTCTCTATGACGAAGTGCCGTGGAATCGCGGCGGGATCGGGGGCGCGGAGTGGCGCAAGAACACGCAAAACCTCGCGCGCGAAATGATCGCCCAGAACTATAACCGCGCGTCGGTCTTCCTCTGGAGCCTCGGCAATGAGATGTACTGGCTGCCCGACCAGGAAGGCGGCGGGGACAAGGCGCGCGTGGCCGAAGAGCTACAGCTGCTCCACAATATCGCCAAGGAGATGGATCCCGGCCGTCTGACCACGATCAGAAAATTTCCCGAAGGCGCGGACATTATCGACGTTTACTCTCCGTCCATCTGGGCGGGCTGGTATGGCGGCGGCTATGTCCAATATCAGGAAGCGATGGAGAAGGCCCGCGCCGAGCATCCTTACCTGCTGCACATGGAATATGGTGGCTCCTCCCATGTCGGGCGCTATTTCGAAGAGCCCTTCGGTCCCTATGGTACGGCGGACCCCGAAAGCCTCGGCACGGTTGAGGAAGCGGTCAACCAGACGGGCGTGATCAGCGTCGCCAAGTCCAAAGTCTGGGACATGACCTATATGATCGATCTGTTCGACTGGCATTTGCGCGTGTCGGAAACCGACCCGAATTTTGCAGGAAACGCACAATGGGCTTTCAAGGATTTCGGCACACCGATCCGGCCCGAAAACCCGCTCCCATTCGTCAACATGAAGGGCCTCGTGCAGCGCGACGGCGTGCCCAAGGATGTCTACCACGTCTTCGCATCCTATTGGAAAAAGGACCCGACCTGCTGGATCGAGAGCCCGAACTGGAACTACCGCACGGGCGATCGCGACAAGACGATCAGCGTGTTTTGCAACACCGACAGCGCTGAGCTGTCGCTCAACGGTAGGCCGCTGGGATCGAAGACGCGTGATATCACCAAATACCCCGCCTCGGGCCTGACGTGGGATGTGAGCCTCGCGGACGGCGACAATACTCTGTCCGTCGAAGGTTATGACGAGGACGGCGGCGTGGTCGCGGGCCATAGCTATGACCTCACCTTTGAACCGCGCCAGCACGGCAAGATGGTCGATATCATCCTGACGACGAAGAACAATGACGACGGCTCGATCACCGTTATGGCGGAGGCGCAGGACGAAAACGGGTTGCGTGTCGTGGACATGAACGACCGCGCCTATTTCACCATCGATGGCGGCGGCGAGTTCCTCAAGCATCAGGGCACGCCGACGGGCAGCCAGGTGCGCGAATTCGCCAATGGCACCGCGTCGATCATCCTGTTTCCAGGCGAGACCGAGTCGGACCTCAATGTCCAGACGCAGGACTACCGCGGCTACTACATCAAAGTGCCCGCGAAGTGAGGTGACTGGGATTTAAGCGGGCAAGCCTGATACGACGTCGGCCCCGCCATAAAATGACGGGGCCGAATATTGTGCTAGAATCCGGAACGTTCGGTGGGCACTACCGCTGCACGCGTCCCGAGCCGTCTCCGCCCATGAGGTTTTCGACTTCTGCGCGGGAGACGCGGTTGAAGTCACCGAGCACGGAGTGTTTCAGCGCGGAACCCGCCACGGCAAATTCGAGGCTATCCTGCGGATCGTCATAGAGCGAGAGGCCCGCGATGAAGGCCGAGGCGAAGCTGTCGCCGCCACCGACGCGGTCGACAATATCGGTCAGCTCATATTTCTTGGACAACAGGAAGTCGCCCCCACGGTTACGCATACAGGCCTGCCAGCCATTGATATTCGCGTTGACGGCCGCGCGCAGCGTGATCGCGATGGTCTTCATGTCGGGATAGATGTCGAGCATCTTGGTGGTGAGCTCTTCATATTTGGACGTGTCGAGGTGGCCGGAGCCGCTCTCGACATCGACGTCGACGCTGATACCGAGCGACTTCTGGCAGTCCTCCTCATTGGCGATACCGACGTCGACATATTTGACGAGGTCGCGCATCACCTCGGGCGCGGCCTTTCCGTATTTCCACAACTTTCCTCGGAAGTTGAAGTCGCAGGACACGGTCAACCCGGCCTTCTGGGCTTCCTTGACGCACTCCATGGAGAGGTCGGCACTATCCTGCGTGAGAGCGGGTGTGATGCCAGTGATATGAAGCCACTTCGCGCCCTTGAAGATGGTCGGCCAGTCGAAGTCACCCGGCTTGGCCTGGCTGATCGAGCTGTGCGCGCGGTCGTAGATGACCTTGGAAGGCCGCTGGTTCGCACCGGTCTCCAGAAAGTAGATGCCGACGCGCTCGCCCTGGCGCAGCACGCGGGAGGTATCGACGCCGAGCCCGCGCAGCTGGTTGATCGCGGCCTGACCGATGTCGTTGTCGGGCAGAGCGGAGATGAAGCCGGCATCCAGCCCGTAATTACACAGTGACACGGCGACATTCGCCTCGCCGCCGCCAAACGTGGCTTCGAGCTGCGGGCTCTGGAAAAAGCGCTCATAGCCCGGCGAGCGCAGGCGCAGCATGATCTCGCCGAAAGAGAGGAAGTCGGTCATGTTGTGGGGGTCTCGTGATTGGTGGCTGCAGTAGCCGTCATGTTGATGGTAAACTGGCCAAGCTGGCCGAAAGTGATGGTCGACGTGGTGCCCGGCCCGGAGGCGTGAACACCCGTGATAGCACCGCTGGAGAGTAGCGGCGAGTCGGGCAAGGCGATATCGTCCGGCAGGGTCTGGATGTGGTTAAGCAGGAATTGCAATGCATCGAGCGGGCCGCCCTTGGCAGGCGCGGCTGTAGCGCGTCCGATCTCTGCGCCGTCGATGACGGTCACAACTTCGATCTCCGGCAGACGCATGAGCATGGACAGATCAACCTCCGGCCCGATGACGACCCCGGCCTGATTGCCGAAGTCGGAGATGATCGAACCGGGGCCGAGCGCGTTGAGCGTGAATAGGGGCGAGCTCGCGATTTCCGCGCCGATATGTAGCGCGGTGACATAGCCAGCCGCCTCTTCGAGGGTCGTGACAGGACCGTCGAGCCTGTCGAGTCCACCGAGGCGCATGACATACTCCGCCTCATAGGCCGCAAATCCGCCCTTGAAGACCGGGACGTCCACCGTGCCGCCGTCAGTCACCGTCTGAACGAGATGTTCAAAGACGGGCCCGGCCAGCCGATGCGCGGGAAACCTATCCGCAAAATCCGGCGCGACACCGCCGACCTTGAAGCCCGCGATCGGCTCGCCCCAGGCGCGGATGCTGGCGTGCTGGACGGCATAGGCGTCCTCAAGCGTGGTCGGGACCGTGCCGGGAAATTCCGGCAGAGCCCGGCCCGCCCGTCGCGCGGAGACGAAGGCGGCTGAGATGTTTTCAAGCTGACTCACGGGAGTGGCCGGTCCTCAGGCCTTCTTCGCCTTCACGAACATGTCGTAGATCTCCGGCACATTGCCATTGCCCATGCCGGCTTCAACCGCTTCCTTCAGATTGGCGGAGGTCGCCTCGCCGATGCGCGTAGTGGAGCCCAGATCACTCACCATCTGCACAAAGTAGCGCAGGTCCTTATTGGCGTTGTTGATCGAGAAGCCGAGGTCGGAATTGTCGTCCACCGCATAGTTCTTGCAGAAGCGCATGAATGGCGAGTTGGACGGGCCGGCGCTCATGATGTCGTAGAGCTGCTGCTTGTCCACGCCCGCGAGCTCCGCGACGGCGAAGGCCTGGCTCATGGCATTGACCGAGGTCATGCCCATGAAATTGTTGATCAGCTTGGTCACGTGACCCGCGCCTAGGGCTCCGAGATAGAAGACATTCTCGCCCTGCTCCTTCAGGATGGGCTCATATTTGTCGAATGTCTCGCGGTCGCCTGCGGCCATGATGTTTAGCAGGCCGTCCTTGGCGTGGGCGGGCGTACGGCCGAGCGGGGCGTCGAGCATGCCCGCGCCTTTCTCTGCCAGCGCTTTGCCGAGCTTCTGGGTCGACGCCGGGATGGACGTGCCGAAGTCGATGACGACCGAGCCTGGCTTTATGCCTGCAATGATACCATTCTCGCCGTTCATCAACGCTTCCACGACCTCGGAGGTCGTCACGCAGAGCTCGACGATGTCGGACTTCTCAGCGAGTTCCTTGGGCGAGCTGGCTTGTTCGGCATTGCCGCGCGCCAGCACGCGGTCGACGGCGTCCTGATTGAGGTCCATGACGACGACCGGGAAACCGCGCTTTTGCAGGTTCTCGACCATATTGCCGCCCATCAAACCGAGGCCGATGAAACCGATGGTGGGTTTGGACATAGAAGTGCTCCTTAGGTCTTAGAACCAGCGACGACGCGCGGCTTAAGAGGTTCGATTTTGGGAATGAGAATCCAGACACTCGCGACTGCGAGAATGGCGAGTGCGGCTCCGATAATGAAGGCCGGCATATAGCTGTTCTCTGTCATTGGCGACAGGAAACCGAGGCCCAGCTGGTCACGCAGAGCGTTGAACTTTTCGGCTTCGGTGATGCGTGGCACGATCCAGACCAATCCGGCGGCCGCCAGTTTGGCGGCTGTTCCGGCATAGCCAGCGAGCGAGCCGACAGCCTTCTGGCTATAGAGGTCGCTCGGCAGCGTCTGGACATTGCCGATGGCGGTTTGAAAACCGAAGAGGATGACAGCCATGATCAGCACAGCCAGCAGCGGCGTGGAGGCCACGGACATCGCCAGCAGTGAGGGCAGCATGATCAGCCCGCCCAGTGTGATGACCATCTTTCGGGTCTTGTCGACAGACCAGCCGGAGTTCAGACGGTTCTGCGCCAACAGCCCACCGAACCAGGCGCCGAACATTGCGCCGACATAGGGCACCCATGCGTAGAGGCCGAGTTCCTTCACATTGAAGCCGAAGCTGTCGATCAGGTAGATCGGGATCCACGCAACAAACAGCCACCAGATCGGATCGATCAGCATGGCAGGCAGGATCGCACCCCAGGTCTCGCGACGGCCAAGCATTTCGCGCGTCGTCGGAACGTAGTCTGCCGTGGCGACACCGGAGTCGGTGCGGGTGATCTGTCCGGACAGGATATAATTCCGCTCCGACTCGCTCAGCCAAGGATGGTCCTCGGGCTTGGATTTGTAGATGATCAGCCACGGAACGAGCCAGAGCAATCCGACCAGGCCGATGGTGATGAAGACAGCTTTCCAACCCATGAAGGCCGCGAGGAAAGCCAGCAGGAGTGGCGAGATGATCCCGCCAATGGCCGCGCCCGAGTTGAAGATCCCTTGCGCGAAGGCGCGCTCATTGATCGGAAACCACTCGGCATTGGCCTTTGCGGCTCCGGGCCAGTTACCGGCTTCGGCCACACCCAGAGCGCCGCGGAACAGGCCGAAGGTCAGCACGGACGACGCAACGGCGTGCAGCGCCGTGGCGACGGACCACGCGCCGATCGACAGCACAAAGCCCAGCCGCGTCCCAAGCCAGTCGAAAATCTTGCCGAAAATACTCTGCCCGAAAGCATAGGCCAGCACGAAGATGGTGAAGATATTCGCGTAGTCCTGATTGGAGAAGTTGAACTCCGCCTTGATCTCCGGCCAGAGAATACCGAGCGCGCCGCGGTCGATATAATTGATCACAGTCGCCAGCGCGACCAGTCCGACAACGGCCCAGCGCAGATAGCCGCCCGCGCGTTTGGGGGTCGGGTCAAGCGTGTTTGATGGCGTTTGCTCATGTAACTCTGGCATGGTGTTCCCCTATTCGTCCGCAGACAGGATCGTGTGCGATCCAGTCCAGCTCACAAATCCGTCTGCTGTCTCGACCGTGTGGTCGCCATTCTGTTCCGCGAGGCCGACCGAGATCGTGTCGCCGGACTTCAGGACCAATGTCACAACATCTGCGGTGCGCCCCTTGAAGTGCTCCACTCGCGCGATCTGGCTTCGACTGGCCAGAGTGTATTCCTGGATCGGGTTGTATTCACCATGTGGTTCGAAGACCGTCGCGGCAGCGAAGCGCGTCGCGCGCGGACTCCGCAGAATCAGCGCTGGCTCGCGGCGAAGGTTCGTATCCGGATCGTTTGCGCCAAGTTCCGCGAGCAGTATTTGTGTTCCCTCCGGCACGGCACTGGTCAGGGTGTAGAAGCGACGATCCAGCAAGATCGTCGTCTGCGCCTGTCCGTCAATGGCATCGGCCTGACCGACCTTCCAGAGATATTGATAGCCATTGTCGTCGCCTAGCGGCGCGCGCGTGGTCGTATCGGCTTTGATCTCGTAATTCGTTTCGATCAGCTGCCCATTGTAGTGGAAGGGCAAGTCGAAGTCGCGAAGATCGTCGGCCGATGCGCTCTCTCCGATCATAACATCGATGACGACCGGCGCTTCGAGCGCCTCGTGGCGCAGCAGTGCTACCCGGCGCGTCAGCGATACGCCGGGATAGGCATTCGCGATTCCAGCAGTCGTCGCGCTCAGATTGTCTTCGGTCACGAACGGTCCGATATAGGGAGCGTGGTTCTCGCCCTCGCGCCAGTCGCCACCGAAATGCGAGCTGCGGTCCACGACCAGCGCGTTATGCGCGATGGTCTGCTTGGCATAGGCGTTATTCTCGCGCAGATAGTGGCCGCCATATTTGGCCTCGATATTGAGGAAGCGCGCGGCGCCATAGTCGCGCAGCACCTCATAGCCGCGGTCGAACACCAGCAGTCCCAGCTTGTCGAAATGGCCGTGCCCCAGACCCATGGCAGTATTCTTCGCCACCACGGCCATTCCTTTGGGATCATCCGACGCGCGGAGGATATCGAGTGCGCCGCGGTCGCCGTTCGAGCCGTCGACCAGTCGCATGGAGCGATAGCCGAAGGGCTTGGCCTTGCCCGCCTCGATGGCGGCAGACACGGCGCGGCCTGCTGCGGTCGGTGCGACCTTGCCCTGCTCCTGCGCGACCGAGAGCAGCGTGTCGTCGCCTGTCAGATCATAGGCGATGGCGACACCGTGCAGCAGCTCGGTCGTGGCGATGCCCTTGTCCTTGATGGCGTCGTTGATCGGAAAGAATAGCCCGGCGTAGTTCTGGTGGATAGTCGAGTATATCGCCTTCTTCAGAATGCCGTCGCGCGCCTCGAAGATTTTCCGCTCCGGCTCGTTCTCCTGAATGGCTTGGGCGAAGAGCACGAAAGGCATCAGGGCGTAGCGCTGATAATAGGGGCCTTCATTGTAATAGCCGTCGGGCGAAAACAGCACATCCATCTGGCGGAGAAAGCCGCCCGTCCCGGATCGGTCGAGGCCCAGCAAGGCTTTCTCGACATAGTCCGGCTCATCCAGCGCATAGCCGGTCAGACCGACAGCCGCCGTCGCCCAAGTGCCGTGATTGTGAATCTTGTCGAAGGTCTGCGGCTGGCCTTCGGAGAGGAACTCCACGATGGGATGGAAGAAATTGTCTTCCAGCCGGGCGCGGGTGTCACCGTCGAGATCGTCGCGGAAGAGCTCATAGCCCTGCGCGGCGTGGACGAGGAACCACGCTTCGTTGAGGCTCTGCCAGAACAGGCGGCCGGGCGTCTGCTCCTTCTTCTTCGGATGCTCCCCGAGGGTGGGGTACATCGTAGCGTAGGCGTCGAGCAGGCGAACGGCGTGGTCGCGGTAGCCCGCGTCATTCGTCGCCTCATAGAGCAGGCCGGACTCAAAAATCGCGATGGCGTTTCGCTTATGCTGCTCATGGGTGTAGCCGCCGCCCGCATCCGCCGGGACTGGCACGGCCAGTGGCTCGCCAATCTGGGCATCGATGCGCGTACGCATGGCATTGAACGCGGCGTCGTAGAGCGCGCCATCAGCGGATGAGGCAACCGAGCCCGCGGATGTCGCCGACGGCGCAGCCACATCCGACGGACTGCAGGCCGCCAGAGCGGAAGCCGCAATCAGTGCTGTGAGTGCCGATGTTGTCCAGTTTTTCACTTATAGCCCCGTGTTGTCCGAAAGCCGCATGGTCGGCTCCAGACCGCTCGTGATCTCGCGCAGGATCGGCGCGGACGTATTTGAAAAGCTGTTGCGCGTGATATCGGTCTGCGGATCGCCGACCGTGTGTTCGATCAAAAGCGGCGCGCTGTCCTTGATCGTATTGCCGACCATATCCGTGTCCTGCACGCCGTGCAGCCGGATGGAGGCGTCGAAGGCATTCCGCGAACCCATGCCGACATTAGCGAGCGTGCTGTCTGTCATGTTGAAATGCGGGCCAAAGGTGCTCTCGTCCCGGCCACCGCGGTAGAGGCTCACCAGCGGTCCCTGCACGTCGCGAAATTCGGAGTTCGTGATGGTCAGATATTCCGCATTGTAGCGGCCGTAATCGTCGATCTCGTCATCCAGGTTGAAGACCATGCCGGAGACCGTCTCGACCCGCACATTCTCCACAGTGATGCGGTCGGCCATGGTGTTCTTGGCTCCGCGCACGACGTCGAAGAAGCGGTTGACGTCGAGCTCGACGAAATTGGTATTGGCGATTTCCAGCACATAGTTGGTCGTCATGGAATAGGGGCTGGTACGGATGACGGCGTTGCCGGTCATGTCCGGCGCATTCTCGCCCGTGATCGTCAAGCCGTCGAGGCGCAGCTTGCCGCCGTCCTCGATCTGGAACAGGGCCGAGCGCTCGAAGGCAACCGTCGCATTGTTGCCGCTGACCGTAATCGGCTTGTCGATGATCAGGGTCTTCGCGGCGGTGTGACGACCGGGTACGAGTGCGAGCACGTCGCCCGGCTCGGCATCGCGGAGCGCGGCAAAGAGTTCACCCTCGCCGATGCCGACTTTTATCGTCTTGCCGGAGCCAAAGGCGCGATCAGCCGGGGGCTTTGGATACCAGGACACGCCGACATCGTCGAGCTGCGTGACCGCAAGGTCGCGCGGCGCACCGGCGTCCACGCCCGCGGGCGGATAGAGCAGGCCGTTTCTCGCGCGTTTGAGATCGAAGCCGATACGCTCGAAACCGTCGAACACCGGATCGCCCGGACCCGCCACGACATTGTCCGAAAAGTCGATTCCCGACATGTCGTCATAGACCTGGAACACCGGGCCTTCGAGATCGCGCGCAACGAGGTTGTTGCGGAAGATGGAATCCTCCGGGACGGCGGAGCGCTCCGTGTCGGAGCCCGCACCCAGCTGGATACGGTCCGAACCGATGATGGAATTGTTCTCGATCACCGCGTCTTTGACCTGATGGTAGCGGTTGATAGGGCTGTCGGGCACCCCATTCATGACAGTGAAGGCCCCGCCAAAGCGGATGCCGGTCAGGCCTTCCATATAGTTGTTTCGAACCTGCTGACCCGCGTTGATGACCCGGATACCGCCCGTATGCTCGGCGCCGTTGCCCAAAAACACGTTGCGCTCGATGACATTGTCATTGCCGTGGCGCATGGTGAGCGTACCGCGTGCGGACAGGAAGGTGTTGCCGCGTAGCTCATTCTTGCCCGACTTGACCGAGATGATTTCCAACTCGCCATTAGTCCGGTCGAACACGTTGTTCTCGACGACCGTATTGGAATCCGACAGTGAATAATGGCTCGTCCCGATGCGCAAGGTCTCACCGCCATTGGAACCCAGATTGGGCCTCGGCCCAAAATAGTTATTGGCGATAACGTGCCCGTTTTCGCGGCTCTCTTCCTGGTTCAGCCGCACCGCCATGGTGACGCCCTGATTGCCCTTGCCGACCAGATGGTTGTTTTCGAACCGGTTGTTCTTGCCATACATCCGCACCCAGAAATCGGTCTCGAACCGTTCGGGATTGGAGAAGCTGTCGATCACGACTTCGCGAACGACGGCATTGTTGGCGAGATTGTCCGCGTTCTGGCGGAATTCGATCACGCTGCTGGTCGGCGTGTAACCGTCGCGGAAAACCAGACCCTCGACCACCAGATGCGAACCCGCGATGCGCAGATTGCTCTGGCCCGTCAGGGTGACCTCGCCCTTGGTCTCGGCGGTCAGGGTGATCGGCTTGCCGGGCTCGCCCTCTCCGCGGAACAGGATTTCGAAATCCTCCCATGTGCCGTTCGCCAGCACGATGGTGTCGCCGGGACGCGCATCTTTTTCGGCGGCCTTAAACTCCGACGGATCGGATACGAGCAGGCGATTGCCTGACGCGCTCGGCATAGTGTTTGTGCTCGGCGCGGCCTGTTCTGTCATGACCTCATCAGAGGTCGCATCAGGCGCGGGCGCACCCTCGCTACAAGACGCCATGAGCGTCGCCCCGAAGGCGGCGCTGACAAGCCAGCTATGCTTATGGATGCGCGCGCCGCCCACCCTAGAAACGACCTCGCAGGCCGAGGAAGACGCGCGGACCGTAGTCGTTCACCTCGTAGAGGTCGTCCGTCACATAGGCGAACTGGTTCTTCGGCTCACTGCCCAGATTGATCGCTTCCAGCGAGACGCGGAAGTTGTCGTTGATGTAATAGGACGCCCGCGCTTCCCAAACACCGACATCACCAACGAAACGCAGCCGCGTGCCGTTAGACACGAAAGGCTGGAAATAGTCGCTGCGGTATTTGTAGTTCAGCTGGAAGTCGAAATCCCCGATCTGGTAGTAGCCGGTGGCCGACAGAGTATGCTCCGAGAGGCCGGGCAGACCGCCGGGCGCAATCACACCATCTGCCAACTGGATGACGGTGCCATCCGTCTGGACTTCAAAGGCGTCGCCGTAACGGCTGTCCTCGAACTCGAAATCGCTGTCGACATAATTGTAGCTGACCTTAGCTCCCAGACCGGACAGAAGGCCCGGCAGGTAGGAGAAGGAGTGGCTACCCGTGAACTCGAGGCCGAACAGGTCCGATTTCTCGTCGCTGGTTTGCGGCACGGCGACAGTCCGGCTGATGGTCTCGCCGCCGATGTTGAAATCCTCGACCTGACGCGTGTTCACAAAACCGCCCTGAAACGACTTGTAGTAACCTGCTAGCGCGAGAATGGAGTCGTCATTTGGATACCACTCAAAGCCCAGATCGTAGTTCCACGACATCAGCGGATCGAAGGACGGGTTGCCGTCTGCCGACACGTTCTGACCGATCAGATCGTCAAGCGTTTCGATCGGGTTGTCATCGTCGCCTTCCTGGATCTGGAAGCTGCGACCAAAGCCCATATCGGACGGATCCGGACGCGACATGGCGCGGAAGATACCGGCACGGACCAGCTTGTCCGGGGCGATTTCCAGGATACCGATGGCGGACGGCAGGAAGCGCGTATAGTCGTGCTCTTCCGTGATCGTCACCAGATCACCGAAGGAGGCCGACAGCTCTCCGCCGTCATTATTGACATTGATGTCGCGGCGATAGCCGGTGGACTCGACATCGGTCTTCACGATGCGCGCGCCGATATTGCCGGAAAACGGCATGTTGCCCAACTCCGTCTCGAACTCGGTCATGGCATAGAACGCAGTCGTCTGCTCCTGCACGTCGATCGTGCGCAGATTTTGCTCTTCGAGAGCGGGGGCCAGAGCGCTGAAGGCACCCAGAGCACCCTCGAATGAGCCTTCGGTTTCGTCCGGGTCGAGCAGATAGGCATTGATGCGCGGCAGCAGGCTGTTCAACGAATCGACGGCCGTGTTGGCGATGCAGGATGCATCGAACGTCGCCCAACTATTCGTCGAGCTCAGCACTTGGCCATCATCGCCGATGACAGTGACGAGATCGCCATTGCGCGCAGATGACAGAAAGTCGTCTTCCGGGAAGAGCGTGCGGCAGGCGGAGTTGGTGTTGCCGATGATGGCGACCAGATCGTCCTGCAGCGCGTCGAAAATCGCCTCGATACGTTCATTGGCGTCTTCATTGCTGTCGTCAATGACCTCGCGGTTGTTGACCGTCAGCTCGCCATCATTCTCGATCTCGAAAGAGAAACGACCGGAGAGGGCGGAAAGCGGGTTACCGGAGTCGATGCCGCCGGGAAGTTCCAAATAGTCCTGATTGGCGAAACGCACGCCGGCTTTCAACGTGTTGAAAATGCCCGCGTTGAGCGCGTATTCGGCGTCGAGACGACCGGCGAAAATCTCATTGTCGCGGAAGCTGTCATTGTCGACGCGGACCCGGAGACGATCGACATAGTTGTCGTGATCATTGACGTCGAAATCGTCGTCATAGATGTTGAAGGAGTTCACCCCGGCACCGCGGCGATCGAACTCGATGATCGGCGTGATGTCGGACTGAATGCGGAATTCAATCGCGTTTTCGGTGCGCTCCGTGCTGGAGTAGCCCAGATCGGCGGTGACCTTCAGGCGCTCCGTGACGTCGTGGGAAATATTCAGACCACCGCCCAGATATTTCTCCTCGCGTTCGAAATCACCGCCTTGCACTTCGATCGTGTTCTCGGACACCGAGCGGAGGATGCCGCCCTGCGGGGTGAGCACGAGGCTGTCAAATGTGGTAGTGAAGCCACCGGGACGACCTTCGAGATCGGAGTCGTTGCGGCGACCGCCATTGAAGGTCAGATCATTACGCAGCTCCGACAGGGTACGCTCGGAATATTGCGCATCCAGATTGATGTCCCAGCGGTCGTTTGGCGCCCATTGCAGCGCCGTGAATATGGCGTCGCGACGGTCGCGCGTATCGTTCTGACGGAAATGACGCTGCGACGGCGCGAAAGCGATCGGCGTACCAGCATCGATAGCCAAGCCCGTATTCGGATCGATGGTGACGTCATAACCTTCCGTGTCCGATCCGCGCGTGTCGAGATTGTCAGAGTTGCGGCGATCGTTGAAATCATCGCAATCGTCGTCGCCGCGGTCGCGCGTTTCCGGATTGCCGGAGAAACCGGTGAAGGTGCCGCCGTTCGTGGCGTCTGTATATTGGGTCAGGCCTTGGGTCAGCAGACAGGCCGGGCGCGAGCTTGATGTCGAGCTTGTCTGGCGGCTTTCCGCTTCGGGCTGGGAAATATCAGACGTCTGCACACCGATCGAGAAACCGAAATCGCCCGTGCCGAGCTGGAACTGATCGACATAGCTGCCAGTCAGGCGGTAGCCGAGATCACCGACCTGCGTGTCGTCCTGATTGAATTGGTCAGGGTTGGCATTGGCCTTGATATCGAACTGAGCGCGCGTCTTGCCATAGTCGAGCGGACGCAGCGTCTCGAGCTGGATCTGGCCAGCCACGCCGCCCTCGATCTGGCTGGCATCCTGCGTCTTGAAGACGGCGAGCTTGTTCATCAGCTCGGAGGGAAATTGCGAGAAGTTGACCGAGCGGTCGCCCGAGCCATTGGTCGCCGCGCGGCCATTGACCACTGTGGACGACAGATAGGGGCCGAGACCCCGCACGGAGACTTCCGTTGCGCCGCCGTTTTCGCGGTGGCTAGCCACGCCGGTGATGCTTTCCAGCGCTTCGCCAATGGATAGTGCGGGAATGTCGCCGATCTCATCCGCCGAGAGGCCGTCCACGATCTGCGTGCTCTGGCGCTTCAGCACGATAGAGTCCTGAATGACCTGACGGGTGCCGACGACGACGACTTCGTCGTCCTCTGCTCCGTTATCGGCCTGAGTGACCTGCGCGAGCGCGGGCTGCGACCACATCATGGCCATGAGCGAAACCCCGGTCACTGCGGCCAGATAGGCCGGAGAGCGAGCGGATGTGGTGTGTGTATTTTTCATGATTTTCCCCTTGCCTGAATCGGCGACGCTTAGAAGCGTTCTTCCTTTTGCAATGGCAAAAGGGGCGGCGGTTCGTCAACCGCTCTTTGCTACCAATTCAATATGATTGGTAGGACCAGTGCGAGCTAGGTGAGCTCGTGCATGATGGTGAAGCGCGCCCGGCTCTCGCTCGCCTTGCGCTGAACCTCGCGGTAGGCGGCTTCCTCGGACTCTTGGAGCAGCGCATCGATCATGCGCGTGAAATGGGCGCGCATGGCGGTGCGGGCGGCCGCGGAGTCGCGATTGCGCAGGGCGGTAACGATAGCCTGATGCTCGTCCTCGCGGTGGCTGGCGTCCCGGTCGCAAACCGTCCGATAGACGTTCTGCAACTGCGCGGCCTCCGTTCGCATTTTCCACATGCTGTCGATGACAAAGGTGATGGCGTGATTGTTCGTCGCGCGGGCGATAACGTTGTGAAAAGCCTCATCCGCTTCGTCCGGGCCCATGGGCGAACCGTCGAGATCGCATGTCTCCTTGCCCGACATGATGGCGATGAGATGCTCCAGATGAGCGATGGATTCGTTCGTGATGATCGGCGCGGCCAGGGCACATGCCTCGGCTTCGAACAGAGCGCGTGCTTCGGTCAGTTCGAACGGCCCCACTTTGGGCAGACCGTTGAGCGCGAGATTGCCGCTGTCGAGCACATAGGCGCCTGAGCCGACCTTGATCTCGATGCGACCCTGCGCCTGTAGAGCGATCTCCGCCTCGCGCACGGCAACGCGGCTGACGCCGAATTTCTGCGCCAGATCTCGCTCCCCCGGCAAACGAGAGCCTGGTGGAAACACACCGGAATCGATCAGTTCGAGAATCTTGTTCGCTATCGTGTGATAGAGTCTTTGTTCAGCCATGTTCTACGTACCAATTTTTGCGCCTCAGACCGAATTGTCCCTACCAATTCACCGGGTAAAAAGAAAGCGCGACTTTCGATTATGAAAGCCGCGCCGGAAGTCCAAGGGATGTCCCAGCGCCCCGCGAATGGGAGCGCTGTCCTGTTGTATTGCGGCTAGAACGTGTAGCTTGCTCCGAAGATGATGCGCCGGTCGGTGATGCCCTGGTAGCAGAGCAGTCCGCCATCGCTGACGCAGTACACGTCGGAGCTCGACTCCGTCAGGTTCACACCATCGACCTGCAAGGCGAAGTTGTCCGTCACATCGTAGGACACGCTGGCGTTCAACTGCCCGCGCGATTCCTGGATGCCCCGGAAACCGAACGGCGTGAAGACGCCCGATGTGCCAGGCAGATCGTCCGTGGCGAAGGCATCGCGCCATGTATAGCGCACGCGCGCGGAGAGACCGTACTTCTCGTAATAACCCGTCAGGTTATAGGCGTGATTGGACAGGTTGAGCAGGGTCGCTGCTTCGCGCGAAGGATTGCCGAACCCTTGGTTGGCGAAGATGGCGTCCGCGCGACTTCCGAACGCATTGTCGGCATCATCGTCGACAAAGCCCGTGTTGTTGTCCTCGGTCTGGTAGGTGTAGTTGGCGATGAAGCCGAAGCCCGAAGCGAAACCGATCCGGTCTTCCCATTCGGCGAAATTGTACTGCACGCCCAGCTCGATGCCTTCCTGCGTCGTCGAGTTCTCCGAGTTGAAGGTGGAGATATTGTCCACGCAGACACCCAGTCCGGTGACGGCCTCGTCGCCGAAAATGCCCGGAGACGTGCCCGGCGAGAAGATCCCGCCATTTTCGCACGGTGCGGTCACGTCACGCAGACCGTTGATCTCGGCGGCCTGATCTTCCGTGTCACCGAACAGCCCGTCGCGCTCCTTGCGGAAGACGCCGATGCTGAACACGGCTTCGGGGGCGAAGTACCAATCCACCGACGCGTCGATCGACTGCACTTCCTCAGGCACCAGGAACGGGTTGCCGCCGACCGAGTCGCCGTTGAAACCATTGCGGTCCGGGAATGTCCGCGTCGCACTGCTGTCCGTGAACGACGGACGACGGATGTCCTCGTTATAGGAGGCGCGCAGCACGATGTCGTCCGTGACGTCCACGGCCACGTTGGCACGCGGCAGATAGTGGTCATAGCCGCTATCGATCGTGACCAGGCTCGGGTTTCCGTCCGTGAACTGGTTGGCGGTCGAGGCGATGTCAGTGTCGACATAGCGCAGGCCCAGATTGCCGCGAACGCGACCGAAGTCAAAATTCGCCTGGCCGTAGATCGCGAGGGTGTCTTCTTCAGTGTCGAAGAACGCGCCCGCATCGGAGACCAGATCGGTGCTGAGGATCGGGTCGATACCCTGCGCCGCAGCAGCCGCATTGATGGCCGCAATGGTAGCGATCGGATCGCGCGTCAGATTGGGATCGACCTGCAGGACGCCGTCCACGGCGAGCGAGTTGCCGGACCCTTCCGCGAAATTGTCCGGAATGACGCTCAGCAGCTGAGCGATTCCGCCCGCGTTCAGGCTTTGGTTCAGACGGCTGCTGCCGCGGCGGATCCGGCCGTCGCGGTCGTCGCGCAGGCTGGTCCGTTCCGCAAAGCGCACGCCCGCATCGACTGACGTCAGGAATTGCGACAGACCCGTTTCACCCAGATCGTAGCTGGCGTCGAAACGAATAGCCGACGACCGGTTTTCGCGGACATCCGCGCTATAGGTCGGGCCGCCGTCGAACACATAGTTGTTGGGATCGAGCAGCTGCGCCTCGGTCGGCGCGAACGGGTCGGCGAAGTTGATGTCCCAACCAAAACCGTCGGTGAGGTCGAAGATGAGCGGCGTGCCGTTCTCATCCCGGAAATTGTCGCCGCTTGGCGCGATGAAGGAGTTCGGATTGATGAAGTTCAGGTTGAGGGCCAGGTTCGGATTGACCGTATCACTGCGCGATTCGGCGAATTCCGCGACCAAGGTCAGTGCGTCTGTCGCTTCCCATTCACCGCCGAGGCGGAGCGTGGTCGTTTCCGTCAGGCGCGAGCCCGCGTCGGACGCGACACGCAGGAAGGGCGCACCGCGGCCACCCGGCTCGGCATCTTCCTGCAGCGGAGAGAAGGTGCCCTGCGTTACGATGGCGATGGTGCCAAAGTCCTGCACGCCGTTCACACCTTCGGCGGTCCCGATATTAACAGTGTCGAAGGCGGTGAAGTTGACATTGCCGCCGGCCACCACGGCTTGGTCGTTGCCGCCGTTCAGGCGACTGACATTGGACGCCTGGACGCGCGAACCGGACAGCAGGCGCTCCTGATCGTTGTAGACGAAGTCACCGTAGAGGCGGACATTGTCTGTCGGCTTGGCTTCGATGGAGCCCGCGAAGTTGATGGTCTCAAACTCCTGTGTGCGCTGCACCTGGTTCAGGAACTGGACGCCGAGGAAGGCATCGACACCGTCCGGGCAGTTCAGCGGACGCGGCTCAACGTTACAGTTCACGAGATTGTCGCGGTCGAGACGTGGGCGGAAAGCCGTGTTCTCGGATTCGGTGTAGCTACCGCTGAGCATGACAGCGATTTCCTGTCCGCGCGGATTTTCCCATTTCTTGCCGAGCGCACCGGAGACGCGTGGTGAAATACCGTCTGTCAGACTGCTGTCTTCGCCCTGGATGCGAACGGATGCGAGTGTTCCGTCGATTTCCAGCGGACGGATGGTGCGCAGGTTGATTGTACCGCCGACTGCGCCCTCGATGTGATAGGCCGTCGGAGCCTTGACCACTTCCAGACCGGAAATGATGGCCGGGTTGACGTCGGTAAAGTTGATGCCGCTGCGGCCATTGCCGGAGCCCACGGTTTCGACGCCGTTGAATTGGATGAGGTTCTGATCGGAACCGCGGATCTGCACGCCCGTGCCGACGCCTTCCGTCCGTGTGATCTGCACACCCGTGATGTTCTCCAGAACTTCGGCGAGGTTCTGATCGGGGAGTTTGCCGATGTCTTCGGCCTGGATAACCTCGATCAGGCTGTCGGCCGTGCGCTCCTGCAGAATGGCCGAGGACAGAGCCTGGCGGATACCGGTGACGATGATCTCGTCGCGGTCTGTTCCGTTACTGGCCTGCTGCGGGGCCGGATCCTGGTCTATGACCTGACCAAAAGCCGGACCGGCAATAGCGAGTGCGAGAACCGAAGCGGAACCCATGACAAATCTGGACGATGAAAAACGGCCCATTGACCTCTCCCCTTAAATGAGTGCCACTTCTGCGGCGTTTCAATAAAAGGAATACATCGCAGCGGCTTTGTCAACCGGGTTTAGAAACCGATTTTCGTCTATTGGTAGGACCGATAAACCTCTAAATACGTATGACCACAGGACGCGATGCCGTCGCTTAAGTTACGAGAAACGTCAGTCCGTTTCGGCCCGTTCGAGGACGAAATACAACACGCGAACCCCCTGAAGCGCCCTAAACCTCGGTGTTTTATCGCCTTCCAAGGCGCTGACAAACTGGTCAAACCAACCGAAAAAGTGGTCAATCAGGACGTGGTATCACTGCGCGTCGGATATATGCAAGCCAGATCGTCGTTTGAATTTCGCTGCGAATACAGGCGCCCAAGGTGGAAACCCGATTCTCCCGCACCGGAAATGTGAGGCATTTAGTGGAATACACGGCCCCTGACAGACAAACAGCCACCGGAGGGGAAAATCCGGTGGCTGCCAAAGCGCCCCGCTTTGTATCGGCTGCTGGCGACCGCGCAGTTATGCCACCGCCTGGGGTATCGGTAACACGGGCGGCTCAATGCCAAACCCGGATGTTGGCCATGCCATGATCCGGCGCCGCATCTCTGTGCCGTGTCTCACACCTCACCGGCGTTCTGGCCAATTCTGCGCAGGCCGGAAAAAACGCCCGGAGCGTGAGCCGCCGGGCGTCCTCCAATTCGCTATATCCGCATCAGCCGCTAGCGACCGAGATGACGCTTGCTGGCCGGTGCGCAGAACAGCTCGGCGCGCGCGCTGCTGACCTCGTCATAGCCGAATTGCGTGCCGACCTCGAGAGCCTGTGAACGGACGTCTGGTCGCTTCTCATAGGTGTAGCAGACGAGGTGACGCTCCTTGTCCTTCATTTTGAAGGTCTTGCCGTCGTGCACTTTCTCTGCCGGATTGCAGAGCATGGCCGGCGTGGCGAGGACGACCTTGTTCTCGCCGAACTGGTCACGCACCAGGATCTCCTCGCGCTTCAGCTTGTCGCCCTTGCGCAGCATATAGCACTGGAAGTGCTCGCCGTCCGGCACGGGCAAGCGCGGAACAGGAACCTGGCAGCCGCGCTGCGTCATGGCGCTGGCTTCGTCGAAATTCAGACGGTCGGGAAACTCCACGGCGAGCGTATAGCTCTCTCCCTGGGTGACATTGACCGTCGTGCTGCCGGTGCGCCACTGACCACCACCCTCGCGGTGGCTGGGAACACTGACCGAGACTTGCGAACTCAGCGGCGCGCCCGACGGCTGCGTGCCGCGGAAGACGCGGAAGCTTCCCCGACCGCCGCCCTCGCGACCGGAAAACGAGCCCTCGATACGGACTGGGCCGGTGCAGTTCGACTGGAAGGTCTGAAACATGCGGATATAGCCTTGGCCGTCCAGATATTGCCGATCGACACCGGCGGGCGAGTTGGACGCGTCGGACGCCGGGGCATTGGTGTACCACGCCGCCTGACCGCCCGGGCCATCGACACGCACGAGATTGGGGCGCCCGGAGGTCACGGTCCAACCGGTCGTCGGAGAGTTGACGTTGTTGCCGTAGTTCGGCCGCACGTCCTGTTCGAACCCGCCATTGACGAGAAGTTCCGTTGCGGATGTCGTCTGCGCGAAGGCAGTGGCGGCGGTGCCGAGCGCGACAGCGCCTGCGGCGCTGGCGAGTAAGAGTTGGCGGATGGTCTTTTTTGCGTGTGTCATGTGTTGCGCTCCGATGGTTTGGGTTGATGCCCCATCGATGGACGGGACCACTCGGCGGCGCATGTCCATGATCATGGGGAGGGGGATCCCCCATGATCATGGACGAGCTCGATCAGCCGCAGGGGTCCGTCTGCCCTAGCCGCAGGCGTCCGTCTGCCATGGGGTGTCGGCCGACACTGGGGCGCACTTGATGCGCGCACCCCAGCTCCGGACAACGGCCCCGTTGTGTGATCCATCGGTAACGATGACGATGTCGTATTCGTCCAGATTGCCGTTCAGTCCGGGCGAGAGCTGCGCGACCAGCAGACCCGTCCCGGAGATAGCCGCATTGCCGAGCCCGACGGACTTCATCCCGGGATAGAAGCCCTGAACCTTGCGGCGGGCGTCGGCCAAAGTGTCATCCGTCGTCAGCCCGAGGCCTTCGATCAAGGCCTCGCTATAGTCCGACATGCGCTTGGGTTGCGGCGGCAGCATCTTGCAGATGGTTTGCTCGCAGGCCTGGAGCTGGCGCTCGAAATGCAGATCCGCGGGCTGTTGCGGTTCCATGTCGATGGGTAGAGTTTTGATGGGCTGTGCGCCAGGAGCGGCGGCGTTTGGCGACCTTGCATCCGCGGGCTGTGCGGCAGGCTCTGCGTCGCGTGACGACGTCTCCGAACATGCCGCAAGGCAGAGACCAAACCCCACGGCGAGGAATAGTCGGGCGGTGCGACGTGTCAGGGGCATGGCGGTTCGTTCTCGGCTCAGCGGTGTCTATAAGGCTGGTTCAAGCAAAGCGGCGGTCATGCCGACATTCCATGATCATGGGGTTGGACGCCGCGCCGAACGCTCCGGCGCGACGGAAACCATTGCTGCAACGAGACAGCTCCCGCATATCCCGTCCATGGGCGCAACAGCACAATCAGAACGAGGCACGGCCCCGCGCACCGCACTCACCCATGCGGGCCTCGCCGCCGTGGTTGCCTCTCTCCTGCTGCTCGGTCTGCTCGCCCTGTCGCCGCGCTTTACGGAGCTGAGCGATTACCGGGTGCAGCCAGAGACCGTGCAGGTGCTACCCCATGACGGCATTCGCCCCACCCGACGAAAACGTGCCGGGGAGCGTGAGTACAATCTGGTGAGCGCAAGACAGATGCCGCGCGATCAGGGCCGCCAATATCTGCTGCTCAGCACATTGGAACGCGCGCCGAGCGAGCCGGAGATCGTCTTCGTGCCAATGGTCGGCGGCTCCGCGACTCTTTATATGAACGGCGTGCGCCTCGCGGAAGACCAAGGTGCCGGACCGCATATCGCCGGACTGTCCAACCGATACATCAGCGCGGCCATTCCGCTGGAGAGCTACCAACCCGGCATCAATCGGCTGACGATCCGGCTGGACCCGGATCGCAGCGCGGCGGGCCTGCCCGCGATCTACCGGCTGGACGATCCGTCCTACGCCGAGCGCATGCCCGCTCTCACCACCTTGCGCGCAAGTCGGACCACCCGGGCGGAGTGGGCCGTGATTGCGGGGGGAACCCTGCTTTTAATTGTCGCCGTCGTCGGCCTGTTCCTGAAAAGCCGGACGCGCATTTACATTGCGCTGGGCAGCATTGGGGCGTGCCTGCTGCTGCAGCGGGTCCTGGCCGCGACTGCGCTGGAGCGCTCGCCCGCCTTCGAGCTGGGAGCGGCGGGCGTTCTCTATCTGTGTTTGGCGGGCGCACTGCTTGTCCTGCGCGGGCGCGGCGAATTGCAGCAACGACCGATCCTGTCGGGTCTCTGGGCGGCCGCGTTGCTGTCGGTCTTCGCCTCCATGCTGCTGCTACTGCCCGTCGCCAAACCGCCGCTGTGGAACGCCTTTGCGATGATCAGCCTGCTCGGCGTTCTGCCCGGCGCGCTGGCGATCGGCTTTGCCGCGCTCGGCCACGACCGCACCCAATACGCGCGCATCCAGCAGGAGCTCGCCCGCACCATCACCGACCAACAGGATATCATCGCCGCCCAGCAGCGCGCCATCGAGGAAGGTCTGATGGCCAAGGGGCGGCTGGAGGAGCGGCAGCGCCTGACGCGCGACATTCACGACGGCATTGGCGGGCATCTGCTGTCCATGCTGGTCCGAGTGCGCGGCGGCGACATGAGCGAGCTGGAGATCGAGAGCGACCTGGAGTTCGGGCTGAACGATCTGCGGCTGATCGTCGATTCGATGGATCATTCCGATCAGACACTGAAGGCCGCGCTGGTGACGTTCCGCGCCCGCGCCGCAGCACAGCTGCGCGCAGCCGGCATCACCCTCGTCTGGAACCAATCGGACGCTTTGCCGGACACGCTGTTCGGTCCGGCCGCCATTCTCGACATCTACCGACTGCTGCAGGAAGCGCTGACCAATGCGATTCGCCACGCCCAATGCAAACGGGTCGAGATCACAATCACGCGGCAGGACGATGCGTTGCTCTTCGAGGTCGCCGATGACGGTGTCGGCCTGCCGGACGGCGACGCGCCCAGGGCCGGTCAGGGGCTTCGCAGCATGACCTACCGCGCGCGCAAATTGGGCGGGACGCTCGACATATCGGGAGCTCCCGGCGCGGGCACGACTGTGTGCGTGACCCTACCGCTCACGCCGGACGACGGGCCGGGCTCTAGCTGACCGAAATCCAGCCCTGCTGCAGGGCTTCGAAGATGGCCTCATTGCGCGAGTGGACGCTGAGCTTGCGGTAGATCGACTTGGTATATTCGCGCACCGTATTGATACGAATGCCCAGCACATCCGCCGTTTCCTGATAGGACAGCCCGCGCGAGAACATGGTCAGCACGTCGCGTTCGCGTTCGGTGATCAATGGCTTTTCGTCCCCGGATAAAGAGCCGGGTTTGGTCACGGATTGTGACGTCGCGGGCGTCGGCGCGCTGTCGAGCAGGCTGAGCAGATGGGTCGCGGCCTGCGGGCTGATCGGGTTGGCCCCGCGCATCACGGAGAGCACGGCCTGTTCAATTTCGGCGGCGCTCGAGTCCTTGAGCAGATAGCCCTGCGCGCCCGCCTGCAGCGCGGCCAGCACGCTGACCTTGTCGCCCAACACGGTCAGGATCAGCGCATGGGTGTTCGGTGTGTCCTGCAGTTCGGAGACGAATTCGACCCCATTGCCATCCGGCAGCTGCAAATCGACCAAGCAGATGTCGCAGGGCGACCCGGCGGATTTCAACTCCGCAAATGTCTGCCGCGCCTCCGCCAATGTCTCCGCCTCAAAGCAGAGCGTCAGGCGCTCCGATCGCTCGACGATCCGTGTGAAATGGGCGCGCATGCGGAAATTGTCTTCCAATATGCCGACGCTGTAGAAAGGTCCGCTCATCGCTCAGCCCTGTCCTGAAGCTTAAGCTGAGCTTGAGCGTCTGCCTTGGCCAACACCGGGGAATCATCGTCGCCCGGCATGGGATTACGGCTCCAGCAGGTGCCGTGGGGCTGGTCGCGAATGTCGACCCAGAAACGCCCGTCGGGCAATCGCGAGGACGGATAGGTTGCCACATTGTGCTCGCCACCGTCGTGATAGTCGAGCACGCGCCACTCTTCCCCGAAAGTGGAGCGGCAATGCGCGCTGGCGTCATCCAGTGTGGCAAAGCTGTTGCCGGCGACCGGCTCCGTAAACTCCAGATCGCCGCCACCCCAGTTCTCGACAATATTTAGGGCGATCCCGGCATGGTCGAAGTCGTCATCGGTAAGCGTCGGCGCGGGACGTTGCCTGTCGCGATAGCAAGCCAATGAGAGAGCCTCGCCGCAGGGCGTATCGCCGTAAAAAGCATTGCATTTACGCTCCGTGACATTTGGGTGGCAGGCGACGACTTGATAATCGTCGGTCTCGGCTTCTACAAAATCTGACACGGTAAAGGACATGCCGTGAGGCTCGTCTGGACCGGTGCAGAGCGCCAGACCGGCGAAGTCGACCGCTGTGTCGTCACTGACGAGGAGGTCCAGACGTGGAGGGACGTCCTGTGCGGCGAGATAGGGCAGAAGATGAGTGTGCGACCGTTGAATTTGATGATCGCGACTGAGGTCTTGCTCGCGAAACTTTAGGTCCTCCAGCTGGACCGTGAACAAACCGTCGCCGTGATCGGTCCAGCCGTCCTGCTCGGGCAAGTCATTGAGCATACTAGCGAAGACATAAGGTGAAAACTGCTGAACGATTCCTCCCCTCGAAGATAGATCGCCAAGGTAGAAGACGTTCCCACCATAGTTCTCTCGGGCCTTCACCCGTATCGCAAAGCGTCCCCTGACAATGTTGCTGGGCAGATCGAACCAGTCGGACAGATGCCGGTCTTGGCCGTCTTCGTCATATTGACGCTGATAGGGGCTGTTGGACGACACGCCCGCAAGATGCGCCAGATGATCCGGACTGCGCGTCGGCTCCGTCTCGCCGTAAGTGAAATTGTCGTCCAGCCCCCGGATGAGCATGTGCTTCGTCTCACCAAAACGGCAGTGGAAGGCGGTTAGCTGCTCATAGCCGGTTCCGGCGATGGGCGCGGGCGGCGCCATGGTGATGAGGCCGGGCTTGGCCGCTAGCGCCCAGAGCAGGCCAAGGGCGACCACCGCGCTCCCGATCAGGGCGCTTAGCAAGCTCAGACCTATAATACTCAACTTAGACATGCGCGCCCTTCGCCCTGTCATTATAGTTCGCTAAAATGAGCGGCAAGGTCGAAACGGGCTTGCGCCGCCATTATCTCGTCCAGCAGGTCGCGTCCGGGCGACCCTTGATATGCACCCAGACGGATTGCTGCGCTGTGGGCGGGCTTCCAAAGCCGACAAGCCCCTGCCCGCCGCCGTCCCGATAATGCGCCACGCGCCATCCTTCACCAAAGGTCTGCACGCAGAGCCGGTCCGCATCGGCGAGGCTGGGGAGCGCTGTCCCGCGTATGGGGTGAGACAGCGACAGCACGGCCCCGGTCCAATGCGTGTCATCTGACACCGTCGCCGGGACAGCTGCGTCGATGTCGAGCAGGCAGAGCAGCGGCAGCGGCGTGCTGCACGGCGTGTCGCCGCGGTAGGGATTGCAGACCGCACCGATCTCTGTGCTGCAAGACGCCTCGAACATCGTGCTGCTGCTGTGGGCGCGGGGGCGGGTGCGGGCGATGTCGGCCCCGCAATTATCCTGGGTCTGCAGGGTCACTCCGAACCGGACCGCGTCCTGCGCATGTGCCTGCCCCGCGAACACGCACAGCGCCATGATCACCACGGTGCAAACAAGGATCGTAAGGGTAGAGAACCGGGTCATGCGAGGTCGATCACAGATCGAACCGCGCCGCGCCATTCCATGATGATGGGGAGAGCGGGCGGGCGGCGCATCCCCATCATCATGGAATGGCGGCGTAAAGATTGGCGCGCTTTAACCGTTGGGCGGGACTGTCCCCGCTGCATCGCAACGGAGCGCAATCATGAAAACTCTCATCTCCAGCCTCGCCCTGGGCACGCTGATCCTCGCCGGCACCGCGAGCACGGTTGAAGCGCGAGATATCGAAGACTGGCTGCGCAACACCTTCAGCACACGCGATTATGTCGGTGACTGGCTAAAGGACGTCTTCGGCCCGGTTCATAATTCCGGTGGCAGCACGCCGTCGCCCGACATCAACCTGCCCGAATACCGCGAGGCCGTTCTGGTCATGGAACGCTGGGACCGCGGAGAGCTGAAACGGCTGAAGTCGATTAGCTCGCCCATGCGCCAGATCTGTTCCGACGAAACGCTGCTCTCCGTCATTGTGGAGACGCGCAGCCAGGAAATGACGCAGCGCATCTGCTTCAAGACGACGACGGTCTATGGCGCCAAGCTCGAGCCCGTTCGCCGCGTGAGAGCCAATCGTGCCGTTGCGAAATCGCCGAAGCTCGGCGCGATCAGGGGCGAATAGATTGAGCGAGCGGGACCGGAGCAATCGTTGTGGCTCCGGTCCCGCGCCTCAAACTGTGAATAGGATCACACGCTTCGCGCAACCGCTTCGCCCGTGCCGCGTCCGAACACTTTGTGCGCGTCCCAGACGGGACGGCGACCCAACATTGCGCTGAGCGCCAGCGCCACGCCGGAGATCAGCGTGTTCGCCATGACGTGAATGTAGTGCAGGCCGATATTGGCATCGCCGAAGGGGATGGTCGCCCAGCCATAGAAGACCACATCGAACAACACCGCGATTATCATCGCGCCCGCGCGGACATTGCGGCACAGCAGTCCGACGATGAAGGTCGACGGGATCGGCATGGACTACAGGCCGTAGAGCGGTTGCAGCAGATCGATGACGCTCTGTTCGGGATTGTTGAAGATCGGGATCATCGCAAAACCCAACGCCACCATCACAACAGACACCCAGAGCGACAGGCGGCGAAGGCTCCGGACAGGAAGGTCGGCAGAATGTCGCCGACCAGACGGCCTTAGGTCGCGTCGCCAATGTTGCCATATAGCTTGGATGCAACGATGCCCGGCAGCACGATGGCGGGTGGGATGATCAGCCGTTCAGACGAATTGATGCCCGCCGGCACGCGCTCGGCCACGAAGTCACGCGCCCATGTGCCGTGGACGTGCTGGATCTCGTGTTCATCCGCCGGCGGCTCGCTCAGCCGGGCGGCGGATTTAGCGGTTCGCTAACTCTGTTCGCGAAGGCGATCGTAGGGCTTTTCTGCCTTAATAATCTCGGGAAATTCATAACCGGTTGTGGGGCCGGATCACTTGGGAACGGAACCAATAGTTGGGATGGGCTGAACAAAGCGCCAGGCCGGACTCCATCAGCCAGTACTATCTGGTCTATCTGGGGGAAGCGGCCGAGACCGTCGAGAGTGCGATCGCACGTCTCGAGCGCTGTGAACTATCGCAGCGTGTCAGCGATCCCGCATGGGCCACCGCCACGGATACGGCGCACCGTATCAAAGGCAATGCCGCCATGTATAATCAGGCGGAGCTCGGTCTGGCGGCGGAGCGTGTCGAGCACGCCATGCGGTCCGAGACATCCGGCGCCGAGACGGCCGACCGGCTGAACGTGCTGCGCGGTTTCGCCCAGCACATCCGCATGACCTGCGCCGACATTCGCGCAGCCGACGCTACCAAAGTTGCGACCCCCGACACATCGGTTGCACGTGTCGCCAGCGCCCCCGCTGTGGTCGAACCCGTGCCCGCCCGCGCGGTCGCCCCTGCGACTGCCACTGCCAGATCAGATCTCACTATTCCCGCCAACACCCCCCGACGTGCGCCCGATCTCACTCTGAAACGCCGCCGCGTTGTCATCGCCTATTCCGATCCATGGGTCAGCGAACTGATGGCCAGCATGTTTGACCCGACGATCGAAGCTCATTCCGCCAGCGATGCGGACGAGCTGATGAAGCTGGTCGCGCAGGTCGTCCCCGATCTGGTGCTGATGGAAGACGGCTTCGGTCGCTTTGTCGGGGACGGCGATGCGACCGGCGCAGACGATGGAACGAGCAAAAGTGATAATCTGGGTCTGCTCCGCTCGCTCCTGAGCCATCCGGCCCTGCCGGATGTCTTCGTGGCCTTTCCGCCCAATTCGCCCGAGCGCATCGCGCAAGCCCTGTCGCTCGGCGTGGTCGGGTTCTCCGAAGACCCGCTGGACGTGCTTTCGCTCGCCGAGTTTGTGAATGAGCGTCTGAAAGATACCGCTCCCAGTGTGCTGGTCGTCGATGACGACCCTGTCGTTCGCGACCTGCTGCGGCGTATTCTGGGCAGTGCGGGCATGCAGGTTCACACCGCGTCCGACGGTCTGGAAGCGCTTGATAAGTTGTCCGAAATCACGCCCGATCTCGTCCTGCTGGACCGCTTCATGCCCCGGCTGGAAGGCGGCACAGTTTTGTATGAGATCCGAAACAAAGTTAACCTAAAGTCCACCCCTGTGCTGATATTGACCGCCATGGCCAACCAGGGTGAGGCCAAGAGCTGGTTTGATCGCGGCGCCGCCGATTTCATTCCGAAACCGTTCGATCCCGAAGAAGTTTTAATGCGTGTGCGCCGTCACATCGGAGCCAACAGCAAGGTCGCGTAAGCCATGTCTCCATCCCGGATCAGCCTCGCAGTTTTGATAACGGCGCTGGCATTCGGGACCCTCGCCCTGCCCTCCCCCGCGACTGCCGCGGACACCGCAAATGACGCGCATGTCCGGGCCATGGCGCTCGCAGAGACTAAGGATTTCGCTGGCGCATTGCAGCTGCTGGCTTCTGAGGACGCCGCCCACCAAGCCGGATTCGATCACCGCTTCCTGCAGAGCCGCCTGCTCGCCTGGGACGGACAGCATGGTCAGGCCCAAGCCCAGCTCGACGCCCTGATTGCGGAGCATCCCGGCAATCCGGATCTCGCACTGATGCGCGGCAATGTCGCTTTCTATCAAGGGCGGCTGAACGAGGCCGAAGCCTATTTCAGCAGCATCCTAACCCGCTTTCCCGACTATTTCGACGCCCAGACCGCGCTCGACAATGTGCGGCGTGTGCAGACGGCGCGGCGCGACAATCGCCGCGGCGACGGCTGGCGTGTCGATGCGGGCGGCGGACTGTCGAGCCTCAGCGACGGGCTGGACGACTGGCGCAATCAGTACATTCGCGCCCAGCGCGCGCTTGGCGATGTGAACGCCTTTGGTTCCGTGCAGCGATTCTCGCGCTTCGGCATGACGGACACATCCATGGGCTTAGGCGCGAGCGACAATGTCCGCGGCGGGCTGGACTGGAGTGTGCAGGCGGAAGTGACACCGGATGCGGATTTCCGCCCCGAGTGGAGCGCGGGCGGCACGGTCGGCCACGCGGTCGAAACGGGCGGGACCGTGGCGCTCTACCCCAGCCTGTCCTACCGCTATGATCAATATGCCAACCAGACGATCCACAATCTCTCACCAGAGCTGACGGCGTCGCTGGAGAACGGCGTGGAGCTGACGGGCCGTCTGATCGGAACGCTGCCGAGCGAGGAAGACAATCAACTCGGCTGGCTGGTCAGCGGCAGCGTTCCGGTGACGGACGCAATCTCCGCCCGGCTCGGCTATGCCAATGCGCCCGAAGCCATCAACGGCGTCACCACCACCACGACCAGCGTGTTCGGCGGAATTTCCTACTCTGTTACCGATGATGTGAATGTGCGGCTGGATGTCGGCCATGACGACCGCGAGAACAGCTACAGCCGAACCCACGCCAATGTCGCCGTCACCTATCAGCGCTAGCGCGCATCTGTGGCAGGTGTTGGGAGCCCCGGGCGGCTCTCAGGATGCATTTCTGTGGCTTATCGTGACGCTCAGCCTCATCATGCTGACCGTGTCGGCCGGCGCCTGCGCGCTGATCATCGTGCGGCGGGTCGGGCTGAACCATCGCCTGGCCGAACGCGAGAGGCACAAGGCCGCTTTCCGCGCCGCCTTGGGCGAGCATTTCAGCCGCAGCCATAGCGCGCCCGACGATCCCGTCCTGGCCGCGTCTTTTCCGGACTGCCACGTGTCCGACATGTCAGACGTGCTGCTCCACCATCTGCGCGTGCTGCGCGGGACACAGGCCGAACAGCTGCGCCAGCTGGTGACCGACCAAGGGTGGGAGCAGCGTATTGCGCGCAGCACCAAGTCTGGAACCCGGGGCGCGCGCATGCGGGCCTTGCGCGTGCTGTCCTATCTGGAAACATCCGAGTCGCTGCGCCTGATCCACGAACATCTCGACGCCAAGCAGCCCTATGTCCGGCTGACCGCCGCGCGCGCGCTGGTGCGACGCGACGCGACCATGTTCCTCGGCCATATCGTTGCGTCCTATTCCGACGTCTTCCCCGATCAGGTGAAGGGCCTGGCCGAGCTGCTGTCCGGCTTCGGCGCGAAGATCACGGACGATCTCGAAGAGATGGCGGAACGCACCGACCGCCCCGTCGTGCTGGCCGCCTCTCTCGAAGCGTTAATCATGAACCCGCCGCGCCGCGTGCGCCTCGATCTCTGCGCGCTGATGAACCATCTATCGGACGATGTGCGCGCCGCCGCCTGCGCACTGTCCTGTGTCAGCGAACATCCCGGCGCGGGCGATCCGCTGCGCATGGGGCTAAAGGACGACGCACCGAAAGTCCGCCTGCGTGCCGCCAAGGCGGCCTGCGAGAACCGGGAGAGCGGCTTCGTGGGCGAGCTCTACGCTCTGGCCCGCGATCCGATCTTCTGGGCGCGCTATTGGGCGTTTCGAGCGATCTGGGCGACGGGCGATGCGGGACGGCAATTCGTGGAGAGCTGTGCCAAGCGCGAGCCGATGGCCGCCGATGTATCGCTGGAAATGCGCGCAGCAGATATGCGGGCCGGTCATGTTTGAGTGGAGCGACATCGCCGGCTGGGTGGACGCGGTCGCCGCCAATCCCACCTTTGTGACAGCCATCCTGTGGATCACCGTCACCGTCGTCATAGTCGGCGCGATGCAGAACCTTGTCTATGCCTGGGCACTGCCCCATGCCTGGATCGAGCTGAACCGGCGCAGCCAGCGCGAGGACGACAGCGTCTGCTGGGAGAACATGCGCTCGCGCGCCGCGCCGCCGATCTCCGTCATCGTACCCGCCTATAATGAGGGCGCGACCATCCGCGATAACGTCATGGCGCTGCTCTCGCTGCAATACCCTGACCTGCGCATCATTGTCGTGAATGACGGCAGTTCGGATGACACGGCCGAGCGCATGGTCCGCGAGTTCGACATGATCGAGACCTATGTCGTGCGCGAAGCGGAGACGATCTCGCACAAGCCGATCCGCGGCATTTACCGGTCCTACGCCCATCCCTCGCTGCTGTTCATCGACAAGGAAAACGGCAAGAAGGCGGACGCGATCAATGTCGGGCTGACCTGCGTGCGGACGCCGCTGTTCTGTGTCATCGACGCGGATTCCCTGCTGGAGCCGACGGCGCTGCTGCAGGCCGTGCGGCCGTTTACCGAAGACCCCGGCAATGTCATCGCCGTCGGCGGGACAGTCGGGATCGTCAATGGCTGCAAGGTGCGCAACGGCTCCGTCGAGGAATATCGTCTGCCGACCAATATGCTCGCCCGGTTGCAGGTGGTGGAATATATTCGCGCCTATCTGATGGCCCGCACGGCCGCGAGCCGCAAAGGCTCGCTGCTTTTGATCTCCGGCGCATTCGGGATTTTCCGTCGTGATATCGCCGTCGCCGTGGGCGGCTATGACACCACGACAGTGGGCGAGGATATGGAGCTGGTCATCAAGATGCACCGGCACATGCTGGAGCACGAAGCGCCCTACACAATCCGCTATGTGCCCGAACCCGTCTGCTGGACCGAAGCGCCAGAGAGCTTCAAATTCCTGTCCAACCAGCGCACACGCTGGCAGCGCGGTGCGCTGGAATGTCTGGCGCGCCACCGAAGCCTGCTGTTCCGCCCGCGCTACAAGCGCCTGGGTATGGTGACACTGCCGACCTTCGTGCTGGTCGATCTGATAAGCCCGATCGCCGAAACTCTCGGCTACGCTCTGCTGGTGATATTCCTGATCTTGGGCTGGTTGCAGCCCGCGTTCTTTATGGCCATCACCGGCTTTGTCTTCAGCTTCGGCGTTCTGATCTCGATCCTATCGCTGGCGCTAGAACAGGACGAAATCCAGCGCTTCTCGCGCCCGCGCGACCTGCTCGCCGTGCTGCTGCTCGCGATCTTCGAGAACTTCGGCTACCGTCAGCTCAACTCGCTCTGGCGCGTGAAGGGTCTTGTGCAGCATTTCCGCGGCATGACGCCCACCTGGGGCGCCATGGAACGCAAGGGTTTTGCCGCATCCAGCGAAAGTTAGCGTCTGCCGTCCGCGTGTCAGTCGGTATCGATCTCGAGGGTCTGATCACCGAGGCTTATCGACACATCTGGTTCGTCCTTTGGGCCGAACATCAGAAAGGCCAGCACCGCCACGACGACGATCAGTCCGCCAATGATAAGATAGGCACCCTTGCCCGATGTTTGATTGGCCATAGCCTCCCCCGGATTGTGTTCCATGACCTAACGCGGATGATTCCAGATGCGTTCCGAAACTTCGTTCGCAGCGAATAAACCGTGCGATCTCGCGGATAGCTGAGGCCTAAGCTTGTGCGATAGCGATGGCCTCTTGCGCCAGTTTGGTGATCGCGCCGAAGTCACCGCGCGCGATCGCATCAGCGGGCGTCAGCCAGGAACCACCGCAGGCCAGCACGGCCGGCACGGCAAGATAGTCTTTCAGATTGCCGGTATTCACGCCGCCCGTTGGCATGAAGCGCACGTCGCGGAAGACGGAGGACAGCGCCTTGGCCATCTTCGGTCCGCCGACGAGGCTCGCCGGGAACAGCTTGACTGTCCGCAGGCCGAGGTTCCACGCCTGCTGCAGCTCGGTCGCCGTCGAGATGCCTGGCAGGATCGGGACGTCTGCCTTATTCGCAACCTCGACCGAGGCCGGGTCCAGACCGGGCGAGACGATGAAGGACGCCCCGCGGCGGATGACTTCCTCGGACTGCGCCGCGCTCAACACTGTGCCTGCGCCGACATGGGCGTTGGGGAATTCCTTGGCGATGGCCTCCAGACAATCAAGCGCGGCGTCGGTGCGCAACACGACTTCCAGCACGTCCAGCCCGCCTTCCAGTAGCGCTTCGGAAATCTTCAGCGCCGTCTTCGGGTCGTCGGATTGCACCAACGGCACGACGCGCTTGGCTTGGAGGGAGGAGGTGATGTCGGACATGGGAGAGTGCTTCCTAGGATTGAATGGAGCCGAGGCCGGGGACGCCATTAAGGCCAGAATTGCGAGATGGCGAGAGGCGTTTTTCAAAGCTCACTTCAGAGACTATGGGATGGACCGAAATTTAGGCGGTCGACGATTTGGAATGACGTCAGCGTGCCGTCCAGCCGCCATCGACGCGCAGGCTGTGGCCCGTGACAGACCTCGCGTCCGCGAGATAGGCGACGGCTTCGGCAACATCGCCGGCTTGGGCGACACGGCCCAGCGGGATCATGTCCTCGACCCAGCGCGCGAACTCCGGCTCGTCCAGCATGGGTGCGGTCAGCGGGGTGCGCACGAAAGTCGGCGCGACCGAATTGGCGCGGATGCCGCGCGGGGCCAGCTCTACGGCCAGCGCGCGGGTCATGCCCTCAAGCGCCGCCTTGGTCGTGCAATAGACGATGCGGTCCGGCCCACCGACATGCGCCATTTGCGAGGTGATCGTCACGACGCTCGCGCCGGCGCGCATCACTCGCGTCACAGCGCGGGTGATGCGCAGGGTTGCGCGGATATTGGTGTCGAGCACGAGGTCGAGATCCGTGTCGGGTGTGTCCACCAACGGCGCGTGGCGCGCTGTGCCGAGATTATTGACCAGCAGATCGAAAGGCTCTGCGGAGGCGATGCGCTCCAGCAGCGCGTCGGAGGTTGCGTCGACGCACCATGGTTCGAAGAGCTCGCCGAGCTCGATATGCACGGAGCCCAGGGCGTGCTGACCCCGCGCGACTCCTGTGACGTGCCACCCAGCTGCGACCAGCGTCTGACTGATGGCGTGACCGATGCCCTTAGATGCGCCCGTGACGAGCGCGCGTTTTATCGTGGTGTCCATGCCCCGACATATGTCTTGCAGTCGGGACTGGCTAGGCAGCCCCCTACTCCGGCATCCAGCTATAGAGGCTGACACCGCGCGCACGCTCGTCGAAGCGGAGCGCCTTGGACAGCGGCGGGTGAGCGCGTTGACGGCAGTCTTCGCGGTCGCAGAGATGGCAGTTGATCCCGATCGGCGCGGGGGCGGCGCGTTCCAGATCATAGTCGCGCGAGTAGATCAGCCGCGGCGCGTAGGCGACGTCGCAACCCAGCGCGATGGCGAGCCGTTGCGCCGGTCGCCCCCAGGTCGAGCCCGCGCGGCTGACCGCTTTGGCGACGGAGATGTATCTTTCGCCTTCTGGCAGCTCAACCAGCTGTGTGTGGATCCGGCCCGGGTCGGCAAAACATTCGTGGATGTTCCAGATCGGACACGCCCCGCCCTGTTCCGAAAATGCGAACCGCCCGGCGGAGAACCGCTTGGACACATTCCCCGCAATGTCGATCCGCAGAAAGAAGAACGGAATGCCCTTGGCGTCCGTGCGGCCGAGCGTCGTCAGCCGATGCGCGGTCTGCTCGAAGCTGGTCCCGAAGCGGTGCGCCAGCAGCTCGACATCATAGCGCGAGCCTTCGGCTTCCCGCAGGAAGCGCGCATAGGGCATGAGCAGCGCGGCGGCGAAATAATTGGCCAGGGTGGTGCGCGCCAGCCCGCGTGCCTCGCGACCCTCGATCTTGGCCGCGTCGATGACACCGTCGATCAGTTCGCGCTGTTCCAACAGTCCAATCTGGAAGGCGAGCTGGAAACGCCGCCCGCTCTGCGTCAGCAGTTCGGACAGATTGATCCGCTGATTGTGGCGGTCGTACCAGCGCAGCATGTTGGGCATGACATCGACCGGCACGACGCGCACCGCAATATCGTGACGGATTTTCAGCCGTTCGGTCAACGCCGTGTGTGGCTGTCGGCGATAGAGGGCCAATTCGTCCGCCAACGCTTCGGCCGTGCGGTCCAGTTCGTCGAAATAGTTGCGGCTGTCCTGAATCAGCGCGCGCACCACATCGACGGCGCGGCGCGGCGCGCCCGCTTGCGCGTCGGTGGGCATGGCCACGCCGCGCTCCGCCCAGACCTTGCCAAAGGCGCGCGCCAGATTGGGTGACAGGCCGACCACATCCTCGACCTCGTTCTTTGACACAGGCGTGTCCGCAAAGCGCGGATCGCGCAGCGCCTCATAGGTGCTCGCCACCAGCTGCGCGTCGCTGCTGTCCGCAAACTCCGCGATATCGAAGTCATAGAGCGTCGCCATGCGCAGCAGGACCCGCGCGCTCATCGGTCGCTGATTGCGCTCCATCAGGTTGAGATAGGATCCGCTGATCCCGAGGTCTTCGGCCATGCGCGATTGCGTCAGACCCAGAGAGGTTCGGAAGCGCCGCAGTTTCGGGCCGATGAGAAGCTTGTCCGACATGCGCGTTCTTTACAACCTTTACAAACTGCCTGTCGAGTCAATCCCGTTCTTATCACTTCGACCCGCGCAGCCGCTGTATCTGCGTGACTTGCGTCTCTCGATGTCAAAGGAGTGGTCGCGAAAGGAGACCGCCATGAACGCGATCACACCCACAGATACTACCGATGTCCCCCGCCACCGAACCCTCGCCAAGGTCGTGCGCCCTGTTACGGGCCGCCACGCCGAGGTTCTCACACCGGACGCCCTGCTCTTTCTCGCCGATCTGGAGCGTCGCTTTGGCGCGCAGCGGCGCGTGCTGCTGTCTGATCGGGAGCTGATGCAGTCCCGCTATGACGACGGCGAATTTCCCGTGCAGCCGCCCGAGACCCAACATGTGCGCAACGGCGCCTGGACCATCGCCGGCACGCCGGACGCGCTCAAGGATCGCCGGGTCGAGATCACCGGTCCGGTCGATCGCAAGATGATGATCAACGCACTCAATTCCGGCGCGCGCATGTTCATGGCCGATTTCGAGGATGCGTCCTCGCCGACCTTCGCCAATATGATGGACGGCCAGGTCAATATGATGGACTTCGCGCGCGGGACGCTCTCGCTACACACGGAGCGCAAATCCTACGCGCTCAACGACGACGTCGCGACCATGCTGGTTCGCCCGCGCGGCTGGCATCTAGAGGAGCGCGCCATCACCGTGGACGGTCGCCCGATGAGCGCGAGCCTGGTCGATTTCGGGCTGCACCTCTTCCATAACGGATCACTGCTTGCCGAAGACGGCCGTGGTCCCTTCTACTATCTGCCAAAGATCGAGAGCTATCAGGAAGCGCGTCTATGGAACGATGTGTTCAACTTCGCGCAGGTCTTCGTCGGAATCCCGCACGGCACGATCAAGACGACCGTACTGATCGAAACGCTTCCGGCCGCCTTCCAGATGGACGAGATCCTGCACGAGTTGCAGAACCACATCACGGGGCTGAATTGCGGCCGCTGGGACTACATCTTTTCCTACATCAAGACACTGCGCAATCATAAGCGCTTCGTGCTGCCAGACCGCGCCCAGGTCGGCATGGACCGCGATTTTCTGAAGGCTTACGCCTCTCGCTTGGTCGAGACCTGCCACAAGCGCGGTGCCCATGCGATGGGCGGCATGGCGGCGCAGATCCCGGTCAAGAACGATGAAGCCGCGAACAATGCAGCCTTCGACAAGGTCCGTGCCGACAAGGCGCGCGAGGCCAAGATGGGCCATGACGGCACCTGGGTCGCGCACCCGGCCCTCGTTGCGCCCGCGCTCGAAATCTTCGACGCGCACATGCCTGGCCCGCACCAGATCAAGAAGAAGGTCCAGCACCGCACGATCACCGATGATGGCATGCTGGAGCCCCATGACGGCACCATCACCGAAGAGGGCTTACGCACCAATATCAGCGTCGGCTTGGAGTATATCGCCGCTTGGCTGCAGGGCCGTGGCGCGGTGCCGATCCACAATCTGATGGAGGATGCCGCGACCGCGGAGATCAGCCGCGCGCAGATCTGGCAATGGCTGCGCCACGGCGCAGTCGCGCAGATGACGGACGGGACAGAGGCCAAGATCGACTCCCGCCTGTTCGACCGGCTCTTCGCCGAAGAGCTCGGCACGCTGCGCAACCGCGACGACCTCCCCCGCCTCGACGAAGCCGCCGCGATCTTCCGCAAGACGGCGACCTCGGTCGACTTCATCCCGTTTCTCACCCTTCCTGCCTACGACATTCTGGAGACCGAATAATGACCTACACTGACACCATTGCAGAGTTGCAGCGCCGCTATCCCGACGGCGTGCCGGGCGGGATTCCGCTGTCCGACATCGCCCAGTTGAAGCTGCAGAACAGCTACTCCACCCATCTCGATATCGCGCGGGCCATGGCGAAAGTCATGCGCGCGGACATGGCGCGCTATGATGCGGACACGTCGCAATTCACCCAGAGCCTCGGCTGCTGGAGCGGCTTTCACGCGCAGCAGATGATGCGCGCGATCAAGCGGCAGAAAGGCACGCTGGACCGCGCTTATGTCTACCTCTCCGGCTGGATGGTCGCCGGCCTGCGAAACAGCTTCGGCCATCTGCCGGACCAGAGCATGCATGAGAAGACGGCCGTGACAGCGCTGATCAACGAGATCTACACGAGCCTGCGCCAGGCCGACGAAGTCGATTTGAACGATCTGTTCAACGCGCTGAAAACGACCGATGACCGCGAATCCGTCATCGCCAAGATCGACAGCTACGAGTCCTACGTCCGGCCGATCATCGCCGACATCGACGCCGGTTTCGGCAATGTCCACGCGACCTATCTGCTGGCCAAGGAGCTGATCAAGGCGGGGGCCTGCTGTATCCAGATCGAAAACCAGGTCTCTGATGCCAAGCAGTGCGGCCACCAGGACGGCAAGGTGACCGTCCCGCGCGAGGACTTCATCGAGAAGCTGCGCGCCGTGCGCATGGCGTTCGAGGAGCTCGGCGTGGATGACGGCGTCATCGTGGCGCGCACAGACAGTCTCGGCGCGGGCCTGACGCAGAAGATCCCAGTCAGCCGGGAACCCGGCGACCATGCGTCTGAATACACCAAATGGCTCGACGTCTCGCCGGTCTCCGAGCTCAACCCGCTGGCGGACGGCGAGATCGCCTTCCAGCAGGACGGCCAGCTGGTGAAACCCGCGCGCCTGCCCAACGGCCTCTACCGCTTCCGCGACGGCACGGGCGAGGACCGCGTGGTCGAAGACTGCATCGCAGCGCTAAACGACGGCGGAGCCGATCTGCTCTGGATCGAGACAGCGACGCCCAATGTCGCGCAGATTGCGAGCATGGTGAACCGCGTCCGCGAGGCCGCCCCGCACGCCAAGCTGACCTATAACAACTCGCCCTCCTTCAACTGGACGCTGAACCTGCGCAAACAGGTTCGCGAGGACTGGATCGAGCAGGGCTTCATCCAGCCGGGCGACTATGACGAAGCGCGGCTGATGAGCGCCCAGTTCGACACCGACCCGCTGGGCGTGGAAGCCGATCGCAGACTGAAGTCCTTTCAGACCGACATCGCGCGCGAAGCCGGCGTGTTCCACAACCTCATCACCCTGCCGACCTTCCACCTCGACGCGCTCGGCATGGACACGCTGTCCGAGGGCTATTTCGGCGAGGACAAGATGCTGGCCTATGTGCGCGGCGTGCAGCGTCAGGAAATACGCCGCGGCGTATCTGCCGTGCGTCACCAGCACGAGGTCGGCTCCGATCTGGGCGATACCTTCAAGGAGATGACGGGCGGCGACCGGGCGCTCAAGGCGGGCGGCGAGCACAACACGATGAACCAATTCGCTGACGTGGCCTGACGATTCGGCTTCGCCGAAAAATCTGCGGAGCAGATTTGGTCAGGCCACCGCGAGCCAAAGCGAGCGGCTCAGCCTTGAAGAGCGACAGCACCACACACACCCAAGCCCGGAGCCCCAACTCCGGGCTTTCTCGCGTCCCGCGCAAACCGACGCGAATTCGGAAGCCCTACAACCAACCATGTGTTAAGACGCGCGCGCTTGCACACGCTTGGCAGAGTGCAAGCGAGACGCGAATCCGCTTCGCCTGTGGGCCCAAAAAGAACACAAATGGGGCGCAGA
>CALDUL010000025.1 GCA_937923575.1 uncultured Algimonas sp.
TCATCCAGGAAATCAACCGCTACGCCGACAGCGAATTCCGCTACGCTGATAAGAGCGACGAAATCGCGATCGAGAACATGGTGCGGGACTTCGGGCGGCAGGAAGAGGCGAAGAAGCGGTATTTGGGGTCGAAGGGGTGAGTAGAATTACCGCTGCACTCAGAGATCATGCTTATATCGCAATAGGTGTTGTTCTCACGCTTATATTCGTCTTTGCCTGCGTTACTATCGGCAAAAACGAGGTTTGTCCTACTGGAGCAGCAATCCGTCCAGCTTGTAAAACCAATTATGAAATCTTTCTACAGTCACCCCCAAATGAAAAAGGGGATGTACTAGCAGGCTTGGCCGGCTCCCTTGCCTTCTTGTGGATCATCATCACCGTTCTACAACAGTCTCAGGAGCTGAGATTGCAGCGGACTGAGCTTAGAGGGACTAAAGAAGCTCTCTCGCAGCAAACTATTCTACTCGCTAATGCTGAGTCTTCTAGAAAGGCCTCAGAAGTTGGAGACCACATCGTTGCACAGATCAGCTCCCTGAAATCGTTGTTGGATCGGACAGACATCCAGAAAATATCTATGCGAAAACCTTCGCCAGGGTCTCCGAAGACTAATCTAAATTTTGTAACTCAAAAGTGGATCAATCATAATTTTACCCTTCCTCTTTTTCAAATAGAATTGGCAAAATTTTCGAAGGCTGTTCGGGGGTATAGAGCTCTCGGATTTATTATTATCGAAAAGGTGGAGTTAAAGCGTTGGCAGGAAGCTTTGCTAATCTGCGGGTCAATTATGGACTCTATAGACTACGCGCCGGCATCGGTTAGAGAACTGGCAGTACGGGAAGAGAAGATCGGTGAACTACAACGAACGCTCGAATCCGTTCTGGACCCTGAACTCTGGGAAACTCATAATATCGGGCTGAGAAAAACATGATGCGCCTCATCAAAGCAGGCCTCATGTTCGGCAATCTCTTCGAGGTGCGGTCGCCGGCTATGGTGGAGCGCTACAACCGCGCGCTGGAACACCTCATCGGGCGGCGGACCGAGCTGACGGAGTTTCACATCGATATCGTCGGGGCGTCGCCCGAGATCGCGCATGAGTTTGGCGACGAGCTTTATCTCAATCCGAACGGGGCGAACCAGATGTTCATCCTGCTCTCGACCGAGCAGAAGTCGGCGCCGCTGCTCAACAACCAGTTCTCGACATCGCGCTCCATCTTGCGGCGCTATATCGAGGGTCACGAGGGGCAACTCTTTGCGCTGACGGCGCGCGAAGCCGTGACGGGCGAACTGCTGAACTCGGTCTTCAAGATCGACGAGCCAGCGGACCTGCTCGACATCAACCGCATCGAGATCACGGCCGACACGGTGCAGAGCCATGTCGCCGAAGCCGAGTCCCTCACCCGGCGCATCGAGCGTTTCCAGAGCGAGCCGGATGCGTGGTGGGACGATGTGCTGATCGCGGAGATGATCGAGATCGCCAAGCGCACGGGCAATATCCAGCGCAATCCGGTGAAGCTGCCCGCTGCCGCCTATGAGCAGGAGAACTACTACACCGCGCATCTAGGCGGGGTTTACGTCTTCCGCGACGCCAAGGTCTCGACCATCATCTCGCGCGAGCCGCTGGGCGATGTGGAGGGCTTGCGCGTCGACCAAGTCCTGTCGCTCGACGATCGCGACGAGATCGCCAATTGGCTGCGTGACGAGGGGCTGAGCCAGCTCATCGTGCAGCGCCCGGGCGGCGACGACGCGCCGATCATCCGCCAGAAAATGGACTATGTGATGATCAGCACGGCGGCGGCTGCGGGTCACGACCTGAGCAAAGTCTCGCGCACCAATCTGCGCCAGCTGGAGCGGCGCTATGCCAGCCAGCTGCCTGAGGAATTTACCGGGCTGATGGATGTCTGGCGCTGGGCGTCCATGGGCGGGCGCGTGCCCAAGATGGGGCCGGACCATCCTGCGTTTTTCTATGTGCTGCGAAGCTCGCAACATGACGACCGCGACCTGGTGAACATGCTGCTGTCCGATCTGTCGCGCATGGATTTCCGCCAGCTCTTCATCTGCCACAAGCCGCTCTTCTACGAGGCCTACAAGGGCTGGTCGGACAGCAAGAAGGAGTTCGTCACCCGCCTGCTGGCCGAGGAATATGCCATCGACAAGGCGGGCGCACGCGAAGCGCTGTTCGGCCGCGAACCGGGCATGATCGAGCCAGCGCCTGCCCAGCCGGATCCTGAGCTGAAAGTCAACTTTGGCGAGAACGGCACGGTCAAGGTCGAGACCCGCGGCAAGCGCGTGACACGGAAGAACCCGTGGGAGCCCTATGACAACGTCAATCGCGACGATTGGCGCAAATACAAGCGCGAGCTGGAAGAGCAGCGTAAGGCGCAACGCAAGCGCCGCAAGAAACGCGACGATGACGACTATGATCGCAAGAGAAGCCGCAGACGAAGGGACGACGACTGATGTTTGGAATAGTGCGCAATATCGTCATCATCTTCCTCGTGCTGTCGATCGCCTATGGGCTGCTGAGCTTCACCGCGCGGGTGAAGGAACGGCTGCGGCTGGAGGCGGAATGGGACAGCCAGACGGAGATCTTCCGCGAGACGGGCGACAAGACAAAGTTCATGGCCGACGGCATGAAAGCCTACACGCGCTCCTATCGGCCGAAGCTATTTCTCGGGGTTTTCATCATTCCGAGCGTGATCATCATTGGGCTGGTCTATCTGGCCCAGATCAGCTGAGTTTGAAGGGAGAAACGCAATGAAAGTCCTAAGGCATATTCCGGCGCTGGTCCTGTTTCTCGTGGCCGCCGTCTTCCTGAACTATTTCCTGCCCGACCGCGATATAGTCAAGATCGTGGGTACGGAGGTCATACGCTTCGACGTTAAGGAGGACGACCTGCTCAAGGACTTGAACCAAGAGGCAGCCAATCGAGGTGTGAACCGTACGCGCGATGTCCGTCTGATCAACACGCAGCGGGCGAACGGACGCCCCATGGTTTATCGGAACGAGGATACGGGTTGGGGTTGGCCGCCCTATTTCAAGTTTGATTCCGACAATGTCTTCACTCAGGCGAAAGCCTTTGAGCGCGAACCCGAACAGTGGGTGGCCGTGCGACACTATGGATGGCGCATTGAAATGTTCTCGCTCTATCCCAACGCGACCAGCATGAAACCAGTCGACGGACCAGATGTGCGGCTCATCCCCTGGCTGAACATCGTCATCATCGGCCTGCTGCTCGGCCTGTGGTTCATGATCTGGCGCGTAATCCGCCGGTTTAAGGAGCGCCGCATCGACCCCGTGGCCGACCGCATCGGTGACGAGATTGGCGACGCTGCGAGAGGTGTCGGCGACAGTGTTTCGGCTGGCACGACACAGGCGCGGGGCGTGTTCCGCAAATGGTTCGGGACGACGAAGCGGTAGAGTTTAATTCCTCTCTTCGCTCACCCCGTGCCACGATACGGGGTCCAGATTGCCAGTCTTTACGATGTCCGAACTTGAGCGCTCAACGATGGGTGGACCCCGTGTCGGAGCACGCGGTGAGCGACAAGGGGGGGGGGAGTAGGCTCCACACAAACGGCTAACGTATCGGCCCGCCCTGCAACCGCGGCTCAGGCCCGCGCTTTGCCACTCTGCGTCTTGCCCAGGCGTCGGACAGCACCACGCTCGCGATCGTGATCACCACGCTGAGCACCAGCAGCAGTCCGCCCCAGAGCCAGTGAGGCCCGCCGAGCAGATCGGCCATCTGTCCGGTGTCGGACCGGTACATCTGACCCGACACATTGCCTCCGCCCATGAAGAAATAGCCAAATCCCGTCAGAGCATCGAGCGAGAAGGCCAGCGCGACGATATGGGCAAGGTATAGCAACGGGCGGTTGGGCAGCTTCCAGGTCGCCAGCCCGAACACTACCGCCGCCACGCCGAGCACGATGCGCGTAAAACTATCCGCCGCCCAGACTTGAGTGATCAGCAGCGAGACCGTCAGCAGGCCCGTCGCCACGCGATACCAGTTCAGCCCGCGCACGAGCATGATTGTCAGCGCGCCGAGAATGGCGGGGCCGAGCAGGCCGCCCGCAAGACCGACCGCGCGCCACCGCGATTCGAAACTCTGCGTCACGGCCAGCCCACCAAAATCCTCCGTGATCTGCAGGCTTATGAACGCCCCGCCCGTCATGATCGCGCCCAGACCGTGACCCATTTCATGCGCCCAGGTGGACAGAAAGCGGACCGGCATGCGGAGCACGGGCACTTGCAGGATCAGAAAGGTTATCAGCGCCAAGCCCCAGAATTCCTGCGCGGGCAGACGCGGCGGCAGGCGGCGGATGTTGCCGCCCGCGCTATTTGGGACGTGGGATTTCGCGCGCCGCCTAATCATCGGTCCACCCTGCGTCTGTAAGAATCTTTGCCGCGACCTCCGGCTCATCGGCAAAGAGCGCGCGCATGCGCTCCACCTCTATGCGGGCCTGTTCGCGCTGATTCAGCGTCACCCGCGACCTGATCAAGCGAACCCAGGCGGCCGGGTCCTTTGCCTGCTCCGGCGGCGCATCGGCGAGCCGCTGAGACAGGCCATCGACCATGCCCTGAATCATGGCTTGCCGATCGTCCGCGCTCATCTCGCTGGCGGCTTCGATATCCTCGGCGCTCGGCCCCGGCGCGCGGTCTCGCTCCGCGGCAATGGGCGCTGGCGTGTCCGAGAGAGACGCTGCGCGGTTGAAAGCTTCCTGTGCCTCCCGCTCGCGCCCCATGCTGCGAAGGGTTCGCGCATAGATCAGCCAGCCGGTGGAATCGTCCGCACGGTCGGTCGCGAGGCGCTGTTCCAGCTGGCGAATCAGGTCGTCCACCTCGTTTGCGGGCGCAGGCTCCGTCAGCTTCGGCGTGCCCGTCGCGGCGTATAGCCCTAAGCCCAGCAGTCCGATGGCGGCCAGCGTCACCACGCCCGCGACGGGGCTGGGCGAGGTCGTTGCCGTCTGGCGCGCGAGAATACGCCGTTCCAGAGTCGTGCGCGCGGCGAGGCGGGCGTCGTCCGTCAGGCTGTCGTCGGCGGCGACGGCGTCGATCTGCGCAAAATATTCCGCGATCTCATCGTCCTCGCCCGCGTCGATACGACCAAAGAAGACGGGCGCGAGCGCCAGTGCACAGACGGCGGCCAGCACTATCAGCCACAGCCAGATCATTGTGCCGGCAAGGCCGTTATGGCGGTAACGCGCCGCCGTTCACGTTTCGGCATGCGCACGCGCTGATCCGCCATGCTGACGAACCCGGCCAGCGCCATCAATAGCGCGCCGATCCAAATCCAGACCACGCCGGGCTGGTAATAAGCGCGCACGACGACGCCTTCGGACAGAGGCGTCTCGCCATTGTCGCCAATCGCCGCGAACAGCGTTGCGCCCAGCGACGCGCGAAAGCCGGCTTCCGAAGTCACCATATTGCGCACGGGGTAGAAGCGCTGCTCTGAGCTGAGCGTTGAGACCGCCGCCCCGACGCGCGTCACCGCGATGTCGCTGCGCAGATATTGGTAATTGGCGTCCGCCCCGCGTTCCAGCTCGCCCATGGTGAAGGTGTAACCCGCGACCTCCAGGCTCTCTCCGGGCTTCAGCCGCCCGATATCGTCCGTCGCGCCAATGCTCATGGCGGTGGCGCCGGCGGTGAAGATCGCGACGCCGAGATGGGCGAGGATGAAGCCCCACGTCCCGGCAGGCTGCCTCCGCAGTCCCGCCCAGGAATATTGCGACCGCCGCGCCAAAGTCGCCAGCGTTCCGCCCGCGAGCCAGGCTGCAAAGCCGAAGGCCAGCGCGCCGAGGACCGACTTTCCGACAAGATAGGTTAGCAGGACAATCACGGCAGCGGCGGCGAGCGCAACCAGCAGCGGTTTGCGGTAGCGGGAGAGCGTATCGTCCCGCCACTTCAACATGGGTGCGACGGCCATCACCGCGATCAGCGCGATCATCATCGGCGCGAAGACCGCGTCGAAATAAGGTGCGCCGACGCTGATCGTATTGCCCGAGGTGGCCTCGACGAAGAGCGGATAGAAGGTGCCGAGAAAGACCGTCGCCGTGGCGACGGCCAGCAGCAGATTATTGACGACTAACCCGCCCTCCCGGCTCATCAGGCTGAGCTTGGACGTGCGCGCGAGCTGTCCGGCGCGCAGGCCGTAGAGTGCCAGTGCGGCGCCCGTGTAGAGCAGCAGCAGCGTCAGGATCACCACACCGCGCGACGGATCGACGGCAAAGCTGTGCACGCTGATCAATATGCCCGAACGCACCACGAAGGTCCCGATCATGGACAGGGCGAAAGTGGAAATGGCGAGAAGTACCGTCCAGTTCGCAAGGCTGTGGCGTTGCTGCAGGCTCAGCACGGAGTGAAGCAGCGCTGTCCCTGCCAGCCACGGCATGAAGGAGACATTCTCCACCGGATCCCACATCCACCAGCCGCCCCAGCCGAGCTCGTAATAGGCCCAGATCGAGCCGATGGTGATGCCCAGCGTCAAAAAGGACCAGCTGACGAGCACCCAGGGCCGCAGCCACCGCGCCCAGACGGCATCGACGCGGCCCTCGATCAGAGCCGCGACGGCGAGACTGAAGGCGACGGAGAAACCGACATAGCCGATATATAGCAGCGGCGGACGTATCGCGAGGCCGGGGTCCTGTAGCAACGGGTTCAGCCCTTGGCCATTGGCGGGCACGGGGACGAGCCGCTCGAACGGGTTCGAGGTGAATATAAGAAAGGCCAGAAAGCCCGCGCCGAGCAGCCCCTGCACGCCCAACGCTCTCGCCCGCAACGATAGCGGCAGCGCCCTTCCCTGCAGCGACATGGCGGCGCCGAAGACGGCGAGGATCACGACCCAAAGCAGCATGGAGCCCTCGTGGTTCGCCCAAACCCCGCTGATCTTGTAGACCAGTGGCTTGGCCGTGTGGCTGTGCATGGCGGTCAGCAAGACCGAGAAATCCGAGCGCAGAAAGGCGATCGTCAGGATGCAGAAGGCAAAGATCAGCAGCGCCGCCTGAACCAGCGCGGCGCGGTCAGCGAAGACCATCCAGCGCACCCGTCCCCTATGTGCACCGACGAGCGGCAACACGCCCTGCAGCGACGCGATGATCAGCGCGAGCAGGAGTGCGAAATGTCCGAGTTCGGGCAGCATTGGGGGGCTAGATATAGAGCGCGCCCAAAGTCGCAAGCTAAGCGGCTGCGACGAATTCCTTCGCATTCGCCCATGTCCCATGAAAACCGAGCGGCACGCGCTGCGGGATATGGACTTCGGCGAGCGGCGCGGCGGCCATGTCCTGCGCATCAATGATCAGCGCGCGGCTGTTGCCGTCCGTGTCGGTCGTGAAGGTGATGAGGTAGCCGTCGTCCTCGCTCTTGGCGTTCAGCCGCGGCGCAAAGGCAGGCTCGCTGCCAAAGACGCCGGGTCCGAAATCGTGCCGCGTATGCGTGCCCGTTTCCAGGTCATATTTTATCAGCCCGTCATAGACCTGCACATCGGTGTCCGGGATCGAGACGTGGTAGCTGTAGCGCGACTTCCGCCCCGTATGGCCGAGATTGATGACCGGGAATTCGCTGATCGTGTCGTCGATCTGCGTTTCCTTCGTCGCGCCCGTGGTCAGGTTCATCGACCAGCGCGTCAGTACGGCCCGCAGCGCGAGCACATTCACCATGGGCGCGTAAGGTCCGTACTGCCGCGGCAGATCGCGGCCGTTCGGCACCATCTTGCAGCAGTAAAGATGCAGCCAGTCGCCATCCGACCCCTTGGTCTCCCATGCGTTCACCACGTGGTAGATATAGCACCCCGGAAACTCGAACCAGCGCGTGTCCTGACCATCACCATGACGCGGCAGCACGCCGAAGCGCGTCGGCAGCGCTTCGTCATGGTGAATCGACCAGACGCGGTTTTTCATGCCCTGCTCTGTGAAGACCACTGGCAGATCCATCAATACGATGTGGTTTTCCGTCAGCGCCATGTCATGTGGCAGGCGCGGACCGGGCAGCTCGATCCGGGTGAAGTGGGAGAGTTTGTTCTGCGCATCCACCACGCCGTAGCTGTAGAACGGATCGTAGAGATCATAGTCGAAGAAATGGAACTCGCCCGTGCCGAGATCGACCTTGGAATGGGCCGAGACATTCTTAGGCAGCGCGCCGCCGAAGTCCTCGACACGCAGTGTTTCCAGCGTGTTGGCATCCATGCGCACGGGCTGACCCGATACATACCAAAGCCCCATCAACTCGCCATTGTGCATGACGACGTCGGTATTAGCAGTGTCGCGATAGACAGTCTGACCGGTCGCCGCCGCCGGGCTGAAGATGCCGGGCTTGGCCGTCTCGCCACGCACCTCGGCCTTGAAGTCATCGGTCCCAATAAAGCGGTTGCGATAGGTCGCCCGACCGTCCTCGAAATGAACAGCATGGATCATCCCGTCGCCGTCGAACCAGTGATGCAACCCGGTCGGCGGTACCAGCGGATTGGGACCGTTGCGATAGTAAGCGCCCGCAAAGTCGCGCGGGATTTCTCCGGTGACACGCAACTCCGTCGCCTCAATCTCCAGATCGATCGGCGCGTGCGGACCTTGAAGATAGGGATTGAGTGCGTTGAGCTCAGCTGCGTCCATGCTCTCTCATAACGCGAGACCCGTCACTGTCCAAATAGCCGCGCAGTCATCACAGGTGCAATCGCGGGCGCGCCTCTCTAGGCGTTCGTCGAATGGCCGCCTAACCAGCAAGCATGGCCGATCTTCCCACCGAAATTTCCGACTATATCGCCGAGCTGGATCAGTTCATCGAGGACGAGATCGTCCCGCTCGAGCAGGCGGACGACAACATCCGTTTCTTCGACCACCGCCGCGAGAACAGCCGCACCGACTGGGACCGTGGCGGCCTGCCAAGCCACGATTGGGAGGAACTGCTCGGAGTTGCGCGGCGCAAGGCGGATGCCGCCGGGCACTACCGCTATCAGCTCCCAAAAGAGTTCGGCGGGCAGGACGGCACGAACCTCGGCATGGCGGCGATCCGGGAGCACTTTGCGCACAAGGGCCTTGGCCTGCACAATGATCTGCAGAACGAACACTCCGTCGTCGGCAATCTGGTCCAGCCGCTCATGGTGCGCGACTTCGGGACGGACTACCAGAAGTCCGAGTTCATCGAACCCATGTGCCGGGGCGAGCTATTCTGGTGCTTCGGGCTGACGGAGCGCGACCACGGCTCGGACGCGACCTGGATGGATAGTCGCGCCGTGCGCGGGGAGCGGGACGGCAAGCCCGGCTGGTTCGTCACGGGCAACAAGATGTGGACGACGGGGCTGCATGTGGCGACCCATGTCATGATCTTTGCGCGCCATTCGGGCCGTGACGGTAGCGCGCATGGCATTGGCTGTTTTGTCGCGCGAACCGACGATCCGGGTTTCCAGATCGGCGACTATCTCTGGACCTTCAACATGCCAACGGACCATCCGAGCTGCACATTCAAGGACGTCTTCGTGCCTGACGAGATGGTGCTGGGCGATCCGGACCTTGGGCTCGCCTGCGCGCAGCACTTCGTGCACGAAAACCGCATCCGACAGGCCGCCAGCTCGCTCGGGGCGGCGCAGTATTGCATCGACGAGAGCGTGCAATATGCGCTGTACCGCAAGCCGTTCGGCAAGTCTCTCGCGACCAACCAAGCAATCCAGTTCCCGTTGGTCGAGCTGCAGACCGAGGCCGCGATGATCCGCCTGCTGATCCGAGACACGGCGCAAGCGATGGACGGAATGAGCAAACCGGAGGTCGCGACGCGACTCTCCGACAAGGTCAGCATGTGCAACTACCGCGCAAATCGGCTGGTCTGCGAGGCGGCTGATCGGGCCATGCAGATACACGGCGGCATGGGCTATTCGCGCCACAAGCCGTTCGAGCACATCTATCGCCACCACCGCCGCTACCGCATCACCGAAGGCTCCGAGGAGATCCAGATGCGAAAAGTGGCAGGCGTGATGTTCGGCTTCATCGGGCGGAAGGGTTAGGGGCTGGGATAGTCCTTCAGCAGCGCTTCGATCTGAGCGAGGAAGCGATCCAGCGCCGCCCCTTCCAACTCCGGCACGCCGTGCGCGCCGACCCGGTCCAGCTCCGTGACGATCGCTTCGAACGTCTCGCGCCCCTCTCCCGTCAGCCGTAGATGCGACTGCCGCGCATCGGTCGCTGATGCCTTGCGGCTGAGCAACCCCTTCTCGCCCAGCGTCTTTACCGCGCGCGACACGATACCCTTGTCCATCGGCGTCATGGCGACGACCTGGCTCGCCGTCAGTCCTTCACGTGCCCCGAGCGCGGCGAGCACCCGCCACTGACTGAGATTGAGCCCATGCTGCGCTGCGACCGCACCCGTCAGCCGCGCCACGCGGTCAGCCAGAACCGTGATCTTGTAGATCCATCGGCGGTCGAGATTGAATGTCGAGCTCACCATACAGTCTTAATCCATAATGGTTGCAATCACAACCAGTTTGCGTTAGGTCGACTTTTCCGCTCCCACGACCAAGAGACCCGACATGCCCGACCTGTTCGACAATCCTGCTGGTCTCGACGGCTTCGAGTTCGTGGAATTCTGTGCGCCGGAGAAGGGCATTCTCGAGCCCGTCTTCGAGACCATGGGGTTCGTCTGCGTGGCCGATCACCGGAGCAAGGACGTGCAGCTCTGGCGGCAGGGCGGGATCAATCTGGTCGTGAACTATGAGCCCAAGAGCCCGGCTTGGTATTTCGCGCGCGAGCACGGACCCGGCGCCTGCGGCATGGCCTTCCGCGTGCGCGACTGCGCGGCCGCCTATGCCCATGTGATCGAGCAAGGCGCGGAGCCCGTCACCACACATACCGGCCCGATGGAGTTGCGCATTCCCGGTATTCGCGGGATCGGCGGCTCGGTGATCTACCTGGTGGATCGCTACGGCGAGCCGGAGGACGACACGCTTTCCATCTATGACATCGATTTCGTCTTCCGCGACGGCGTGGAGAAGTTCCCCATCGGCTGCGGGTTCGACCGGATCGATCACCTGACGCACAATGTCTACGGCGGGCGCATGGCCTATTGGGCGCGCTTCTACGAAGACCTCTTCAACTTCCGCGAAATCCGATATTTTGACATTAAGGGCGAATATACAGGCCTCACCTCCAAGGCGCTTACCGCGCCGGACGGCAAGATCCGCATTCCGCTCAACGAGGAGGGCGAAGGCGGCAAGGGGCAGATCGAGGAATATCTGCGCCAATACAATGGCGAGGGCATCCAGCACATCGCGCTGATCTGCGACGACATCGTGGCGGCGTGGGACAAGCTCAAGGTCGCGGGCGTGCCCTTCATGACCGCTCCGCCCGAAACCTATTACGTCATGCTGGAAGACCGCCTGCCCGGTCACGGTCGCGACGTGGACGCGCTGAAGTCACGCGGCATCCTGCTCGACGGCACGACAGACGGCGGCACGCCGCGCCTACTGCTGCAGATCTTCGCGGAGCCCCGCGTCGGCCCCGTCTTCTTCGAGTTCATCCAGCGCGTCGGCGACTATGCGGACGGCTTTGGCGAGGGCAATTTCAAGGCACTGTTCGAGTCTATCGAGCGCGACCAGATCGAGCGCGGCGTGCTCTCCGTTGGAGAAATCGATGCCGCGGTGGAGGCGGCAGAATGAGCGATTCACTCACCCAAAAATCTCCCGTCAAACTCGCCGGCGTCCACCACGTTGCCTATCGCTGCAAGGACGCCAAAGAGACCGTAGAGTTCTACGAACGCACGCTCGGCATGAAATTCTCTAAAGCATTCGCCGAGAACCACGTGCCGTCCACCGGCGCCTATGACCCCTACATGCACATCTTCCTCGAAGCCGGGAACGGCAATGTGCTAGCCTTTTTCGAACTGCCCGAGCAGCCCGACATGGACCGCGACCGCAACACGCCGGAATGGGTGCAGCATCTCGCGCTGAAGGTCGAGAGCGAAGACGAGCTGATCGAAGCCAAGGCGCATCTGGAAGACCTCGGGCTGGACGTGCTCGGCCCGACACATCACGGCATCTTCAAATCGATCTATTTCTTCGACCCGAACGGCCACCGCGTCGAGCTGGCCGCCGACATCGGCACGCCGGAGCAATATGCAGAACTGCAGCGTGTGTCGCGTCCCATGCTTGATGAGTGGAGCGAGACCAAGAAAGCCCCGCGCCACGCCGCCTGGCTTCACGAGATTGCCAATGCCGAAAACGCCAAGGCGCGCGAGGCCAAATGACCCTGCGTCTCCACGGCTATTGGCGGAGTTCCACCAGCTACCGCGTGCGCATCGCGCTGGCGCTCAAGGGGCTGGACTACGAACAATCGCCCGTGAATTTGCTGACGGGAGAGCATCGGTCTGAAGCCTACCGCGCGATCAACCCTCACGGCACGGTGCCGATGCTGGACACGGACGAAGGCCCGATCACGCAATCGCTCGCGATTATCGATTGGATAGAGGCGACCCATCCCGCGCCGTCCTGTCTACCCGAACGAGACGCCACGCTCTGCCGCGAGCTGTACTACGCGGTCGCGACCGAGCTCCACGCGCCGCTCAATCCGTCCGTGCTCAAGCGCCTGTTCGGTAGCGACCGAGCCGCGAAAGAGGACTTCTACAAATTCATCATCCACCGGACCTTCGCGCCTGTCGAACAGCGTCTCGCCGCGCATGATTGGCAATCGCCCAATTTGCCTTTCGGGCAACCAACCCTGTTCGAGATCGTTCTGATTCCACAACTTTACAACGCCCGCCGATGGGGTGTGGGCGTCTCGGATTTCCCGCAGCTCGCCGCCATCGAAGACCATTGCAACGCGCTGCCTGCCTTTCGACGCGCGCATCCCGACAACCAGCCTGACGCCCACGAGACCCTGATATGAAACTTGCAACACTCAAGAACGGCACGCGCGACGGCCAGCTGATCGTCGTCAAGCCGGACCTGTCGGTCTACACCGACGCATCCGACATCGCGCCGACGCTGCAAGCCGCGCTGGACGATTGGGCGTCCATTGCGCCGAAGCTCGAAGCGCGCTGCGACGCGCTCTGCGGCGGAGACGCCGACGCAACGCCGTTCGATCAGACGGCGGTCGAGTCCCCCCTGCCCCGCGCATTCCAATGGCTCGATGGCTCGGCCTATATCAACCACGTCGAGCTCGTCCGCGCGGCAAGAGGCGCGAAAGTGCCCGAAAGTTTTTACGACGACCCGCTGATGTACCAGGGCGTGTCCGGCCCGAACCTGCCGCCGCGCGCCGCGATCCCCTTCACGGACAAGAGCTGGGGCTATGACATGGAAGCGGAGATCTGCGTGATCGTCGATGACGTGCCGCTGGGCGTGTCCGAAACAGACGCGCTGGACCACATAAAACTGGTCCTGCTTTGCAACGACGTCAGCTTGCGCGGGCTCATTCCGGGCGAGCTGGCCAAGGGATTCGGCTTTGTACAATCCAAGCCGCCCTGCGCTTTCTCGCCCGTCGCCGTGACACCGGACGAGCTGGGCGAGATGTGGTCCGGCGGGCTGCTGCACGGCACGCTGGAGGTGGACTATAACGGCAAGCCTTTCGGCCGCGTGCTCTCCCACGAAGACGCGACCTTCACCCTGGCCCGCCTCGTCGCCCATGCTGCCAAGACGCGTCCGCTGACGGCTGGCACAATCATCGGATCGGGCACGGTATCGAACAAGGGCGAGGACGGCGGCGCGGGCAAAAAGATCGAGGACGGCGGCCGCGGCTATGCCTGCATCGCCGAGCTGCGCATGATCGAGAAGATCGCGACGGGCGAGTTCGTCACGCCGTTTATGAGCGAAGGCGACACGGTCCGCATCGAGATGCTGTCGGGCGGACAGTCCATCTTCGGCTCCATCGAACAGACGCTGGGAGGCTAGGGGCGCAAAATGAAGTCCAAGGTCTTTGATAACGCCGCGGCCGCGCTCGACGGCGTACTGTTCGACGGCATGACGATTGCGGCCGGGGGCTTTGGCCTGTGCGGCATTCCGGAGCTGTCTATCGCCGCCATCCGCGAGGCGGGCACAAAGGGCCTCACGGTCTATTCCAATAATGCCGGCGTGGACGACTTCGGGCTCGGACTGCTGTTGCAGACGCGCCAGATCAAGAAGATGGCATCGTCCTACGTCGGCGAAAATGCCGAGTTCATGCGCCAATATCTTTCCGGCGAGTTGGAGCTGGAGTTCAATCCGCAGGGCACACTGGCTGAGCGAATGCGCGCGGGCGGGGCCGGGATTGCGGGCTTCTACACGCGCACGGGCGTCGGCACGGTCATCGCGGAGGGTAAGCCGGTCCAAGAGTTCGACGGCGACGAATACATCCTGGAGCGCGGCATTGTGGCTGACCTCGCCATCGTCAAAGCCTGGAAAGCGGACACGACCGGCAATGCCATCTTCCGCAAGACGGCACGCAACTTCAACCACCCGGCCGCGACCTGCGGGAAAGTCTGCGTCATGGAAGTCGAGGAGATCGTGGAGCCGGGCGAACTCGACCCCGACCACATCCACCTGCCCGGCATCTATGTGCACCGCCTGATCCAGGGCGAACACCAAAAGCGCATCGAGCAGCGCACTGTGCGGGAGGCGTAGGATGGCTTGGACAAGAGACCAGATGGCCGCGCGCGCCGCGCAGGAGCTGGAAGACGGCACCTACGTCAATCTCGGCATCGGCATACCGACACTGGTGGCGAACCATATTCCGGACGGCGTCGAGGTCACGCTGCAATCGGAGAACGGCATGCTGGGCATGGGGCCGTTTCCAGTCGCGGGATCGGAGAACGCCGACCTGATCAATGCGGGCAAGCAGACGATCACCGAGCTGCCGCACACGGCCTATTTCGATAGCGCGACCAGCTTCGGCATGATCCGCGGCGGCAAGATCGCCATGGCCATTCTCGGCGCGATGGAAGTCAGCGAGCAAGGCGATCTGGCCAACTGGATGATCCCCGGCAAGCTGGTCAAGGGCATGGGCGGCGCAATGGACCTCGTCGCGGGCGTAGGCCGCGTCGTCGTCATTACCGATCACGTCACCAAACGCGGCGCGCCCAAGCTGATCCCGGCCTGCACTCTGCCCCTGACGGGCAAGGCGGTAGTCGACCGCATCATCACCGATCTCGGCGTGTTCGACGTCGTGGAGGGCGGGCTGAAGCTCGTCGAACTCGCCCCCGGCGTCGACCGGGTGGAGGTGCAGAGCAAGACGACAGCAGCGCTGGTCGCTTAACTGCAGTTGCACCGCGCCGTTCGGTGCGGCGTTTTAACGATTACAAACGTCAAATTCGCCCCTATGCGGCAGGTCATGCCATCGCTCACCGAAAAGATCACCGCCGCCATTCGCGAGCGGCCGGACCATTATGACCGCAAGCGGCTGGCGCGCCATCTGGGTATCAAAGGCGACGACCGGCGTGAGCTGCGGCAGACCCTGCGGCAGATGGTCGATGACGGGGCGCTGATCTACACCAAGGAAAAGACATATCGCCTGTCCGACGCCCTGCCCGGTGTCATGGTCGTGACGATCGACGAGGTCGACGGCGACGGCGACGTCTGGGGCGTGGCGGAGCGCAAGGAAGAGGGCGCAGGCCGCCGTATCCTGATCCGCGAGAACGGCAAGAGCCGCGCCAAGGACGGACCGCTGGGCGTCGGTCACCGCGCGCTGGTGCGCATCAAGGCGCGCGATGACGGCACGGTCACGGGAACAGTCCTGAAAAAGCTCGGCCGCGGCGCGCAGACGCATTTGGGCGTCTTGCACAAGAAGGACGGCGGCCAAGGGAAAACAGTGTGGGCGATCCAGCCCGTCTCCAAAAAGGCGCGCCATGACTACGGCGTGGACGGCGTGCCGAGCGGCGCGCGCGACGGTGATCTCGTCATGTTCCGCTCGACCCGCCGCAATCGCGGGCAAATCCGGCTCGCCGAGATCAAGGACACCATCGGCAATATCGAGGACAGCCGCGCGGCCTCGCTCATCAGCCTGCACGAAAACGACATTCCCATCGGCTTCCCCGACGCCGCGCTTCAACAGGCGCGCGAAGCGACCATGCCGAAAGTGGGAGAGATAGGGCACGAAGACCTCACCCACCTGCCCGTGCTGACCATCGATCCCGTCGATGCCAAGGATTTCGACGACGCCATATACGCGCGTCCGGACGACAACCCCGACAATCCCGGCGGCTGGGTGACATGGGTTGCCATCGCGGATGTCGCGGCTTTCGTCACGCCCGGCTCCCCGCTCGACAAGGCGGCGTGGGAAAAGGGCAATAGCGTCTATCTGCCCGACCGGGTCGAACCGATGCTGCCGCATGAACTGAGCTCGGATCTGTGTTCGCTGCGACCCAATGAGGAGCGCGCCTCCATGCTGGTGCGCATGGTGTTCGACTCTGGTGGCCACAAGCTTCGCCACAAATTTCACCGCGGCATCATCCGCTCACGCGCGCGCCTCACCTACCGCCAGGCGCAGGATGCGTTCGAGGGCCAGAATGGGCCAGAAAGCCAGGAGGTGTTGCCGGAGCTCTCGGATCTTTATTCCTGCTACAAGGCTCTCCGAAATGCACGGGCCGAGCGTGAACCGCTGGAGATCGATCTGCCGGAGCGCCGGGTGAAGGTGAATGACGCCGGTGACGTCACCTCCATCGAGCTGCGCGAGCGGTTCGACGCGCACAAGCTGGTCGAGGAATTCATGGTGCAGGCCAATGTCGCCGCTGCCGAAGCGCTCGCATCGAGAAATGTCCGCACCATCGTGCGCTTTCACGATGAGCCCGACCGGCAGCGCGTCACGGACCTGTCCGAATTCCTCAAGGCCATGGACATGACCTTCAAGCCCGGACAGCGCGCGACGCCCGCGCGGTTCAACACGCTGCTGGAACAGGCCGCCAAGGCCGACACGCTGGAGACCGTCGGCATCGCCGTTCTGCGCACACAGAGCCAGGCGATCTATTCCGCCGACAATGCGGGCCACTTCGGGCTCAGCTTGACGGACTACGCCCACTTCACCAGCCCCATCCGCCGCTATGCAGACCTTGTCGTGCACCGCGCGCTGATCAAGGCGTTCAAGCTGGGCAGTGGGGGCACGACCAAGGAAGAGGACTCGCGCTTGAAGGAAACGGCGGAGCACATCAGCGCGACTGAGCGCCGTGCCATGGTCGCCGAGCGCGACGCCACAGACCGCTACATCGCCGCCTATCTGGAAGACCGCGTCGGCTCGAAATTTAAGGCGCGGATCAACGGCGTGACCAAATTCGGCCTGTTCATCACGCTGGACGAGACGGGCGCGGACGGGCTGATCCCCGTGCGCACTCTGGGTCACGAATATTACGCGCTGGACGAGACGACGAAGAGCCTGGTGGGCGTCGAGAGCGGCACGACCTGGCGCTTTGGCCGACCCGTCGAGGTGCGGCTGGTTGAAGCGACACCCGTCACGGGCGGGTTGATCTTCGAGATGGTCAGCAAGGGCGAGCCGGGTAAGGCACCGAAGGGCGCAGGACGACGCGGGGGGCGCGGTGGTCGCTCCGGACCCAAAGGCTCACGCGGGAAGAAACACGCGCGCAAGCGGCGCTAGCTGCTAAGCCTCCGCCAGCCCCATCGCCTCGCGCGCGCGGGTCGTCACGGCCACATAGTCCAGCTTTCCCGTGCCCAGCACCGGCACGGTGTCCACGCTGAAAATCTTCTTCGGCACGGCGAGTTCGGCAACGCCATGGGCCTGCGCCCAGGCGAGCAGTTCGGACCGCTTCGGGTTCGGGTGTTCGGTGATCAGCACAACCTGTTCGCCGCGTTTGGGGTCCGGCACGATGGCGGCGGCGTGGGTGTGGTCGGGCCAGAGCGCGCCGGCGCAGTTTTCCACGACCGTCAGGCTGACCATCTCGCCGCCGATCTTGGCAAAGCGCTTCACGCGCCCGCGGATGACGAAATAGCCGTCTTCATCGACGGAGACCACATCGCCCGTGTCGTGCCAGCCGCCGTCCAGCGGTTCGATCACGCCAGGCGCGGACGGGCGGATATAGCCGCTCATGACGTTGGGGCCTCGCACCAACAGCTTGCCGCCGTCCTCCAAGCCTTCCACGGGTTCCAACTTGCTCTCGATTCCGGGCAGCATTTTGCCGATGGTCCCAGCCCGGATGTCGCCGGGCTGGTTGGCGGCGAGCACGGGCGCGCATTCCGTCACGCCGTAGCCTTCGAGCACTTCGAAAGAGAAGCGGCGGGTCGCCACGGCGCGGGTTTCCTCCCGTACGCGCTCCGCCCCGCAGACCGCAATGCGAAGACTGCTCAGCCCGCCGTCGGCCGACGCGCGCATATATTGCTGCAGGAAAGTGTCCGTCGCGAAGAGCACAGTCGCGCGACTCTGGAAGATGCGTTGGGCGACAGTTTTCGTTTGCAGCGGGCTGGGATGAAGCACGACGGGCCGCCCGGTGAAAATCGGCCAAAGCGTCCCCGCCGTGAGACCATAGCAATGGAACGTCGGCAGCGGGTTGAAGAAGATGTCGGTCGGCATGATTTCCACATGCTCCTCAATCTGCTCGATATTGGCGAGGATGTTGGCGTGGGACAGCACCACGCCCTTGGGCGCGCCCTCGGTACCTGATGTGAACAGGATGACGCCCGTATCCGTGTGCTTCTCTCGCGGTAGGAACAGCGCGGGTAAGATGGGCCCTAACACGGCGCGGATCTTGGCCTTCGTGCCGATCTGCTCGCGCACGTCTTCGAGATAGATGATGCGTGCAAATTTCGCGAGCTCCGCCATGAGCGAGGCGAGCCCGCCGATCTCCACGAACTTATGCGCCGTCACGATAGTCTTGAGCGGCGCGGTCTCGGACGCCGCCTTGAGATTGGCAGACCCGGCCGTGAAATTGAGCATAGCCGGCGTACGGCCCGCCATGTGCAGCGCCAGCAAGGCGATGACGGCGCCTGCGCCTGTGGGCAGCAAAATACCGACCGCGTCTTCGCCGTCCGTGTCGCGCGCGAGCGGTTCGGACAGCGCGAAGGCAGCTTGGCGGATTTCGCCGTAAGTCAGCTCGCGGCCGTCACCATCGGTGATGATCTTGGTCTTCGCGCCATGCGTCTTGCAGGCGTCGAGAAAGGCTTCGGGAATGGTGCGGCGGATGCGCCGTTCGGCGCGGCGGCTCAGCGGTTCGGACGCCAGCGTCTTCAATTCCATGATGTGTCTCCCGGTCCCCGCCAATGAGTTAGCGCAGAGCGCGGCATAAAACCAGCTTTGCGCCTGCGGGTCAGACAGCTAGGCCAGCGGCGATGACAGAGCGACAGACCATGCAGCCAGGCAATCTCGGCAAGATCAACAATATGCATCTGACCGATGTGGAGCGCTCGGCCCGCAAAGAGTTGGACCGCGCGCCGCGTCCGCGCATTGCAGCGACTGTCGTGCTGACCATTGGCGATCGGCATGATCCAAAGATCCTGATGGGACAGCGTTCGGCCCGGCACGATTTCATGCCCAGCGTCTATGTCTTCCCGGGCGGGCGCGTCGACCGCATCGACAGCTATGCGCCCTATGCGGGTGAGCTGTCGCCGCGCACCGAGCGCGTGCTGGAAGCGGCCGTCTCCCCGCGCAAGGCCCGCGCCATTGCGCTGTCCTGCATACGCGAGACCTATGAAGAGACGGGGCTGATGATCGGCGCGCCAGCCGAGGTCGGAGCGCGCAACATGCGCAACTCGACCTATGATGCGTTCCGAAAGGCTGGACTGCGCCCGGATATCTCGGAGCTGGAAGTCTTCGGACGTGCCGTCACTCCGCCGCATCGGCACAAGCGCTTCGATGCCTGGTTCTTTCACCGCCATCTGGGGGATGTCGCGCCTCCGGACGTCGCGGACAGCCACGAGCTGCTCAATGTCGGCTGGTTCACCTTGCAGGAGATCGACGATCTGAAGCTCCAACGCGCGACCGTGATGATGATGAAAGTGTTCAAGGACCACGTGAGGCGCGACGTGCCGGGCGAGCGCATCTTCTACAGCCGGGCGAAGCATGGGGTGTTTGGGCAGGAGTTGTTTCCATGAGAGCCGTCGCCGCAAGATAGGACACCCTGCGCCCACAGCGTAGAACAGTCGAGCTCACTCCGCAGCGCTCCATTCCGCGCGTACCCCTAGGCTGTATCACGGGTGTTGCTATCTCGCGGAGACCGGTGTACCCGCCGCGCCTGACATTCCCTCCATCAGGACACGAAACCCATGGCGAAGCCAACCACCATCAAGATCCGCCTGAACAGCACGGCGGGCACGGGCTTTTTCTACGTCACGAAGAAGAATTCCCGCACCATGACCGAGAAAATGGTCAAGCGTAAGTATGACCCCGTCGCGCGCAAGCACGTCGAGTTCAAAGAAGGCAAGATCAAGTAAGGCTTACGCCGCTGGATTAGCGTCAATGAGCCGCCCTTCACGGGGCGGTTTTTTCATGCGCGCTATGCCGCTTTCTGCGGGAGCGGTCCGGCAGCAGTGACGCGGTTGCGACCCTCGCGCTTAGACGTGTAGAGGGCGGCGTCGGCGCGGCGGAAGACGTCACGCAGCTGCTCGCCCTTGCGGACTTCGGCCACGCCCGCGCTGGTCGTGATGATCAGCGCTTGGCCGTCCACGAATACCGGGGTGCCTGCGATCAGCGCGCGGACGCGGTCGGCGGCGTGGAATGCCTCCTCCTCGCTGGTGTCCGGCATGGCGATCATGAACTCCTCACCGCCGTAGCGGGAGACAAGGTCGATAGCCCGCATATTGGTCACGAGGCGCGCGGCAACTTCCTTGAGAATTTGGTCGCCCATATCATGGCCGAGGATGTCGTTGACGCGCTTGAAATTGTCGATGTCGAAAACGAGAATCGAGAAGGTCTGGTCGCGACGTTCCAGCGCGTCGAAGAGCGGCTCGACCTGCCGCTCGAAATATCGCCGATTGCCGATCCCGGTCAGCGGGTCGGAAATGACCATCTCCAGATCTTCGTTAAAATTCTCTCGCAGGCTGTCAGCGTAGAACTTTCGGCGCAGCAGCGAATCAACGCGCGCGCGCAGCTCCTGTCGGTCCACGGGCCGCATGATCGTGTCGTTCACGCCGATATCATAGGCACGGATGAAGCGCGGCTGGTCGTCGGGATCACCAATGGCGAGGATTGGCGTGTCGCGCGTTTCGGCATTGAACCGCAGGCTCGCGCAGATGCGTAGCCCATCGAACTGCCGCGAAAGCAGAGAGACGATTATAAGGTCGATACCGGTCTTTGCCCGACGGACCGCCTTGACGGGATCACTCTCGATGACGGCCGCGTGCTCACCCTTGAGTTGGTCGGCGATCTTGTCGGGGCGGACATAGTCGTCACCGATTACGAGGATGCGGCCGGCGCGCTTGCGGATTTTTTCCAGCAAGGGGCGACAATTGGCGATCGAATGACCCGTATGGCTGAGCAGCTGATCCGTCGTCATCTTAAGACGGAGCAGAGAGCGGACCCGCGTAATCAGGTTGAAATCGTCGATCGGCTTGGTGATGAAATCGTCCGCGCCCGCTTCGAGTCCGCGAATGCGGTCGCGTGTCTGTTCCAGCGCCGTCACCATGACGACCGGGATGTGGTAGAGTTCGGGATTGGCCTTGATCCGGCGGCAGGCTTCGAACCCGTCCATGCCGGGCATCATCGCGTCCATCAGGATCAGGTCGAGCCTCTCCCGCTGGGCGATCTCGATGGCCTGCTCTCCGGATTCGGCTGTGATGACGTCGTAATACTCCGCCGAAAGCTTGACCTCGAGCAGGTTGCGATTGGGCGCGAGGTCATCGACGACCAATATGCGGGCGGACACGGGTGCGCGCCTTTAAGCGGGTTCGAGATGTTTGCGGATCGTCGCCAGAAAGCTCGACACGGTGATCGGCTTGGCGATGTAGCCCGCGCAGCCCCCGTCGCGAATGCGCTTCTCATCGCCCTTCATGGCGAACGCCGTCACGGCCACGACCGGAATATGCTTCAGCGACTTGTCGTCCTTCAGCCATTTGGTGACTTCGAGGCCGGAGACCTCCGGCAGCTGGATGTCCATCAGGATCAGGTCGGGCTTGAATTTCTTGGCGATCGAGATGGCCTTCAGCCCCTCGCGCGTTTGCTTTGTCTCATAGCCATGCGCGCCGAGCAGATCGCTGAACAGTTTCATGTTCAGCTCATTGTCTTCAACGATCAGGACCTTCTTCGGCATTGCTCTGAGCATGTTTCCCATCACCTGTGGCGCCGATCTCTCCTCTCCAACCAGAGCGGGGTCAGCGTCTTGTTCGTGTGCAGTTTCCCTGACACACCATCATTAAAGAACGGTGCAACGCGGCTTAGTGTTGACTTAACCACGTTGTCCGTTCTGTAAGGAACATAACAAGAACATCTTAAGGAGCCATTACGACGTGTCGAGTGGGTCTGACATCACGAGGCTATGTCGCGACTGCGGCGAGGCCATGGCCGACCGGTGCTCCTCCTGTGGCAGCTCGCGCGCGCTAGAGCACGCGGAGCTAGGGGCGCTGTCCATCGCCCATGTCGATTGCGACGCCTTCTACTGCTCGGTCGAGAAGCGCGATAATCCCGAACTGCGCGACAAGCCCATCGTGGTCGGCGGCGGGAGGCGGGGCGTCGTCTCCGCCGCCTGCTACCACGCGCGCATCTACGGCATACGCTCCGCCATGCCGATGTTCCAGGCGCTCAAACGCTGCCCCAATCTCACCGTCGTGCGCGGCGACATGGCGAAATACGCACGAGAGGGGCGGCGCATCCGGGCGCTGATGAGCGAGCTCACCCCGCTGGTGCAGCCGCTGTCCATAGATGAGGCCTTCCTCGACCTGACAGGTACGATGCGCCTACACGGCCGCACGCCCGCGCAGAGCCTGATCCGTCTGCAGCGACGCATATTGGACGAGGTCGGCGTGACTGTCTCCGTCGGGCTGTCCTACAACAAGTTCCTCGCCAAGACGGCATCGGACCTGGACAAGCCGCACGGCTTTGCCGTGCTGGGGCGAGGCGACGCGCAAGCCTTTCTCGACAAGCAGGAGGTCGGTTTCATCTACGGTATCGGCCCGGCTTTCGCGGCCAAACTCAACGCCGCAGGGTTGCATAGCATAGCGGATGTACGGCGCTGGGACGACAAGCGGCTGGCCCAGCGTTTCGGCGATCACGGCCTTCGGCTGGCCCGGCTCTCACGCGGCGAAGACCACCGCAAGGTCAACCCGGTCAGCACGCGCAAATCCGTCAGCGCGGAGACGACATTCTCGACGGACATCAGCGATCTCGAAGCGCTGAAGGACAAGCTCTGGCAGGTCTGTATGAAGACGGCGGACCGCAGCAAGGCAAAGGCGCTGGCCGGCACGGTCGTCACGCTGAAGCTCAAGACCGCACGGTTCAAGTCGATCACTCGGCGCCGCACGCTGGCCCAGCCGGTCCAGCTGGCCGACGCGATCTTCCACGCGCTGGAACCGCTGCTGGAGAGCGAGGTCGCGAAGGCGCGCACATCCTACCGCCTGATCGGCGCGGGCATCAGCGGGCTCTGCGCGCCAGCCGGCGATGCGCCGGACTTGCTGGACGCCAAGGCCGCCAAGCGCGCCAAGGCGGAGCGAGCCTCTGACATCGCGCGGGCGAAATTCGGTGCGGACGCCGTGCTGACCGGGCGCGGCCTCCGGCTCGCCCAAGCCAAGCGCAGCAGCGCGACAAGCCTGCCGGGCAAGATCAGGGACGATCAGATCTAGGCGGTTTTCGGCCTGCGGCTGCGTTCGATCAGCGCGATGACGGCGGCGAAGACAATAAACACCACGATCCCCGCAATCGACAGGCCGGGGCCTTCGGGCAGCGGCGGGAGAATGCCGGTCCGCTGGAACTCCAGCGTCGGTTTGGTCATCAGGAAGAATTGCATGACCGACATCAGGCTCACCAGCCCCCAGCTCGCGATCATTGTCCATGTGGGGCCGCGCGTGACGCTCAGCCACCATGCGATCATGCCGCCCAGCAGCAACACCTCCAGCCCATAGGCGGGCCACGGAAAGTCCCATAGGCCAAAGCCGAGGTAATTGTCCCCACCGGGCAGGATCGGCATATCCGGACGGTGGACGATAAGATCGAACACCCAATGCGAGAAGGCCAGCAGGCCAATCACGATCATGCCCTTGCGCCCTGCCTTGGGACGCAAAGCCCGGTAGATCAGCGCGGCGATAACGCTGATGACGATGCTGCCGACCAGAGAATGCGAATAGGCGATGTCGAACGCCAGCGGATGCGTATCGAGCCGTCCGCGCCCTTCGATGCCGAGAATACCCAGCGCCATGGTGACGAAATCGACGGCTTGCACGGCGAGAAAACCGTGCCAAAGTCGCACGCCATTGGCGCGATGCGCGTCCCAGACTGCGGGTCCGTAGTGGCCAATAAACATGGGCTCCCCTCCCCTTTGTGAGCGCCTCTAGCGCTGCGCGAAATCTTCGAAATAGTCGTAGATCGCGTTTTCCGTCCGGCTCGCCGCATTGCGCCAGCTCGGGGCGGTATCGAGGTTCAGCACTGTGCCATCGGAATCCAGCACGAAGACCGTCGGCGTGCCGACAATGGCATCGACGCCGTAGCGGCGCGCGATATCGATATTGCGGTTTTTCTGATCGACGTCGACGAATACGACGCGGTAGTGCTCCGCGATCAGCGGTTTGAAACGCTCATTCAGCAAATATCCCGCCAAGGCCCGGCTATCGTGGCACCAGTCCGCGCCCATGACGACAATTGTCTTTTGGTCGTTCGCCGCCGCGATCTCGGTCGCGATACGGATGTCGTCCGAGGCGTCCCGCTCCGCATCATAGGCACAGATATCGCCCGCCGGGAGGTCATCGCAGATCGCTGGCTTGCCATTTGCGGAGGACGCGCAGGCGGCGAGCAGAAAGACGAGTGGGAGAAGAAAGCGCATGAGCGCTTGCTAGCACAGAAGCGGCGCTCCACAAGCTGCGCATGATCTGGTCGCGCATCTTCGGCAAACACACCAAACGACCCGCCTCACCGGAGCCCGCCGCGCAGGGCAATGCGACACCCTGGGCAGAGCCCTTCAACGCCACGCCCGCGGTCGCCGCGCCCAATGTGGGCGCAGACATCCGCCGCTACTTTCACAATGATCACGGCTCGCAATGCTACACCAGCTGGTTTGCTCATTGGGGTGGCTGGATCAGCGCCGGCCACTGCGTCTCCGACATCGGCGGTCACCTACCGCCCTTCGCCACTGGTGAGACTGTGAGCTGGCCCGACGGACTGGACGCGGCGCTCGTCGGCTGCACACTGCCCGCGCGCAAGCCCGCCGTGCCGCGCATCGGTCAGGCCGTCACCATGATCGGCTTCCCCGCCGGTGCGCGGAACGCGGAACGGCGAGAGGGACTGATCTATCACGAGCGCATGCCCGGCCAGTGGATCGCCCATATCACCGCGCCCGACGAACCCGTGGTAACGGGCATGAGCGGCGGAGCCGTGATCGACAGCGCGACGGGTCAGCCGCTCGGCATCATCATCACCCGCAATAGTCCGGCTGACCTCAACAATGACCGCGACCCCGACGAGAGCGCTGACTTCATCGCGCTGTCCGCCGTGTGGGCCGCAGTACGCAAAGGCGCGGTCTAGCCCCTACCCCGGCATGGCGAAGCGCTCGACCTTCATCGTGCGCAGACGGATCGCCTTCTCGCGGTGGACGAGCGCCTTTTTGTAATCCTCGCTACCCAGCACGGCGGCCATATGCGCGTCGTCGCGGAATTCCAGCACCACGACCTTGTCGACCTCTATTTGGCCCGCGACCACCTCGGGGTTTTCGTCATTGACGATAATGCCGACTTTCTCTCGCATGAAGAGCTCGCCCGCCATGCGCGCGTAATGGGCGTATTCGTCCCGGTCGGCAAAGGTGATGAGGGTCACGAGAATGGTAGACATGGCAGGCTCCTAGAGAAGAATGGCGGCAACAATGCCGAAGAGGCAGAATGTCGCCAGCGAGAAGACGGCAAAGCGTAGCTGCACCGGCCCGACGAAGCTCTGCACCAAGCTGTGCACCACGCGCAGGCCGACATAGGCCCAGGCCAACATCGGGATCAGCCCGCCGACATTGCCCGTCAGCGCGCAGTAGAACATCAGCGCGTAGAAGATCGTCGGCTGCTCCATCAGGTGATTGTAATTATGCGCGGGCGCCTGGATCTTCAGCGGAACGATGTTTTTCCACTGTCCATCCGGGTTCTTCACATCATCGCTCGTCCCGTCCGGGCCCATCTTCAACAGCGCGGGCAAGCGCAGCGCATAGAGCCAGATCCACATGATCAGCGACCAGCCGATCAGTGCCAGCACGGGCGCGAGAAACGACGATATGATGGCTGTGTCCATGATGACCTCCCCAGTTCCGAGGAGACGCTAACGCCAGTCGCGGCGCTCCGCCAGTCGCATACGGCCGATCTCCTCGGCTATCGCGGATGTGGTGGAGCCCTCCTTGCGGGCACGGGTGAAGACTTCGTCCATCGTCTCCTCCAGCTCGTCGAGCTTTCCGCGCACCCACTCCGGATCGTAGCGGTCATATGAGACCTCCGCGTCGACATTGATGATACCGCCGGCATTGATGACGTAGTCGGGCGCGTAGAGCTTGCCCGCGCGCGCAACATGCTCGGCCATGGCGGGCGTGGCGAGCTGATTATTGGCGGCGCCTGCAATGATCTTGGCCGTGATCTGCGGCAGGGTCTTGGCATTGATCGCACCGCCCAGTGCACAAGGCGAGAACACATCGACGGGCTGCGCGTGGATCGCGTCGGTCGCGACGATCTTTGCGCCGAGCTCCGACTTCGCGCGCGCTGTCACCGCGTCGTTGATGTCTGCCACGATAAGTGATGCGCCCGCCTGCGAAAGGTGTTCCGCCAAGGCGTAACCGACATGACCGAGCCCCTGCACGGCGACGCTGCGGCCTTCCAACGTGTCGGAGCCAAAAGCATGGCGCAGCGCGACACGGATGCCGCGAAACACGCCGTCTGCCGTCACGGGCGACGGGTCACCAGAGGTATCGGGCAGTCCGGCGACAAAATCGGTCTGCGTCTTGATCGTGACCATATCGGCGGGCGACACGCCGACGTCTTCGGCCGTCACGTAAGTCCCGGCGACATCGTTCACGGCACGACCATAGGCGCGGAAAAGTGCCTCGCGGTCAAACTGATCGCTAGCAAAATTTGCGGGCCGCATGATGACGCCCTTGCCACCGCCAATACCCAGCCGGGCGACGGCATTCTTATAGCTCATCGCGCGCGACAGGCGCAGCGCATCGGTCAGCGCGTCGGCGTCCGATGCATAGCTCCAAAAGCGCGTGCCCCCGCTGGCCGGGCCGCGGTTCGTATTGTGCACGGCAATAAAAGCGCGCAGGCCGGACGCCTCGTCGTGAAAGGCGTGGACCGCCTCGTGTCCGTCGAAATCAGGGTGCGAGAAGATGCTCATGTGCGAGCCTTACTCCGTCATCTGCGCAATGCGAGTTGCGAAATCGCGGCGCTAGCGGGAAAGCGTGCCCAGCCCGGCGGCGGCGGCCTGCAGGACTTGCAAGGCCAGTGCCCCGCCCGTGCCGTCGCCGATATTGACGTCGAGGTCGAGCACAGGCGCGAGATCCAGCCGATCGAGCAGCGCGCGGTGTGCCGGCTCGCCCGAGACATGGCCCGCAACGCAATGCGCCACGGCCTCTGGGGCGATAGCGTGGGCGACGGCTGCGGCGGCTGTGACGACATAGCCGTCGAGTATGACTGGAATGCGCTGGTGGGCGCAGGCGATTATCGCGCCCACTGTGCCCGCCAGATCGCGTCCGCCAAAGGCGCGCAGCACATCCAGCGGGTTTCCCATCAGATCGGCATTGGCGCGGGCGCCTTCGCGCACGGCGTCAATGCGCGCCAAGCCCTTTTCACCCGTTCCGCTGGCCCAATATTCCGCCGTTCCGCCGAACAGCCCCAGCGCAATCGCGGCCGCGGCCGTGGCAGAACCAAAGCCCGCATTGCCCATGACGACGACGTCCGCGCCTTCCGCCACGACTTCCATGCCAAAGGCGATGGCGGCCGCGCAGTCGCGCTCAGACAGGCTCGGTCCCTGACGGAGGTCGGCGGCCGGATATTCAGTCCCGAACTCATAGACCTTGAATGCCGCGCCCGCCGCTTGGGCCACACCGCGGACGGCGCATTGGCCCTCGGACAGTCCCACGACACGCGTCTTCGCACCGTGAACCGCATCGTCGGCGACGCCCTGACTTCCCGTAAATACGGCGACCAGCGGACGCGCCAGCCGCGGCTCGTCCTGGCCCTGGACCGACACGATCCGCGCCAGCGGTACCGCCAGACGGCCCAGCGGGCGCAGGTCCTGGCCGACACTGTCGGCCGCGCTCAACAATTCGGAATAGCGACTATCCTCGCGCGCCGGGACCGATCTGGCGAGCGCCCGGATATCGTCAAAGGGCGAACCGCCCGCGGCTGTGTCTGAATCACTCATGCGGGCGGTCTAGGGCGCTTCGCTGAACCCGTCAGCCCTTTTCATTTGATTAACCCTGTCGCTTTCCGCCGCATTAGCGTTGCAGCGTTAGACGGAGGGCATGAGCGATTCCCTGCTGACCAACCTCGGATTCTGCGCCGTCATCGGCGGGCTGGGCGGCTATTACCTGCACGGCCAGATTAAAGAACGCCAGCAAGCCGCGGTCATTCAGCCCGCCACACCGGAGCAAAGCGCGGTCGCCATCTCTCCCGCCGCGCGTCCGCAGAGCGCCTCCGTCGTGTCCCTGCCCCGCGTGAACGGACAGTTCTTCACCCAGGCTCGGGTCAACAGCGGCTCCGTGCGCTTTCTCGTCGATACGGGGGCAAGCAGCGTTGCGCTGACGCTGGACGATGCGCGTCGTGCCGGGATCGACCCGCGCGCGCTGCAATATACGATCACCGTCAACACGGCGAATGGCCAGACCAAGGCCGCGCCGGTGACGCTGAAGGATGTGCAGATCGGCGGCATTCGCGTGCGCAATGTCGAAGGGCTGGTGCTGGCCGATGGCCTGCATATTTCCCTGCTCGGCATGACGTTTCTGGGCGAGCTGCAGAAGGTCGAGGCGACCCCGACGCAGCTGATGATGCGACTCTAGAATATGCCCGTCTTGCGCGCCATATTGGCCGCAACCGCGATCAGCAGATAGCCGAAGATGCGCCGCAGCGGCACGGCCGAGAGCTTATGCGCGGCCTTTGTCCCGAGCGGGACCATGAACCACGCCGCTGCCACGATCAGCGCAAAGCCCGCCAGATTGACATAGCCCAGCGAGAACGGCGGACGGCCGCTGATACCCCAGCCCGACAGGATGAACCCCAGCGTTGCGGGCAGGGCGATGGCGAGGCCAAACCCCGCCGCCGTCCCGATCGCGCGGTGCACGGGCACGCCGCATAGCGTCAGTAGCGGGACGGAGATCGAGCCGCCGCCTATGCCCATGACAGCCGAGAGCGCACCGACGGCGCTGCCTGCGATGGGCGGCGCGAGGCCTCCGGGAACAGAACGGCGCAGCACGAAGCTGGGCCGCCCGATGATAAACTGCAGGGCCACGAACCCGGCCACGACCGCGAAGATCAGCGTCAGCGTGTCGGAGCGCAATCGCGGCGCGAGCCACCACGCACCGATGAAAGCGCCGACCCCGATCCAGAGCGCGTAGGAGCGCCACCAGGCTTTTGCGATCGGCTGCGGCCAGATGAGTTCTGTTGCAACGCTATCGCGCGCAAGATGGCCGCGCGTGCTGCGCCAGCCATTGACGATGATCACGGATGCGCTGGTCGCGACCGCGCAGTGCATCAATACGCCCTCGCCCACGCCGAGCCGGTCAAAGGCGAAGAACAGCGCGGGCACCATGACGGCCCCGCCGCCGATCCCGAACAGTCCAGCCGTGAAGCCGGCGATCGCGCCAACGCCGAGCAGCAGGGCGATGAGGGGAAGAAGGTCGCTCAAGCCGCCTTCTCCTGCATCAGCGCCACGCCGTTCGCCACAATCTGCGAAGGCGGCAGCTTGGCGGAGAGACCCTCGGACAGAGTCCGCCGCCACGCCCGCGCGCCCGGCTGTCCAGCGAGCAGCCCCATGATGTGGCGCACCGTCGCCTTGGCCGAGCGGTCATAGTCCTGAACGCGCTCCAGATAGCGGACCATCGCTTCCGCCGCCTCCATGCGGGTGAGGCCCGGCGCTGGCTCGCCATAGACCGGATCGACGGCCGTCAGCGTCCACGGATCGTGATAGGCCGCGCGCCCCATCATGAAGCCGTCCAGCGCGCCCGCTTCGCTCAGCCCGTGCGCGACCTTCTCGATCTGGCCATTGAGCATGATGCGCAGCTCCGGATAGCGCGCCTTCACCCTGCGAACGCGGTCATAGTCGATGGGTGGGACGGTCCGGTTTTCCTTGGGCGAAAGCCCTTGCAGCCACGCTTTGCGCGCGTGGATGATGAAGGTCGTACAGCCAGCTTGCGCAACCGTTTCGATAAAGCGCGGCAGGGTCTCGTCCATATTCTGATCATCGATCCCGAGACGGCATTTGACGGTCACATCCGTCTCACCCGCCCCGTCGCGCATGGCGGTAAATAGCTCTGCCACCAACTCCGGCTCGGCCATCAGACAGGCGCCAAAGCGCCCCGACTGCACACGGTCGGACGGGCAGCCGACATTCAGATTGATCTCGTCATAGCCATATTCCGCGCCGATCCGGCTCGCCTCGCGCAGCTTGGCCGGGTCGGAGCCACCGATCTGCAGCGCGACCGGATGCTCGATCCTGTCGTAGCCGAGCAGCCGCTCCGTCGGTCCAAACAGCACCGCATCCGCAACCACCATTTCGGTATAGAGCCGCACGCGCCCCGACAGCAGACGATGAAAGAACCGGCAATGCCGATCCGTCCAGTCCATCATCGGTGCGACGGAAATCTCGTAGTTATCAGACGCCGCGGTCATGGCCGCGACTTGGGCGCGGGCAAGCGAGGCGTCAAGCCGCCCGCCTCACTTCACCGCCCACCTCACTCCGCCGCAAGCGTATCGATCAGAACGGTGCGCCCGTCCTCGCGGCGAATGCCGGCGAGTTTGCGAGCATAGTCCTTCTTGGTCTCGACATCCATGCCGCGCAGGATCTGAATACGCTGCGCCTGCGGGCTGCCTGCCCCGTGGAGCGATTCGGTCAGGTAGCCGACGGCGTTGCGGCCCAGCGTCATGTTCTCGATCAGACGCAAGATACGCCGGCGGTCTTCGACGCTATGGTCCGTCGCGCCCTGGAGGTATTTTTCCAGCATTGGGCCGGTGTGGTCGCTCTCGAAATCGGCGTCGCTGGGCAGGGTCACCATAATGCCGCCTGCAAGGTCCTGCGCCAGTCGCGAGATTTCGTAAGGGAAGCGCGTGACATTGTGTTTGCAGACATTGGCCAGCATCGGGTCGTTCATCCAGATGCCGGATTCGAGCTGCGAGGCCTCATGCGAGGACGCGATGGCGGAGCTGTAGATGGTCTCGTTGAGATGGGTCATCTCCACCAGCTTGTCCTTGATGTGCGATGCGGCTTCCGCGCCGTTCTGCTCGGCAATGGACGCTGCCGCGCCGACCATGACGTCGCCCAGCCCCGTTTTGCAGACATAGCTTGCACGGTGATAGCTGGTGAACCGGCTGACCATTTCCTGCGCGAACTCATATTCGCCGTCCATCAGCACGTGCTCCCAAGGGATGAAGACGTCGTCGAACACGGCCAGCACTTCCTGCCCGCCGTAAGTGGCATTGCCCTTGTCGATATCGCCCGCTTCGAGCGCACGCGCGTCGCAACTTTGTCGGCCGTAGATGAAGGTCATGCCGTGGGCGTCTGCCGGGACGAGGCCGACAACCGCATAATCTTTGTCATTTGGGCCCAAGTTCATCGTCGGCATGACGCAGATCCAGTGGCTGTTCCAACCCCCGGTCATGTGGGCCTTGGCCCCGGTGACATAGAGCCCGTCATCTGTGCGGCGCGTGACGCGCATGAAGAGATCGGGGTCCGCCTGCTGATGCGGGCGCTTTGACCGATCGCCCTTGGGGTCGGTCATGCCCGCGCCGAGGATGATGTTATTGCGCTGGGCCTGCTCCATGAAGCGCAGATAGCGGGCGTGGTATTCCGTGCCGTGTTTGGCGTCGATATCGTAAGTGATGGAGTGCAGCACGGACACAGTGTCGAGCCCGGCGCAGCGCTGGAAGCAGGTGCCCGTCAACTGCCCCATCTTCCGCTGCATGCGGTTCTTCATAACGAGGTCTTGAGGGCTTTCCACCAGATGCAGAAAGCGGTTCACCCGCTCCCCGGTCAGCGGGCTGTGCGCGCTCGCAAGCTCCGGATCTTCCAGGGCCAGCTCATAGCTCCGCGCCAGCGCATTGATGGACGGCCGGATGACGGGATGATCGACCGGGTCCGCGACACGCTCGCCAAACAGGAACAGCTCGATCTCTCGCTCCCGTAAAGAGTCGATATAGTCATCGCCCGTGACGATGGGCGAAAATCGGCTCCAGCGTTGTTCGGCCGTTTCCTCGCGCTGCAGAACTCCCATCGCCTAGTTCGTGTTCACGTCGGAATGGGCCTGGTTCAGCACATAGGCGCGGACGTTTTCCATCTCCTCGTCTGAGAGCACATCGGCGAAGGACACCATGCCATTTTCCTGCAGCGCGCCGTCATGGAGCACTTCGTCCCAGAGCTCCTTGTCACCGGAATATTCGCTCCAGCGCAGGTCGGGCAGAACGCCCGAGCTTTGCACGAACGGCCCGTGGCAGACCATGCAATTGCGCGAGTAGTGGACAAGGCCGGACTGGATCTGCTCGGCTGTTCCAAAGCTCGCCGCTTTGGGCGTCAGGTCGCGCTGGACCATCTGCACAGGCGGCAATTCCTTCTCGCCGCCGACCTTGAAGGTCACGACCTTGCCAACAGTCGATTCGACTTTCTGGTCATAGGCATAGCCCGCCGAAAGAGCATAGGCAGAGCCCCAGCCCGTCGTGATGGTGACGTATTGCTCGCCGTCGATCATGAACGTGCCCGGCCCCGAGGCCGCGCCGGATCGCACGTCGGACGCCCAGAGCTTCTCGCCCGTCGCCGCGTCATAGGCCGCAAACTCGCCCTCGAGCTGGCCTTGAAAGACCAGCCCGCCTGCGGTCGAGAGCACGCCGCCATTCCAGGCGTTGTTGTGCTCGACCGCCCAGCGCTCCTCATTCTTGATCGGGTCCCAAGCGATGAGACGCCCCTTCAGCGTCGAGCGCACCATCTTGCGGATCTCAGGCGTGAATTCGGTCGGAATGCCCGCCGCGAAGTCCACGCCGGTATTCCATTTGGTCGGGCTGCTTTCCGCGAGCGGATCGACGACATAGGCCTGCGGCAGTTCCTGCGCCGGAATGTAGGCAAGGTTCAGTTCCGGACTAAACGCCATCGGATGCCAGTTATGCGCGCCTAGCGGGCCGGGCGTCTGGAAGTGCGGCACGCTCTGATCGCGCGCCTCTGCCGTCACGATGGGACGACCGCTCTCGTCCAGCCCTTCGGCCCAGTTCTGCGGCACAAAATTCTTAGCATGGATGAACTCGCCCGTGCCCGCGTCGATGACGTAGAAAAAGCCGTTCTTCGGTGCCTGCATGGCGACGCGGCGGGAGGCGCCGTTCTCTCCGAGTGGCAGATCGGCGAGAATAATGGTCTGCGTCGCGGTGTAGTCCCAGGTGTCGCCGGGCGTCGTCTGGAAGTGCCAGGCATATTCACCCGTATCGGCATCGACGGCGACGATGGAGGACAGGAACAGATTGTCCTTGCCTGACGGGTCGCGCCGTTCCCAATTCCAGGGTGAGCCATTGCCAACACCGAAGATCACGCGGTCATTGACCTCGTCATAGACGATCGAATCCCAGACGGTCCCGCCGCCGCCCTCCGTCGTCCACTTGCCCGTATCGCCCCAGGACACATTGCCGACCTTGACGAAGGCATCATCTGAAGCCTCGCCGTCAGGCTGCTTGTTCGGGTTGGGCACGGTGTAGAAGCGCCAGACTTTCTTGCCTGTATCGGTGTCGTAAGCGCTGACATAGCCGCGCACGCCCAACTCCGCGCCGCCATTGCCAATCAACACCTTGCCGTCGACCACGCGGGGGGCGCCCGTAATGGTGTAGGGCTTGTCCTGATCGACCGTGACGACGGACCATTCGAGCTTACCCGTCTTGGCGTCAAGCGCCTGCAGACGGCCGTCGATGACGCCGACAAAGACCTTGCCGTCATACACCGCCACGCCGCGGTTCACGACATCACAGCAGGCCTTGATCGCCATGGATCGGTCCACATCCGGCTCGTGCACCCAGAGCTCTTCTCCCGTCTTGGCGTCGAGCGCATAGACGATCGACCAGGCCGAGGTGACATACATGACGCCGTCGACCACAATCGGCGTGCTTTCCACGCCGCGATTGGTCGCGAGATCGTAGGACCACGCCACGCCGAGCTCTCCGACGTTTTCCTTGTTAATCTGCGTCAGCGTCGAGTGGCGCTGCTCGTCATAAGTGCCGCCATAGGACAGCCATTCCTCGCCCGCCGAAGCAGTCTTGATGCGGTTGTCATCGACGGCGGCGAATGTCGCGGCCGGCTTTTCGGCGCTTGCTGCCTCCTTCGTATCCGGCGCGCTCCCCGTGCAGGCGGTGAGCAAGAACATGGCGGTTGTCGCCAACAAAGCAGAGCGTATCATCATATTTCCCCGAAGCGCGGGTGTTTGCACCCGTCAAATCCAGGACATGACTAGCCTCCAAACGCCCCAGCTCAAAGGGGGCAGATGCGCGCATCAGCAGTGCGCTAAGGCCGCGCTCCAGTCCGGCACGGCCGGAGAGCCGAAATATACGAGCTTGCCCTCAAACCGTTCCTGCCCCCGCCCGCGATCGTGGTCGTCAATCAGCACGTCGCCGCGCAGCAGCGATTTGTCCGGTGCGATGATGAGGCGGTGACACATCTCAAACCCCAGATGATCTTCGACCCAGAGCCGCTTTTCCGTGTAGCTGAGCGGATTGAAGACAGACGGCGCAGTGAGAATCCAGAGGTCGATCTGAGGGTCGTTGCTGAGCTGTATCATGGCTTCGAGCGCGCCCGGTATCGGAGCCAATCCGCGGTAGAAACCGGGTCGGCTCTGCGGGTATTCGCGCTCCGGCTCCGCCTTTCGACCTTCTGCCACGGCGCCCTCGAAGTCGCAGAGCACGCCGTCCATATCGACATAGACGCGCCGCATCACCGTGCCTCCAACATGCCCGGGAAGACGAAGTCGTCGCGGTGCGTTCCGCTGATCCGGTAGAGCTTGGCCGGGCGGCGCGAGGTCGGACGCATTTCTCCGGTCTCGGTCAATATGTCTGTCTTCTCCAAGCGGCGGCGGAAGGATTTCTTTTCCAGACTATGTCCGAGAATGGTCTCGCAGACCTGCTGCAGCTCCGACAGGGTGAAGGCCTCCGGCATGAGGCGCATCGGCAGGGCGGTGTAGCGTGTCTTGGACTGCAGCCGGGTCCGCGCGGTTTGCAGAAGTGTGACGTGGTCAAAGGCGAGCGGTCGCGCGAGCGCCTCATCGACGGCGACCCATTCCGTGTCGTCCACCAGCGCACCGACCTTCGCGAAATCGAGCAATGCGAAATAGAGCAGCGTCACCGACCAACCGCGCGGGTCGCGGGTCGCATTGCCGATACTTTCGACCTGTTCGAGATAGGGCGCGTCGAGCCCGGTTTTCTCCCGCAGTTTGCGGTGCGCGGTCTGCGCGATGTCGCTGTCCCCAGAGAGATCAGGAAAGCCGCCCGGTAGCGCCCAGCGGTCACGGCACGGGTGATCGCGACGACGCACCAGCAGCACTTTCAATACACCGTCGTCCACACCGAACACGGCGACATCCACCGTGCAGAGCGGCGCATGAAAATCCTGCGCGGAATATCCGCGCAGGTAGTCTTCCTCGGTTTGCTCGGGAATGTTCATCGGGCCAGCCGCGCGCGGATGGCTTCCAGGCTGTCATCGAGCAACAGCTTGCCGTCTCGGAACACGGGGGTCATCGCGCCCTGCTCTTCCTGCTCTTTTGTCTGCTCGTCATAAAGAACGAAGTCGTCGCCCTCGCGCTCGACCCGGAGCAGGCCCTTGGCGGATTTCTTCAGGCCGCTGTCCGTGATGGGATCCTTGAAGATCGGACGGCCCTCGCCGTTTACCTGACCCCAGGTCGCCTTCATGGCGAAGCCGAAGCTGTCGCGGGTCATGTACTGATAGGTGTAGCTGCCGATGCCGAGCACGACATTGGAACTCGCGAAACCCTTGGCGGCCAGCCCGTCAAGGATGCGCTTGGCGCGCTCCAGCGTGATGCTGTCGCCGTAGATCAGCCCGACCCGCTCATGCAGGACCTTGTGTCCGGTCGCGGTCTCCGTGCCCCCGAAGACATCCCAGAGGCACTGCACCGCGCCCTTGTGAGCCGGGCTGCCAGCAGGTGCATCCGCATCGCCGCAGATGATCTTGACCGGATCGCCGCTATCAGGCCGGAACACGACCTTGCCGAGTCCCAGCGCATTGGGTTTGCGGGCGAGTATCTTGCCCTTCAACGCGGCCGTGAACTCCGTGATGACCTGCCAGAAGTCCCAGGTATCGGCCACGATGGACACGATCCCGGTCGGGTAGAGATCTTCGATCAGGCGGCGGAAGGTCTCGATCTCGTCGTCCTTCGTGCCCATGCACATGACGCTGTGCTCGGTCGCGGGCACACTCACGCCGATGGGGCCATTGGCGCTGTCGGCGTTATAGTAGTGCTCCAGATAATCGATCGCGGCGACCGTGTCCGTGCCGATGAAACTGGTCAGGTGACCCGCACCAGAGATGGTCGCGTCGGCAATGCCGCTCATGCCGCGAAAGCTGAAATCATGCGCTTGGATGGCGATGCTCTCGACATCGACACCGGTGGCCAGCGCAGCATCCTTAAGCAGCTTGCGGTATTCGAACGCGATGGTCGCCGTGGCGCAGGACTTCCAGAGTCCTGCGCTCAGCGCCGTCTCCAGATAGTTGGTCAGCCAGAAGAATTCGGGCTTGGTGTTGATGACCGTGAGCATGGGCACGCGCATGTTAACGCGGCTGCCTTCAGGGAGCGCTTTGATCAGGATCGGCAGATAGCCGAGATCGTGCAGTTCCTCGATGTGGTTCGTCGGCACCGCGCCCTCGCCCAGCGCGTTGTCCATCCGCTTGCGGTAGGCGGCCACGACGGTGTCCTTGTCCTTGGCGAAAAACTCCTCATTCCAGGTTTCCATGAGGAAGCGCTTGATGAAGCCCTGCAGGCCGAAGAACACGACCTTCTCGTCATAGGTGTCGAGCACGGGCGCGAGCTTGCCGGAACGCGGGGTGAAGTTGGAGTACACATATTCAGTCCCGTCCGGATACTGACGACGGTGATCGGCCTTGTAGAAATCGATCGCAGTGAGTGGGTTGAGGCGCATTTTGCGGCTCCTTTCCTCTAAGCTTTGAAGTCGTATTCGAACGGGATGACGGTGAGCCCAGGGTGTGGATCGTGAGCGAAGCTGTCGGTTGTAAACACCTGGTCGATCAGCCCGTCGAACACGCTCAGCCCCTTGCTGAAAATACCATGGGTGACGAAGAGCACGACGCGCTCGGCCCCCTTGGCGCGAAGCTGCTCGGCGACCTTGATGAAAGTGTAGCCGCCGTCGCAAATGTCGTCCGTGATGATAGCAGTGCGTCCCACCAAGCTGTCGGTCTTCACATTCGTATGGGTGATCTGTCCGGTCGCGGGATCGCGGACCTTCTCGCAGAAAACAATCGGCTCAGGCTGCAACTCTTTCTGAAAGGCCTTCGCCACCGCTTCTGTGCGGGCGACCGCACCCTTGTCCGGGCAAACCAGCACGCTGTTCAGATCGACGATCATGCGGGTGAGTTCGTCGCTGGTACGGATGATGTCCTGTGCGGGAATGTTAACCGCGCCCGTCAGCTTGGCGCCGACCGGGCTGTGGCAATCCCAGACAACCAGCGCGTCGACATTCTCCATCGTGCCGAGCAGCCGGGCCAGCACCTTCATCGAGAAAGCCTGCCCCGGCGCGCAGACCCGGTCCTGCCGCGCATAGGGCAGATAGGAAATTTCGACATGGAGCCGCGCCTCCGGCTTCGCTTCGACGACCGCATTGGCGAGCAGCAGCAGATCGAACACATCGTCGGAACTGCGCAGGTCGGCGCGAATGATCCGGTCTCCATTTGGGGCTTCGCCGAGTTGCACATGACGTTCCCCGCCGGAGAAGCGGAGAAAGCTGACCTCCATCTCTGTGTTGTGCATGTCGTGTAGCGTGACGGGCATGAGTGTCTTTCCTTGCGTTGAGCTTTAGGTGTCAGAGTGACAACCAAAGATCAAGAGAAAAGTGTCATGCTGCCTTATTTTCAAGTCACGGGCGTAGGACGCGGTCATTGTAACGGTCCGCGACAAGAAGTTCCGCCCAATCCACGGCATGCTGTCGGCCGAGCATGGAGCAAGGCAAACGACCGTGAACACATCGTCCGATTATCGAAAATCTAAGGAGGATCGCTGACCCATTCCGAAGAAGGAATGGCGCGAGTGACGGGACTCGAACCCGCGGCCTCCGGCGTGACAGGCCGGCGCTCTAACCAACTGAGCTACACCCGCTCTCAAAGCGAGATGGGCCGGATAGTGCCAACATTTTGCAGCGTCAACGCCAAAGGTGCAATTGCGTTCAGAAATATCAGCGCCAGCTCGCGCCCTCCGTCCAATCGCAGCGCTTCAAGGTTTTGCAACGTCCGGACACCGCCGCTGGCGCAGTCGGGCTCTCCAATAATGTCAGCACTCGCACATCTGATGCATAGTCTTGTGCGGGCCGTCCCATTCGCCTAACTCTCAGGCTTCAGCGCGGTTAGCTCAGTTGGTAGAGCATCTCGTTTACACCGAGAGGGTCGGCGGTTCGAGCCCGTCACTGCGCACCACACCACCAAGACTATCGGCTTGGTGTGAATCTCTCCCACCAGTTTGCTGCCGTGTAGGGTCTGCGGCGCAGCCGTCAGCAAAACGCGCATGCGACGCCAGCACGCCCCGGCCGCAGGACGGGAATACTTCCCCTAAAATAACGTCTCCCGAGACACGACACTCTTCACCCCACTCCACGTCCCCACCCCGTGGACATATCCGCACAACCCTTCGCCAAACCGCGACAGTTTTGCGTCATCTTCGTAAACTGGCTCGCACATTTGCGCAGAGCTCCCTTGCCGATCTCGCGGTAGCGGCACGAAAAACTCGCCACTAATTGCCCCGCCATGACCTCAATCGAACTCATCGGCTATACCGCCGCCTCCCTCACAACGCTCGCCTTCGTACCGCAAGCGATTGCATGCCTGCGCTCCGGCTCCACGGACGGGCTGTCCCTTTCCACCTATTCGATGTTCTGCACGGGCGTCGCGCTCTGGCTCGGCTACGGCCTTTTCTCGGGCAGCTGGCCGGTCGCGATCAGCAATGCGGCGACGCTGTCCATCGCGCTGGTCATCCTGACGCAAATCATCCGCAACACGCGCCCCGTGCGGCTGTTCACCCTGCGCCAGCAGCGCGCACGACGCGGACGCGCGCTCGCCGCCTGACACGACGACCTTTCGGCATCAAAAAAGCCCCCGCCCGGGTGACCGGACGAGGGCTTCTTTGTTTCTACTCTGCGTCGCCAGATTGGAGACGGGACCTTTCAGCCCCGGCCCTGCTGGCGTCGCAGGGACATTTGCTACAGCCCTGAAGGGGCCTTAGCCCCCTTGCGGGGAAGCAGATGTGTGAGCCTTAGGCCATGCTGATGGAGTCAACAGCCGTCTTGCCCGAGCGCTGGTTCACAGCCGTGTTGAACTGGACCTTGTCGCCTTCGTTGATGGTGTCCAGACCCGAGCGCTGCAGAGCGCTGATGTGCACGAAGACATCGTCGCCGCCACCTTCGGGAGCGATGAAACCAAAGCCCTTGGTGGTGTTGAAGAATTTAACGGTACCCGTTTTCATATCCGACATAGTGTAGCCTTTCTAAAGCAGTTCGTCGGTTCCCCGACCCGCGACACGCGGGCGGAGGCCACAACTCCCCAAAAAGAAAAGCGCAGCATTGTCGACGTCTGGTAGGAAAAGCATTCTGCACCGCGTGAACCCGAAACCGGAAAACGCGCAGCTGGCAGGCCGATGATCTGGCCCTTGGTCGATAGCTCTCACATGGGCGCGTGCCCCCTCAATAGCAAGTTAAGTTATTGAGATAGAACAGCGCACCAGCGTCGCTGGCGCAGCCCTGCCGAGGCGCTATACTTGCCCCATGAAGATACTCCGCCCCGACCACTTCACCGTCCTCTCCGTCGATCTCGACGCCACGCGCGACTTCTACACCGAGCTGCTCGGCCTCATGCCCGGCCCGCGACCCGATCTCAGCATGGACGGGATCTGGCTCTATGCGGGCGAGTTCGCGATTGTGCATGTGGTGCGGGTGGAGCGGCTCCCGGCGGAACGGCAGGGTGTCCTCGACCATATGGCCTTTCGCGCCGACAGTCTGGAGCCGTTGATCGAGCGGCTCGACGCGCGCGGAATCGACTACCGCCTGATCCGCACACCGGCGCCGTGGCAGCAGCAGCAAATCTTCTTTCACGGCCCGAGCGGCGAGAAGATCGAGGTGGACGCCGACATCGCGCCCTGAGAGCCCCCAATGGGCGCTACCCGATAGCATCCGCACGCTCTGCATCCGGGCAGGGAGGGTGGAGGCAGGAAAATTAGAGTCAGGGCAGGCCCGGATACTGGGGAGCACAGATCCGAACCGGTCGATCTCGACAGAGTGGCTAACTTCTTAGAGAAAGAGAGAGAGCCAAGAGTGATGCCTTCCGCCACCGGACCGGAAGGACTGCACGACCTAAAGACCGTTCATGCCTTGCGCGTGCGACCCAGCAGCGATTCGCGGACCGCCGACAAAATATGGGTCGACAGACGCGAATCCGCGTCATCATCGACGCGCCTCTCCGCGATCTCCCAGAAAGAGATTGCAGCGACAATGTCGTCATCGGAGTTCAGGGGGAGATGCTTGACGAGCTCCACAATGCCGTCCTGTCGATCCATCAAATAGGCGACACGCTCATAATCCTCGATTTCGGGCGAACATCTTGCCAGAGCTTCCAGCCGCGCATCCAACGCGTTGAAATCCTTCATGAGAGAGTCGATCTCCTCGGATGCCGCCAGGCCGGGTTTCAACCTGCCGATGTCCAAGCCCCGCCCGGGAGGCCGGAGCGTTGCTCTTTCTGTATTCACGTTGCGTCGTCCCATGCTCGCCTCACCAAAATTTGATTCGCGTTCTTAGGGCATCTTGGCAGCCACTTTGTAAGTCCTCGGATGGGTCCACACGATGCAGCGCAATGAAATCGTGTAGCGCGATTACGCCGACGCAGATGCGCTAGCAGCATCGCGGATGCGTCAAATCAACCCGATAATTGAGTTGATTTGCGCGACTCCGAGGCGCTATTGGCAAAATTATCAAAAAGAGACGAAAAAGGCTGTTCATCTCATGACATGTGAGGCGCGAGACGTCACCGAGATGAACAACAGGCTCGGACTGGACCCGCTTGCCATCTATGCAAGCGCGCAGCGCATTCAGAATGTGACGTCGCTCGATGCGGTCGTCTCGACGGGTTTTGACGAACTGGCTCGATACGGCGTCAAGCACATCACCTACCACCTCTTCCCGGGCTACGGCTCTGTCGAAACGCAGCCGGCATCGCGTTTCTATGCGCGCAATATTCCCGACTCGGTCATCGAATTCTACACTAGGGAATTCAGCCGCAATTTCGATCCGATCATCAATCAGGTGTTCCGATTGCATCAGGGCCTCTGGATTTCGGATGCCAAGGCCCTGATCGGAAAGGAGAGCGAGACGGTCCTCGACTACATCGATGAAACCATCAGCTTGTTCGGCGATGGGTTCGCTCTGCCCCTATTCGGCCCCAACAATCTTCGCGGATACATCTTCCTCGGAACGGGCAAGGCGAAATCCGATTTCCTGCCGTCCTTTGCATGGCAGATCAGCAATCTCTGCACCAGCCTGCACACGCGCTACGGACATCTGAAAGCCCGGCTGCAGACCGAAATACAATTGACCACGCGCGAATTCGATATCCTCGAGCTTGTCGTCATGGGTCGGACCAATCGCGAGATCGGCAATATACTGGGAATATCGACGCATACCGTCGACAGCTATATGCGCCGGATCTTCCTGAAACTGGGCACGACGGACCGCGTCACGACGAGCCTGAAAGCCATGAATTTCGGCCTGCTGATGGCCGTGAACCCGAAACGCATGACGCAGAAGATATTGCCCGGACGCGCCACGGCGTCCTGATCGACGGACAGACGCCTTCGCCTCACCCGTTCTGACGTCCGCCCAAGCGCCGCTGTCGCCCAAGCGTCCCTTTCCCCCAAGCGTCGCTTTCGCCCAAGCGTCCCTGTGCGACTGCGGGGCGGTCCCGCAGCAAGGGCAATCGAAATAGCGTTCCAAGCCGAAGGTGGCATGGGCGCGGGCGTCCGCCCCGATGGGACTAGACAAAAATAACAACCATTTTCGGGGCCTTCGCCCGCGCCGGATGGTTTGCGCACGTCGCGCCTCGTTCCCGTCGTCCATCGCCCGCTCCAGCGGTCTCCCCCGAAAGGCCACAACCCTCCAGGCTCTAAGGCGCGCGCCTTTGCGCGGCGATGTCTTTCGGGTCCAAAGCGAAACCTGCGGAGCGCCGAGCCGTGCGTTATGCGACCCAGTCCCCGGAGATCAGGCTGAGCCGCGAGCGGCCGCGTTCGTAAGACGCACCGCTCCAGCCCCACGGGCGTGACCCCGCACCTGGCTCCTCGAACCACCCCCCGCTGAGCAAGAGACAACGCATCTCCCATGCCCGCAGCGGGTCCTCGCACTCTGCAGTAGTCCGAATAGGGGTGGATGCGATTGTTAAGTTCGGGGGATGGGCGAGGTGTGGAGCGCGCTGGCGGCGGGGATGGGTGGAGGACGGCTAAGTCGGTGAGCGGGGACAGATCGAGTTTTGCCCCATCCCTGTCATAGAGACGCCAAGCCGGAGGCCCCGGCCACAGGGGCCGGGGACAGGCGCGTTATGTTAATAATAAGTCCTCGCCCCCGGGGCTTGAC
>CALDUL010000026.1 GCA_937923575.1 uncultured Algimonas sp.
GCGCTTAAACAACTTATAGGCGCGTGCAAGCGGGTCCGGGCGGGGGCGCGACAACTGGCTCACGCAACCTTGCCCCGCCCGTCCCGTATGATAGAGCGAGCCGCTATTACGACCCTCACTCCCCGGAGTCTCCCAAGGAGCCCTCATGTCATCCGAATGGACCGACCCGCGACCGATGTCGCCACATCTGCAAGTCTGGCGCTGGCATGGGGCCATGATGAGCTCGATCCTGCACCGGGCGAGCGCGATCATCTGCTATGTGGCGCTGGCGATTGTGGGGCTGGGCTTGCTGGCTGTGCTGATCACGGGTGAGCTGCCGCTGGCTGGGCTGCTGTTCTCGCCGCTGGGAGCCGTGGGGCTGTTCGTGTTCGTGTTTGCCTTCACCTTCATGGCGCTGGCGCAGCTGCGGCATGCGGTGTGGAACAAGGGCGCGCTGATGGCGCCGGAGCTAAACAACAAATTGTCCTACGCCATGATCGGGCTCGCGCTCGGCTTTGCGATTGTCATCACTGCTGGAGCCGCCGTCCTATGAGCGCGAATTCCGCCCGTCACGGGACCAAACATTTCAAGCTCCACAGCCTGACGGGCTGGGGCGTGATCATCGGGCTGATCCCGGCTATCATCTCCGTTCTGGTCGCGCTGCCGGATGGCGCGAACGGCATTCTCGGCTGGCTCGGCAGCCCGCATGGCGCGATCGGGATGATTGCCTTTCTCACGGCGGCTTTCTGGTACTGCAAGCTGGAGATGGACGAGGTGATCATGGATTACTTCAGCGGCAATCTGCGGCGTTTCGGCTTGTTGAAAAACAAGCTGGTCGCCTTCATCCTATGGGCAGTCTCTGTCGCGGCGCTCGTCGTGACGGCATTTTTCTAAGCAGACCGGACCGAAGACATGGCGACCAAGACTGTGAACACTCCAGCGACCACAACCCACGGGACACAGTGGGTCGATCACGATTATGACGTCGTCGTCGTCGGCGCGGGCGGCTCCGGCCTGCGCGCGGCACTGGGCGCGAGCCAGGCGGGGCTGAAGACCGCCTGCGTGTCCAAGGTCTTCCCGACGCGGTCGCACACGGTAGCGGCCCAGGGCGGCATTGCTGCCTCGCTCGGAAACATGGGCCCGGACGACTGGCGCTGGCACATGTATGACACGGTCAAGGGCTCCGACTGGCTCGGCGACCAGGACGCGATCGAATATCTGTCGCGCGAAGCCCCGAAAGCCGTCTACGAGCTGGAGAACTGGGGTATGCCGTTCTCGCGCACCGAAGACGGGCTGATCTATCAGCGCCCCTTCGGCGGCCACATGCAGAACATGGGCGCAGGCCCCGAAGTGCAGCGCACCTGCGCGGCGGCCGACCGGACTGGTCACGCCATGCTGCATACGCTCTACGGTCAGTCGCTTCGCAACAAGACCGAGTTCTTCATCGAATATTTCGTGCTCGACCTGATCATGGAAGACGGCGTCTGCCGCGGCGTCACCGCGTGGAAGCTCGACGACGGCACGCTGCACCGCTTCAAGGCGCAGACCGTGATCCTCGCGACTGGTGGCTATGGCCGCGTGTTCTTCTCCGCCACGTCAGCGCACACCTGCACGGGTGACGGCAATGCCATGGTGCTGCGGGCAGGGCTGCCGCTGCAAGACATGGAGTTCATCCAGTTCCACCCCACCGGCATCTATGGTGCCGGCTGCCTGATTACCGAAGGCGCACGCGGGGAGGGCGGCTACCTGACCAACAGTGAGGGCGAGCGCTTCATGGAGCGCTATGCGCCGTCGGCCAAGGACCTCGCCTCTCGCGATGTCGTCTCCCGCGCCATGACCATCGAGATCCGCGAAGGGCGCGGCGTCGGCCCGAACAAGGACCACATCCACCTCCATCTCGACCATATCCCCGAGGCCACGCTGGCCGAGCGCCTGCCCGGCATTTCGGAGACTGCGAAGATCTTCGCGGGCGTGGACCTGACGAAAGAGCCGATCCCGGTCCTGCCGACCTGCCACTACAATATGGGCGGCATCCCCACCAATTATCACGGCGAAGTCGTGACGCTGAAAGACGGCAATCCCGACGCCGTCGTGCCGGGTCTGATGGCCGTGGGCGAAGCGGCCTGTGTGAGTGTGCACGGCGCGAACCGGCTCGGGTCCAATTCCCTGATCGACCTTGTGGTCTTCGGCCGCGCCGCCGGCCTGCGCGTGGGCGAGACGGTCAAGCCCGGCGCGGACACGAAGCCCTTGGCCGCCAACGCCGGAGAGCAGTCGATCACCCGCCTCCACCGCTTCCGCAATGCCTCCGGGTCTGTCGGCACGGCCGAGCTGCGCTTGGACCTGCAAAAAGCCATGCAAGCCCACTGCGCCGTCTTCCGCACGACCGAGAGCCTGTCAGAGGGCGTCTCCAAAGTCACAGCCCTCGCCGCGCGCATGGACGATGTGGCCGTCACGGACCGCACCATGGTCTGGAACACCGATCTCATGGAAACGCTCGAACTCGACAACCTCATGATCCAGGCCGCTGT
>CALDUL010000027.1 GCA_937923575.1 uncultured Algimonas sp.
GCGTCGGCGAAAGCCATGAGTGCGAAATTGGATCGGTTGCACAAGGATCTCTTCCTCGACCCAAGCCCCGCGCCCGCAAAATATGGTCTTAGCTTGCTCGGCCGCATGGAGCCTACCGTCCGACTCCCGATCACGCCCTGTCGCGAAGAGACCAAGGGCCGTGTCCGCTCCGCCATGACCCGCGCTGGAATTGTGCTGTAGTGGCGGCCAGGAAACCCAGAGCCGGCATGGGCGAGAACGGCGCGCTGATCGCCGAGAACCGCCGTGCGCGCTTCGACTTTGCGGTCGAGGACACGTTCGAGGCCGGCGTGAAGCTGCTCGGTACAGAAGTGAAAGCGCTGCGCGAGGGCAAGGCGAATATTGCGGAAAGCTATGTCGACGTCGAAAACGGCGAGGCCTACCTTATCAATGCCAATATCCCGATTTACCCGCCTGCCGCGCAGTTCAACCATCAGCCCAAGCGCAATCGCAAGCTGCTGATGAAGCGCCGCGAGATCAATGTTCTGATCGGAGAAACCCAGCGAAAGGGCCGCACGGTCGTCCCGCTACGCATGTATTTCAACGAGCGCGGCAAGGTGAAAATCCTGATCGGCCTCGCGACGGGTAAGCAGAACCGGGACAAACGCGATGTCCAGAAGAACCGGGACTGGCAGAGGGATAAGGCGCGAATCCTGAGAGAGCGCGGTTAGCGATTATCCGACTAGCTCTTCCGCCCGCGCGAAGACATCGAAGAACATCGCCTCCGTCAGCCGCCGCGTGTTCGTGTTGTAGCGCGAGCAATGATAGCTGCTGAGTACCGTATATCCGCCCAGCGCATACTCGCTGCCATGCCCGAACTTGTCACGCGAGACTTTGCCGCCAAGCGCCCGAACGGTGCTGTCATGGCTGATCTTGCCCAAGCAAAGCAGCACCTTCAGCTTTGGCATGGACGCAATCTGAGACTTCAGGAATTCGCGGCAGGTGTTGATTTCGGCCGCGATCGGCTTGTTCTGCGGGGGCACGCAGCGGACAGCGTTCGTGATCGCGGCGCGACGGAGGGCGAGTCCGTCGTCGATCCGCTTATCATAATTGTCGTTCGAGAAGCCATGCGCGGCGAGCGCTTTGTAGAGCAGGTCACCCGCGTAATCTCCGGTAAAGGGGCGTCCCGTCCGGTTCGCCCCATTCACGCCCGGGGCGAGACCGACAATCAGCAATTCTGCATCCGCATCACCGAAGGTCTCGACCGGTCCGTTGAAGTGACCGGGAAGGTTGTCGCGGCACTCGTTCAAAAACGTGAAGAGCCGTGGGCAGCGTTGGCAGTAATAGGGCGGGGAGGGATCACCGCGACTCGTATCACTCATAACCGAAATCCTCACTCTCGCGGGGTCTCCGCGGTTCCGGCGCGCTTTTAGGGCGCCCGACTTCGCGTTCTAGATCGTCGATGTCGATGAAGGCATCAGCTTGGCGGCGCAGCTCGTCGGCGAGCATGGGCGGGCTGATCTCCATGCTGCTGACGACTGTCACCCGCACGCCGCGTTTCTGCACGGCCTCCAGCACGGCACGAAAGTCTCCGTCGCCGGAGAACAGCACCATATGATCGACGTGGGGGGCAAGCTCGACCATGGCGAGCGCGATCTCAATGTCCATATTTCCCTTGGTCCGCGTGCGCCCGTCGCGGTCCGTGTGGGTCTTGGCCGGCTTGGTGACGATGTGGAAGCCATTGTAGTCGAGCCAGTCGAGCAGCGGCTTCAACGGCGAAAAGTCGTCGCCGTCTCGCACGGCTGTGTAGTAATAGGCTTTGACCAATCGACCCTTGGCCGCAAAGAACGCCAGTAAACGCTTGTAATCGATGTCGAAATCCAGCGCTTTGACGGTGGAATAGAAATTCGCGCCATCGATGAAAATGGCGAAGCGCTCGTCGGGATAGAATGTCATAAGAGCCTGTGGCTGAAAAATACGAGAATATGGCGTCGAATATGACTCCGGCGCTTATCGCTTTCGGAGCGAACTTGGCAAACCCGCGTGAAATGCTGTTGCAGGCTGTCGAAGCGCTCGCGGAGAAAGGACTCGTCATCCTGGCGGTCAGCCCGCTCTACCAGAGTCCGGCCTGGCCACCGGGAACGGATGCGCCAGATTATTTGAACGCCATGCTGGATGTGCGAACCGAACTGCCGCCCTCGGCTCTGATGGACCTCCTCTTGAGCGTCGAAAAGCAGCTCGGACGCGTCAGAACTGTCGCCAACGCACCGCGGCATATCGATCTGGACCTTATCGACTATGCCGGTCAGCGAAGCAATGACCCTCACGTCACACTTCCGCATCCGCGCATGACCGACCGGGCCTTTGTGCTGCTCCCGCTAAAGGATGTTGCGCCGGATTGGCGCCATCCTGACGGTCGAACTATCGATGCGCTTTTGAGAGCCATCGACTGCGGCGACACCGTGCGACTGGATCACCCATGAGACCGAACTACACCCTCCCGCGCCTCTACCTGCCGCAGCCTCTAAAGGGCGAGATCGCGCTGGCGAAAGAACAGGCGCATTATCTCGGCACCGTCCTGCGCAAGGGCGTCGGCGACGAGGTGCGTCTGTTCAATGCGGAGGACGGGGAGTGGGCGGCTGTCGTGGTGACCGTTGCCAAACGGGCGATGACTGTGCGCATAGACCGGCAGCTTCGCGCGCCGCGTGTCGTCCCGGACATAAGGCTGCTCTTCGCGCCCATTCGCAAACACCGCACGGCCACCATCTTGGAAAAAGCGACGGAGCTTGGTGTGCGCACAATTCAGCCTGTGCTGACGGAACGCACGCAGTTTCCCAAGCTCAAACTCGAACGCTCCCGCGCGCAGATCATCGAGGCCGCCGAACAGACGGAGAGACTAGACCTGCCGGAACTATGCGAGCCGAAGGCATTGTTCGACGCCGTTTCGGATCGGACGCTGGTCTTTGCGGATGAAGCGGGCGGGGGGCAGTTGGTTGGGGAGGCGGATCTGGCCACGCCGCTAGACCTGCTCATCGGGCCCGAAGGCGGGTTCAGCCCGGCGGAGCGCGATAGACTGCTTGGCATGCCCACGACTGTTTCGGTTACCCTCGGTCCGAGAATTCTGCGCGCGGATACGGCGACCATCAGCCTGCTGACTTTGGTGCAGGCACGCTGCGGCGACTGGCAACATATCTGAATGCTGATGGGTGCAGTCATGCGCCTATGCACAGCGACGCGTCCGTGTATGACAGAGTTATGAGCGAAATCTACGACATGGTCATCGTTGGCGCCGGGCTGTCCGGCATTGGCGCGGCCTGTCGGTATGTCACAGAGTTCCCAGGCGGGAAACTCGCCGTCCTGGAAGCGCGCGACGCCATTGGCGGAACGTGGGATCTGTTCCGCTACCCCGGCATCCGATCCGACTCCGATATGCTGACCCTGGGCTATGACTTTCGCCCGTGGCCCGGCACGGACACGCTCGCGAGCGGGCCCGCCATTCGCGATTATGTCCGCGATACAGCAGCGGAATACGGCATAGATGAGCGCGTGCAGTTCCACAGTCGCGTGGATCGCATCGACTTTGACAGTGCCCGCGATATCTGGACACTCATGATTTCGGACGCGCGAAACGGCAGCACGCGTAGGATCCAGACACGCTTCATACTCTCTTGTGCTGGCTACTATCGCTACGACAAAGGCCATGATCCGCACTTCGAGGGGCGCGAAGACTTCACCGGGCCTATCATCCACCCGCAGCTCTGGCCCGAAGACCTCGACTATGCAGGCAAGCGTGTCGCCGTCATCGGCTCGGGCGCGACAGCGGTGACGCTGCTCCCAGAGCTCGCCAAAACGGCCGCCCATGTCGTGCAGGTGCAACGTACGCCGAGCTATGTGGCGAGCATTCCCAGCGAAGACAGGGTGCTGAAGGTCACATCCAAGCTCATGTCGCCGGACCGTAGCTATAGACTGAACCGATGGAAAAACATCAAGATGTCCGCCTTTCAATACCAGTCGGCGCAGAAGCGGCCCGAGAAGGTCAAAAAGTTCCTGCGCAAGCAGATCGTCAAGGCCTTGGGTCGGGACTATCCCGTCGATGTCCATTTCAACCCGCCCTATAACCCGTGGGACCAGCGCCTCTGCGCCGTGCCCGACGGCGACTTTTTCGACGCCATCTCGTCGGGCAAGGCCTCGATGGTCACCGGTCATATCGAGCGGTTCGAAGCCGATGGCATCCGGATGAAAGATGGTTCTTTTGTCGAAGCCGACATCATCATCACCGCGACGGGCCTGGAGATTAAATTCGGTGGCGGCGCGGATATCCACGTCGACGGCGAGCGTATCGAGATCGGCGATACCGTCGGCTATAAGGGCCTGATGTTCTCCGGCGTGCCGAACCTCGTGAGCGTGTTTGGCTACACCAATGCAAGCTGGACGCTGCGCGCCGATCTGATGAGCCGCTATGCCGTGAGGATGCTGCGTTATATGAGCGACAACAGGCTGACCCGCGCAGTCCCGATCGCGCCGGACGGCATGGCACGCGAACGCTGGCTCGATTTCGACGCGGGCTACCTGGCGCGCGCCGAAGACCAAATGCCGAAACAGGGCGACCGCATGCCGTGGCGCAATATTCAGAATTACAAACATGATCAGAGAATCCTGATCGAAGACCCCGTGCCGGGTGAGGGGCTGCACTTCAGTGCCGCCTCGGCTCCCGCCAAACTCGCAGAGGCCGCCGAATGAAGAGCTATCAGGACAAGGTCTGTGTCATCACGGGTGCGGCGAGCGGGATCGGCCGCGCATTGGCCATTGATCTGGCGAAGCGTGGCGCGCGTTTGGCCTTGTCTGATATCAATGAGGAAGGCTTGGCCGAAACGATGGAGATGATCGGGCCGTCCAATATGCATATGACCGACCGGTTGGACATGGCCGATGCGGACGCCATCGCGGCCTATGCGCCGAAAGTCGAAGCGCAGCTCGGCAAGGCGGACTTCGTGTTTAACAATGCCGGCTTTGCGCGGATCGGCGACTTTCGCAACACCACGGCGGAGCAGTACGAATCCATCATGGACGTCAACTTCTACGGTGTGGTGCGCATGTCCAAGGCGTTTCTCGAACAGCTCATCGCCACCAAGGGCGGGCTGGTCAATGTCAGCTCCATCTTCGGCATCGTCGGTTGGCCGGGGCAGGCGCATTACTGCGCGTCGAAATTCGGGGTGAGGGGTTTCTCCGAAGCACTCTCCATGGAAATGGAAGAGCACGGGGTCAGCGTGTCCTGCGTCCATCCGGGCGGAGTTCAGACCAATGTCGCACGCAACGCCATCCTCGACCATAACCCTGACGCGACCCTGACGCGCGAGCAGATGAACAAGAACTTCGATGACAATGCTCCGACGACGCCCGCGCGAGCGGCGGAGATCATCCTGGCCGGCACGGCGCGCGGGGATCAGCGTATCATCGTCGGACCGGATGCGAAGTTCATGCAGCTCTGGAATCGGTTTTTCCCGGTGCGCTACCGCAAGTTGGTCCAGAAGCGCGCTCAGGGACTATTGAATACGTAGAAAACCATAGTGTGACTTGCCGACGCTCGGCGTCACGCCTAACCCGCCGCCATGAGCGGTCCATCAGCCCCCAACAGCAAACCCGTCACAGGGAAGGCCGACCTTGTCGAGCGCATTGCGTCTGGCTGCAAACCGAAGGCCGACTGGCGGATCGGGACCGAGCACGAGAAGATCGGCTTTGCCAAGGCGGATCACACTCCGCTGCCCTATGACGGCAAGACGTCGATCCACGCCATGCTTACCGGAATGCAGCGTTTCGGCTGGGCGCCTGTCGAGGAAGCGGGCAAGCTAATCGCGCTGAAACGCGACGGCGCGTCCGTCTCGCTGGAGCCTGGCGGGCAATTCGAGCTGTCCGGTGCACCGCTGGAACATATCCACCAAACCTGCGCAGAAGTCTCTCGCCACCTCAACGAGGTCAAAGAAGTCGCTGACGAGATCGGTGCGGGCTTCCTGTCACTTGGCTTTCGCCCCGAAACCAAGCTCGAAGATGTGCCAGTCATGCCCAAGGGCCGCTACAAGATCATGCGTGACTATATGCAGAAAGTAGGCACGCATGGCCGCGAGATGATGTTTCGGACGTGTACGGTGCAGACCAATCTCGATTTTAGCACGGAAGTCGACATGGTGCGAAAGCTGCGCGTCAGCCTGGCCCTGCAGCCGATCGGCACAGCGCTGTTTGCCAATTCGCCTTTCAAGGAAGGCAAGCTGAACGGCTACAAATCCTATCGCTCGCGCATATGGCTCGACACGGATGCGGACCGCACGGGCATGTTGCCGTGGGTGTTCGAGGACGGAATGGGATTCGAGCGCTATGTCGATTACGCGCTGGATGTGCCCATGTATTTCGTCCACCGCGACGGGCGTTACCTCGATGCCTCGGGTAAGAGCTTCCGCGACTTCATGGACGGCAAGCTCGACGTCGTGCCGGGCGAGCGGCCGACGATTTCGGACTGGGATGACCATCTCTCGACGATTTTCCCGGAAGTGCGTTTGAAGCAGTTCCTCGAAATGCGGGGCTCGGACACCGTCGGGTGGGACGGACTCTGCGCTTTCCCGGCTTTCTGGGTGGGGCTGCTTTACGACGACGAAGCGCTTACCGTTTGCGAGGACATCATCAAGGACTGGACGGCGGAGCAGCGACAGAAATTGCGCGAGGACGTTCCGGCGAAAGGGCTTAAGGCCGAGATTGCGGGTCGCACAGTGCTCGACATCGCCGCGCAATGTCTCGACGTCGCGCGTGCGACGCTGAACGGCCGCGCGCGCATGAACGGCTATGGTGAGAATGAGACCGTCTTTCTGCAGCCGCTTGATTCGATGGTCCGCGCCGGCCAGTCCAATGCCGACCGATTGATCGAGCTGTTCCAGGGCGAGTGGGGCGGAGATATTGCCCAGTGTTACCGAGAGTGCATCTATTAAATGCAACTCGTGCCCAGCATTAAGTCATGCGGATTGCAACAGTTTTGATCTTTAACCCGTGCAAAATTGAATGAAGCGAGCTGACACTTCACCGAAAACGGCGGACGGTAATTCCCGCTCTCGAAAAAATGTCCCTAAGTCTCTGTTTTAATTTAAGAGTGCCGACGGTGTCGGATACGGACCCATGCATTCATGCGTGGTCGACATCCAATTTCATTCACCTGCGCATATATGCATAGCGGGGTCGGCAACACTTCATAGCTCGCCCCGTCTAACGCTGTCTCCAACGGCACCCCCTCGCCGAAACACCAAACTGGAGACCCAATATGTCCATCCGTATCGCATCCGTCGCCGCTATCGCCGCTCTGGCCGTCACGCCGCAAATCGCCTCCGCCGGCTCGTCTGTCACCGAAGCGCTCTCCGTCTGCACCTCCGCTGTCCAGACCGAGCTGCCTCTCGCTGCCGAAGACGTTTCCGTGTCCTTCAAGCGCGTCAAAGGCTCATCGCGTGTCAAGACGCTGAAGCTGAAAGTCCGCGCTGGCGAAGAGACTGGCGTTGCAACCTGCAAGGTCAAGCGCGACGAAGCGCCTGTCGTCACATTCGACAAGGACCTCGAGGCCTACCGCGTCGAGCTCGTCCAGCGCGCCACCAAGACGGCCTCCGGCGCCAACTAGTCTCGAAGCGACCTTCTCGCCTGACGCGCCGCGTCCGAAAGGGCGCGGCGTCTTCATTTGTGCTGCCGCAATCCCGTCACACTATCCCGAAAACAAGGCAGGAAGCCGCCATACTGCCGCCAAATCGCTGATCTAGGCCGATCCTAACATCAAAACTGAGTTGGGGTTTTACACATGCACACGATGAGCCTAGTCAAAGATCGTCACTACACATCCCGCCGGGTTGGGGAGCGGTCCATGGCCACCATATTCCTTGTCGATGACGACGAGAACATTCTGACATCGGTCTCGATGTATTTGGAAGGCGAGGGCTATGAAGTTCGCAAATTTCATGACGGCGTCAAAGCCCTCGAAGCCCTGAAGGCCAGTCCGCCCGATCTCGCCGTATTCGACGTGAAGATGCCGCGCATGGACGGGATCGAGCTGCTACGCCGCCTGCGTCAGACGTCCAACCTGCCGGTCATCTTTCTGACCTCCAAGGGCGACGAACTGGACGAAGCCATCGGTTTCTCCATGGGGGCGGACGACTACATCACAAAGCCGTTCAGTCAGCGCCTGCTGGGTGAGCGTATCAAGGCCATTCTGCGCCGCGCCAAGCTGACCAATACCGCTATGCCCGTGCCGGAAGAAGGCGATGACAAGGTCATTCGCCGCGGCCAGCTCGTGCTCGACCCCAACCGCCACGCCTGTTCTTGGAACGACCAGCCCGTGCGCCTGACCGTCACGGAGTTCCTGATACTTGAATCGCTCGCCAAGCGTCCGGGCTATGTGAAGTCGCGGGACCAGCTGATGGACGCGGCCTATGACGACCAGATCTATGTCGACGACCGCACCATCGACAGTCACATCAAGCGATTGCGCAAGAAGTTCCGCAAGACGGACAAGTCGTTTGACGCTATCGAAACGCTTTATGGCGTCGGATATAAATACAAGGAAAGCTGAAGCGGCCAACACGTCACCCCAGTCGTCGAAGCCCAAAAAGCCCGCGAAACGAAGGCGTAATCGCCGCCGTTTCGCGCCGCGGCGCTCTATCCTGCTATCACGCCTGACGCAGCTTATTCTGCTGTCCAATCTTGTCGGCCTGCTGATTCTGGTCGCAGGCGCTTTGACCATGAGCCGGTTCGAAGACGGGTTGATCCAGGCCAAGGTCGACAACCTTCGCTCGCTTGCCGCGACCATCACGACGGTCATGGGCGAACAGGCGACGGGAATAGGCGTGCAGTCCGAACTCGATGTCGAAGGCGCGAAACAGGTCCTGCGCGGCATCAATGTGCCGGAAGGATGGCGCGTAAGGCTGCACGATAGCGGTGGGCAGGTCGTTGCCGACACGCAAAGGCTCGATGAGACCATCACCGTCAGCGAACTCGATCCGGTTAAGACAGCTGATGACCCGCCGCAGCCCGTGGCTTTGCGCGAGCGCGCGCGGCTCTGGATGCAGGAGACGTTGCACGACCTCCCGTGGCGCCAGCGAGATCGGGACGCCAACCGACGGGATCTGAGGAGCGACGTCCGCACGGTGCTGGGCGGGGAGGCTGTTACCGGAGCGCGCTATGACGACGAAGACCAACTCGTCGTGACCGCGTCATTGCCTGTCATGAGAGTCAGCCGCATTTTGGGCGCTGTCACTGTGGAGAGTAATGATGTTGGCAGTATCGTCGCCGCCGAACGTGAGGCGCTCGCGCCGATCATCGGCCTGGCTCTGTTGGCAACGCTCCTCAGCTCGCTCGCGCTAATTTTGTTCATCACACTACCCATGCGCCGACTCGCCAGGGCGGCGGAACAGGTCGCGCGCAATCCGCAGAAATTTGACTCGATACCGAATCTCTCGCGCCGCCGGGATGAGATCGGTGATCTCTCTCTGGTGATGCGAGACATGACACGGGGGCTGTATAACCGTGTCGATGACATTGCGAATTTCGCGGCTGATGTGGCGCATGAGATCAAGAACCCACTGACGAGCCTGCGCTCCGCTTCTGATACTCTGCGTGTGGCCAAGACGGATGCGCAACGGGAACAGCTGATCGATATCATCCAGCAAGATGTGTCGCGCATGAACCGCCTGATCACGGACATCAGCCACGCGTCCAAAGTCGACGCGAACCTTGCCCGCGACACGGCACAGACGCTCGATGCTGCAGAGATCGTCTCCAATATCGTGTCCTTCTACGAACAGACGAGATCCGGACCGGGCGCGACGGTCATGGATAAGACGACGCTAGAAGAGCCAGTCTTTATCCGCGCGTTCGAGACACCCTTCGCGCAGGTGTTGCGCAACCTGCTCGATAATGCGCTGACCTTTTCCGACGATGACGGGGAAGTCCGCATTGAAGCCGCAGCCTCGGCGAACCGCGTCATCATCACCGTCGACGACGACGGCCCCGGAATTCCGGAAGGCAATCTGGAGACCGTCTTCGACCGTTTCTACACCCAACGGCCGGAGGGCGCGAAGTTCGGCTCTCATAGCGGTCTTGGCCTCGCGATCTGTCGCCAGATCATCACGGCGCACAAAGGCACGATTAGAGCGCAGAACCGAGCCGGGCCGGACGGACAGGTCGATGGTGCGCGCTTTATCGTGGACTTGCCGCGGCAGACCACCGGTGGCGGGCCGTCCGCTCCAAAGCGCAGGCGGTAGAGCACAATTCGCTTGCCGGAACGGCTTCCACGCGGTTTAGCTTTGCGAATGCAATTCGGAGCACACGAGTCGTGATTGGATTGGTCATCGTCACCCATGGCGATCTCGCTATTGAGCTGAAGCGCGCGACAGAGCACGTTGTCGGCCCGCAAGAGAATATTCGCACGATCTGCATCGGTCCCGACGACGATATGGAACGTCGACGCGACGACATTCGCAACGCCGTGGACAGTGTCGAAGGCGGCAAAGGCGTTATCTTGCTGACCGATATGTTTGGCGGGACACCGTCAAATCTGGCGATTTCAATGCTGCGCGACGGCGCGGTTGAAGTGGTCGCCGGCGTAAACCTGCCCATGCTGATCAAGCTCGCCGAGGCGCGCCGCGACGCATCTCTGGACGAGGCTGCGAGCAAGGCGAAAAATGCCGGGCAGCGCTATATCGCCATCGCGTCCCGCATCCTCGCCGGCGAGGACTGATGTCCGATCAGCAGGCCGCCAGCGCCCGCATGATCCTGCGCAATAAGCGCGGCTTGCACGCGCGCGCATCCAACAAATTCATGGAAACCGTCGCGCGGTTTGATGCCCGGGTCTGGGTGCAGAGCCACAACGACGTCTGTGCAGAGCGTGTGGAGGCGGACAGCGTGATGGAACTACTTCTGCTCGGCGCGGCCTGCGGGCAAGACATCACGGTGACCGCTGTGGGCCCGGACTCGCGAGAAGCCGTTAATGCACTGAGACAACTGGTGGATAGCCGTTTCGGAGAAGGCGAATGAGCCGTCATTTGATTCCGCCGCTTTTGCTCGCTGCGACCATGGTGTCGGGCTGCGCGTCATCCGACGTATTCAACGCACGTAGCGTCTACCCACCCGACCCCTATGTGAAGGGCTATGCCGATCCGCAGGATTGCATTGGCGGCGAACAGCTTGCCGCCGTTTCGCTCGATTTGCCGGATTATCCGGGCCGTGCGTTTCGGACGGGGCGGCAGGGCTGGACGATTGTAAGGCTTGATGTCGGGGCCGATGGCCGCGTCGCGCGGGCCGATGTCGAACGCGCTGTACCGGACGGTGTCTTCGAGAGGGCGAGCGAGCGCGCCGCGCACCAATGGGTGTTCGAACCGCCAGCCGGTGGCGAACTGACCAACTGCCGAGTTTTAATACGCTACCGTCTTGGCCAAGTGTCTCTCGGCGGCTAGGGCGAACGTCTGTAAACAGGATCGAGATCATGAGCCGGTACTTTGGAACGGACGGTGTTCGCGGGCGCGCGGGCGAAGGAAAGCTGTCGGATGAACGTCTCGCCGAGCTGGGTGCTGCACTGGCGAAATTTGTTGGCGCGGGCGGGTCTGTCGCCATCGGGCGCGACACACGGCTGTCCGGCCCGAACATTTTCGGTATTCTCGCAGACCAGCTCCAACGCGGCGGTGTGGATGTGCATGATCTGGGTGTTTTGCCGACACCCGGCACCGCACTTCTGACATCGAAACTTGGCGCGCAGCTCGGCGCGATGATTACCGCGTCGCACAATCCCTGGCACGACAATGGCGTCAAGCTGTTCGGTCCCGATGGCCGCAAACTCCCCGATGCTGCGCAGGACCGGATCGAATCATTGATCGGCCAAGTTACGGAGGCAGCCGATACGCCCGGAACACGTCACACGGTCAACGATGCAGCGAGCACCTATGCCGACCACGTCGTCGCGGCCGTCGGCGAGGGCGCGCTGTCCGGTCTTACAGTTGTCGCAGATGCCGCGAACGGTGCGGCGCGGATTGTGCTGCCGGAGGTGCTGGAACGGCTCGGCGCAACCGTGCCCGCGATCGGCACAGGTGACGATGGACGCCATATCAATGATGGGGTCGGGTCGAATAACCCCGAGACCTTGGCCAAGCTTGTCGTCGAAATAGGCGCAGAGGTCGGCGTGGCGGTAGACGGCGATGCCGACAGGATTGTGCTCGTCGATCGTCAGGGCGTCATTGCAGATGGCGACCAGATCATGGCTCGACTTGCCACTCAGATGCAAAGCCAGGACATGCTCAAGGGCGGTGCGGTCGTCGCGACGGTCATGTCCAATCTGGGCCTGGAACGCCATGTCGAAGCGCTCGGGCTGAGCTTTGAGCGCACGAAAGTCGGCGACCGACATGTTGCCAAGCGCATGGCGGAGCTCGGCGCTAATTTGGGCGGAGAAGCGTCCGGCCATATCATGCTGACCGATCACGCGACGACGGGCGACGGAACATTGTCCGCTGCACTGATCCTCGCGGGCATGAAAGCGTCTGGACACAATAGTGTGGACTACCTCCGGGCTTTCGTTCCCGTGCCGCAAATGCTCGTCAATGTGCGCTATGCAGGCACCTCGCCGTTGGAGAATGCGGACGTCACGGACGCCATCGCAGCGGAGCAGGCGGCCTTGAAGGGCCAGGGCCGTATTCTCGTCCGAGCCTCCGGCACGGAACCGCTTATCCGCATCATGGTAGAGGGCGATGATGCCGAACTCGTTTCGGACGTGGCCGACAAACTTAAGGCAGCCGTGAGTGCGGCAGCAGAAGCCGGGTAAATTTCCTTTGAACTGCGGTTGCGCCTCGCTAGACCAAGTTTAGGGGATGGCCGCTAATCTCGGGGATGCGCGGCTCCATCAATTTTGCGTGGGAGCGCCGCGATAATGGAGCCGGGCAGCCTGGATACGAGTGCGGTCGTCAGTGCCATTTCGGTGGCGCTGGCCGTTGGCCTGTCCGTTGTCGTGCTTGTACTGCTCCGCCAGAGCAGCAAGGTCGAGCGGCGCTGGAAACTACGCGCGCGGGACTTGGACCGCCAGCTGGGCCGCTATGATGCGGTTTTCGGTGCCTATCCTGGGCTGGTCCTCGTTTGGGATGCGGGCACAATCAAGCCCGAAGATCCTTACGGTAATCCACGCGTCTTCGGCTCGCCCGCGACGCTCGCCTCTATCCTGCGGTTCTCGGAACCGGGCCGCACCAGCGAAGTCGCGCGCCGGGTGCTCATGGCGCTCTATGATCTCGACACGATTTCAGAAAACCCAAACAGCGAAACTCTGCGCACACTGCTCGGCGGACTGCGGGCCAAGGGTGAGACGTTCGCCGTGTCCATCGTACTGCCCGAAGGCAATGTCATCGAGGCGGATGGCCGGGTCGCCGGACAGCAAGTGGTTCTATGGCTGGAAGACGCGTCGATTCGCGGAGAGGACGAACTGACCGCTATCGAGCGATTTGAGACATCGCGCCTGACCGCCGAGGTCGACCCCGTGGCCTTTGTCGAGATTATGCGCCGCGCGCCGTTTCCGCTGTGGCGCATGTCGGGCACGGGGCAGATCAACTGGGCGAACCCCGCTTACCTGATAGCCGTTGGCGGCAAGGATCTGCGCGATGTCATCGATCGGCAATTGCAACTGCACCCCAGCGCCGGTGCGCGCGCAAACGAAGTGCTGAGCACATTGCAAGCACTGGAGACCGAACTGCCTATCGTCTCTGCCAATGGTGAACGCCGCGCGATGACGATGAACCTCTTCCCGGTGAATGGCGGCGTCGCCGGTATTGCCGTCGATGCGAGCGAAACCGATGAGCTTCGTCGCTCGCTTCAACGCCACATCACAGCGCATCAGGAGTTGCTCGACACGACGGGCGAAGCCGTCGCGGCCTTTAATGCAGACGGAAGCCTAGCGCGCTACAACCGCGCCTTTGTCGATATGTTCAAGCTCGATGCGGCATGGCTCGACACGCGGCCGACGCATGGGAACGTTCTCGACCGACTGCGCGAAACCGAGCAAGTGCCACCGCTCGCCGATTACAAAAGTTGGAAGGCGCAAGAGTTGGCCTACTATTCCGACTGGCCATCCGAAGTGCCAGAAGAGCTCTGGACCCTGTCCGACGGTCGCGTTTTCCGCCTTGTGAGGATTCGCGATGCAGACGGTGGGATCAGCCTATTGCTCCACGATATGACTGACCGAATGACGCTGAAAAGCCAACTCGGCACGCTCATCAATGTACAGCGCGCGACGCTCGACAAGCTCAACGAGGGTATTGCGGTTTTTGGCACGGACGGCCGTTTGCGGCTGCACAACTCCGCCTTCGCCAAGCTTTGGGGGTTGAGCGAGGAGGAGCTCCTGGACGGCCCGCTTTTCTCGCGACTTATCGAACTCTGCTTCCCGCTTTATCACGATGCCGAGTTTTGGGCCTCCCTCAAGGCGCGCGCGACGGACCCAAACCCTGATGTACGTCGCCATGTCGACGGAGAGATTACGCGCTCTGATGACAAGGTGATGCGCTGGCTCTCGCGCCCCCTACCAGATGGTGCGACACTCATTGCCTGGGACGATGTCACGGCCTCTCGCCAGACCGAGCGGGCCCTGCGCGAGCGTGCTGAAGCGTTGGAAGAAGCTGACCGTATGAAGAGCGAGTTCGTTGGCCATGTGTCCTACCAGCTGCGAACACCGCTCACGACCATTTCGGGCTATTCCGATTTCCTGCAGAATGGCGGTGCGGGCGAGTTGAATGACAAGCAGAGCGAATATGTCTTCGCCGTGCAGAGCGCATCAGAGGATCTTGCAAAGGCGATCGACGATATTCTCGATATAGCAGCGATCGAGGCCGACAAGCTCGATCTGGAGCTCGGCGATGTCGAGATCTATGGCCTGCTGGACCACGCGATGGATTATGTGGTGCAGAAGGCCGAGGACACGCGCATCACTCTGGACCTCATCTGTGACCGCAATATCGGCGTTGTGCGCGCGGACGAGACCCGGATGAAGCAAGTCGTTTATAATCTGCTCGCCAATGCGCTGCGATTTACCAAGCCGGGTGGTTTCATCGAATTGGGTGCGGAGCGTTCCGCTGGTGGCGGTGTGCGGATCTGGGTCCGCGATACCGGCGTCGGCATTCCGGTCGAGCGTCAGGGACAGGTTTTCGAGAGCTTTGAAAGCTCGCGCGGCGGGGTAGGCTTGGGGCTGACGTTGGTGCAGCAGATCATCGAAAAACACGGTGGCTGGGTCGAGCTCGACAGTGTCGAGGGGCAGGGGACGCATGTGTCTTGCTACCTCCCACGTGAAGCAGCGACGGATGCGGCCCATCCCGAGCTTTTCGCGGTAGCGGATATTGTCTGATAGCGGGCTATCCAAACCGACTCTCCCGCTTGCATCGCCCGCCGCGCTGCCATAAGACGGGCTCCCGCCTTCCTGCATTTCGAAAGCACACTATGGCTCGCGTCACCGTTGAAGATTGCGTCGAACAGATTCCAAACCGGTTCGATCTCGTCCTGCTCGCCGCGCACCGTTCGCGTAATATCTCGGCCGGTGCCGGGCTGACCGTGGACCGCGACAATGACAAGACGCCCGTCGTGTCCCTGCGCGAACTCGCGGAAGCGACGCTCGATCTGGACGATTTGCGCGAGAGCCTTGTCACCAATCTGCAGCGCGTCATTACAGACGACGACATGCCGGACGAGCTGAACGAAGATGCCGCACCCGTGCTCGCTATCGAGCAAGGCGACGCCGCGCCGAAAGAGATGTCCGAAGCCGATCTGCTCCGCGCATTGCAAGGCGACCGCGACAACGACAGCAGCTCACGTTTCTAGCGCTTTACAATCTGTCGGGCGCGACAATCAATCATCAGAGCCATCGGCACCCGCCGGTGGCTTTTTTTGTAGCCCGCGCTATAGCCGCGCAGTGAACGAGCAATCGGTCGATATCAAAGCCGCGCCGAAGAGCGGGGCAAGCTATCTTCGCCAGTTCGAGCTGGTGGATCGGGTCAAGGCCTATGACCCGAGCGCGGACGAAGCGCTGCTCAACAAGGCTTATGTTTTCACCGTCAAAGCGCATGGCTCGCAGAAGCGTCATTCCGGCGATCCGTACTTCGCACACCCGATCGAAGTCGCGGGCATTCTCGCCTCGCTGCACCTCGATGTGGCATCGATCTGCACGGCACTTCTGCATGACGTGTTGGAGGACACAGATGTCACTCATGATGAGCTCGCCTCGCAATTTACGCCGGAGATCGCCGATCTCGTCGAGGGTGTGACCAAGCTGTCGGGTTTGAAGCTGCGACCCACGACTCGCGAGGAAGCACAGGCGGAGAATTTCCAGAAATTCGTGCTGGCTGTTGCGAAGGACGTCCGGGTCTTGCTCGTAAAGCTCTGCGACCGGCTGCATAACATGCGCACGCTACAGCACCATCCGAAGCGCGAGTCGCGCGAGAGGATCGCGCGCGAAACACTTGAAATCTATGCACCTCTGGCCCGCAAGATCGGTGTGCAATCGATCTGTGACGAGTTGGAAGATCTGTCCTTCGAGCATCTGAACCCAAGCGCTTTCGTCGGTATTTCGCGAAGGCTCGATGCGTGGCGTGCGGAGCAGGGCGAAGCTATCAGTGAAGTCTCGACGGCGCTGCGCGATCTGTTCGACAAATCCCCGATGACCGTGCGCATCTATGGTCGCGAAAAGCGACCTTTCGGCATTTGGCGCAAGCTGCAGCGGCAAAACATCAGCTTTGACGATGTCGCCGATCTCTATGCCTTCCGCATCATCACGGAAGAAGACTCTGATTGCTATCGGGCACTCGGTATACTGCACCAGCACTACAGGGCGATCCCAGCGCGCTTTCGCGATTTCATCAGCGTGCCAAAGCCCAATGGATATCAGTCGCTTCACACAACCATTCGCACGCCGGACAATCGTCGGGTCGAAATTCAGATTCGGACCGAGAAGATGGAAGACGTGGCCGAGCGCGGTGTCGCGGCGCACTGGGCCTACAAAGACCAGTCCTACGCCTATGACCCGGAGAGTGCACGCCAGTCCGGCTCCGATCCACTGTCACGCATTCGGCCGCTGGTCGAGATCATGGAGCAGAGCGGCGATGCGGCGGAGTTCCTAGAACACGCCAAGCTCGAGATGTTCGCCGACCAGGTTTTCACCTTCACGCCAAAGGGCGACCTGATCGCCCTTCCGCGCGGCGCGACCCCGCTCGACTTTGCCTATGCCGTCCACACGCGTGTCGGCGATACCTGCATCGGTGCGGTCGTAAATGGCCGTGAAGTCCCGCTGCGCACGCGGCTCGGTAATGGTGATGTGGTCAAGATTATCCGTGGTGGCATGGCGGAGCCGCAGGACGGCTGGGAGAACATGGTCGTCACCGGCAAGGCACGGTCGGCGCTGCGGCGGCTGACGCGGGACGGCGAGTCGGAAGAGTTTCGCCGCATCGGGGCCATGCTCGCCGAACATGCTTTCACGCGTGAGAATCAAAAGTTTTCCGAAGGCGCGCTGGATGAGGTGATCAAGAAACTCGCCGCCGACTCTGTCGAGGACATCTACGAGCGTCTCGGACGAGGCTCACTGTCGATGACCGAGTTCATCAAGGCTGTGTTTCCAGAACTGGCTGACCGAGACGCCGACGACGAAATGGCGAAACGGGATATCATTACCGACGGCTCCGTGCGGCTCTACATCAAGGGTGACGGATTAAAGCCCGGCATCGGCATGCATCTGTCGCCCTGCTGTTCTCCCATTCCCGGTGACCGCATCATCGGCATTCAGTCCGCGCGGGCCGGCATCGACATACACACGATTGACTGCGAGGAGCTGGAAGCCCGCGAGGCGCAACAGGAACACTGGATCGATCTTGGTTGGCGGCGGGCGGCCGAACTCGCGGCCTCTGTCGCTCGTCTGACGGCGACAGTCGAACATGTGCCGGGCGCATTGGCCGATGTAACTCGGATTGTCAGCGAGAACCGCGGCAACCTCATCAACATTCGCACTTTGCAACGGAGTCCGGCGTTCTTCGACATGCTCTTGGATGTTGAAGTGCGCGATACGCGCCACATTGTGGCTATCATCGCGGCGCTACGGACTTCACCCTATGTCGTGGCCGTGGACCGGACACGTGCCCTTATGGAGACCCCACATGCACACTGAAGACGTGCTCGACATGTTCCGCGGAGCGGGCGCTCTGCTGGAGGGTCATTTCATCTTGTCGTCGGGCCGTCGTTCGCCGGTGTTCCTTCAGAAGGCGCTGATTTTCCAAGACCCGCAACTCACAGCCGAACTCTGCGGTGCACTGGCGCAGAAAGTGCGCGAGACGCTGGACGTCGTACCAGACGTCATCATCGCGCCAGCTATGGGCGGTGTGATCCCGGGCTATGAAATGGCGCGGCAACTCGGCCTACGGTCGATGTTCATGGAGCGGGAAGGGGGAGAATTCACACTGCGTCGCGGTTTCTCGCTGGAGCGCGGCGCCAAGGTGTTGATGGTCGAGGACATTGTCACGACCGGCTTGTCGTCGCGCGAGACAATCGCGGCAATAACCAAGGCGGGCGGAGACGTCGTGGCGGGATGCTGCATTTTCGACCGCTCCGGCGGAGCTGCAGACATCGGCGTGCCGCTGATCAGCCTCGCTGCGCGCAGCTTTCCGGATTTTGATGCAAACGATCTGCCGCCAGAGCTGGCCGAGCTTCCAGCTATCAAGCCCGGAAGTCGGGGCCTCACGTGAGCCTGCGCCTCGGAGTCAATATCGACCACGTCGCTACCTTGCGGAACGCGCGCGGCGGCATGCATCCTGACCCGGTGAACGCGGCGCGTGTCGCGATCGAAGCGGGAGCTGACGGTATTACGGCACATTTGCGCGAAGACCGCCGTCACATTCGCGACGAGGACATGGAGAGGCTGCAGGCTCTCTGTCTTAAGACCGAGACGCCGTTAAACTTCGAGATGGCCGCTACCGAAGAGATGGTCGAGATCGCCCGTCGCATCCGTCCCCACGCCGTCTGCCTCGTGCCTGAAAAGCGCGAGGAGCGAACAACCGAGGGCGGGCTGGAGGTCGCCGGTCAGCACAATCGGCTCGTGCCGATGATCCAACAGCTCGCCGACAGTGGTGCTCGGGTCTCTCTCTTCATCGAAGCGACAAAGCGACAGATCGAGGCCGCCGCATCGACAGCGGCCGAGGTCGTGGAATTTCATACCGGCGCCTACGCCCACGCTTTGGACGACGGCGATCAGGCGCTGGCAGACTCGATACTAACGCAACTCGTCGAGGGCGGAACACTCGCGGCTGCCGCGGGTCTGGAAGTTCATTACGGCCACGGTCTGACGTTCGACAATGTCGCGCCCGTCGCAGCCATTTCGGAAGCAATGGAGTTGAACATCGGCCACTTTATCATTGGGGAAGCGGTGTTCATGGGACTCGGTCCGGCTATCGCCAAGATGCGAGAGATCATGATTGCTGCGCGCGAGGCCGCATGATCATCGGCATTGGCACCGATATCTGCGACATCCGCCGGATACGCACGATCTACGACCGCCATCCGGAGCGCTTTCCCGCCAAGGCCTTCACCGACGCAGAGCGCGAGCGGTGCGACAGGCGCCCCGACCCGGTGCCCTGCTACGCCAAACGGTTCGCCGCCAAGGAAGCCGTGGCAAAAGCCATCGCGACGGAGGATAGCGGGCCGCTGTCATGGCAGGATGTCGAAGTCATCAACCGCAAGTCCGGCCGCCCGGATATCCTATTGCACGCCGGCGCGGCGGCTCGACTCGCCTCTATGACACCCCCCGGCCACACGGCGTCCATCCGCATCAGCCTCTCTGATGAACGCGACTACGCCGTGGCATTCGCTGTGGTTGAAGCGTATCCGGCCTGATATGGACGGCAAATGTTGAGACGCAAAGCAAAGCCCGTCGTGGTGGAAGCCGACACGGAGGAAGAGTCCGCTGGCGGCGTCATGGAGCTGGTCTCCACCGTGCTCTGGGCGCTGGGTATCGCGTTTGTGCTGCGGACCTTCCTGTTCCAACCGTTCACCATTCCCAGCGCATCCATGTATCCGGGGTTGGTCGAGGGCGATTACATCATCACGTCAAAATACTCGGTCGGTTACGGCAAGCACGCCGCCGAGCCGTTTCCTTTTCCGAATGTCGAGGGTCGACTGCTAGGCCGGGGTCCAGATCGCGGCGATGTTGTGGTTTTCCGCCCGGACGGCGTGAACTACAACTTCATCAAACGCGTCGTCGGCCTGCCAGGCGATCGGATGCAGATGATCGATGGCGTGCTGCACATCAACGGCGCGGCAGCGAAGCTCGAAAATATGGGGACGGAGAGCTATCTGCACATTGTCGAGGGGATCGATCGCGACACCTACACGGCCGATATTATCCAGGAAACGCTGACGCCGGGCGACGAACCCCACATAATCTACAATACGGTCGATAACGATACGGGCGACAACACCAGTGTCTTCACCGTGCCGACGGGACACTATTTCTTCATGGGCGACAATCGCGACCATTCGGGTGACTCGCGTTACCCCGTGCAGAACCGAGTCGGCTTCATCAGCGGCACAGGCTATGTCCCAGCGGAGAACATTATTGGCCGTGCGGAGTTCATCCTACTGTCTGTCGACCGCGACTTCCGACTCGTCAATCCGCTCAGCTGGGGCAACGTCCGCGGTTCGCGCTTTTTCAAGCGGATCAAGTGATGCTCGAAGAGCAGCGCTATAACCGCGTAAAAGCGCTGGAAGGGCGCTTGGGCTACACCTTCAATGACCGCACCCTCGCAGTACGAGCGCTGACCCACAGCAGCTATGGCGACGGTAATCGCGCGGGGCCGAATAACGAACGATTGGAGTTTCTCGGCGATCGGGTGCTCGGTCTTCTGACGGCCCACGCGCTTTTCGATTATTCGTCGGAGGCCGAGGGCAAGTTGGCCCGCAGGCTGAACGCGTTGGTCCGTAAGGAAATGTGCGCCAAGATTGCGCGAAAGCTGGGCATGGGCGAAGCGCTATTGCTGTCACCTTCCGAAGACCGTCAGGGCGGACGCGAGAAGACCTCCATTCTCGGCGATGTCTGCGAGGCCATGATTGCAGCAATCTATATCGACGGCGGGATGGAGGCGATCCAGACCTTCTACGACACCCACTGGATGCCCGAGTTTGAAGTCGTTGTGTCCAAGTCTGCCAAGGATCCGAAGACCCATCTGCAGGAAATCGCAATGGCCGCGGGCCATGGATTGCCGCATTATGAAGTCATCGAGCGTAGCGGTCCCGATCATCGCCCTCTCTTCGTCGTGTCCGTTTCTGTCGACAGCATCGGCGAGGCCAAGGGCACAGGCAAATCCAAGCGCGATGCGGAACGTTTCGCCGCGCGGCACCTTATCGAAGCGTGGCCCAGTTGAACGATATACAGACGCGCAGCGGCTTTGCCGCCATCCTCGGCGCACCCAATGCAGGCAAGAGCACACTGACCAATCGATTGGTTGGTGAGAAGATTTCGATCGTCACTCACAAGGTGCAGACGACCCGTTTTCAGATTCGCGCCATCGCCATGTTGAAAACCAGCGAAGGCCACCCGGCGCAGGTCGTGCTGGTTGACACACCCGGTATCTTCGAGCCGCGCAAGCAGGACCGGCTATCCAAATCCATGGTCCACGCCGCCTGGTCCGGGGCAGACGATAGCGGAGCTGTCGTGCACGTCGTCGATAGCGGCGCGTGGTATCGCCATAAACAGGGCGAGGGGACTGCGCAGGACCGGCTCGCGTCAGAGGACACAGAGCGTGTCATGGCGGGCCTCGCGAAGCGCGGGCGAAAGGCGGCGCTTGTACTCAACAAGATCGACATGTTGCCAACGGACGAGCTGCTGCCGCTTATCGCGCACTTCAACGAGGCGGGCGACTATGAGCGCATCTTTGTGATTTCCGCGACGTCCGGCGACGGCGTGGGCGACCTCGCGACATATCTGGCAGACGCCATGCCGATAAGCCCGCTGTTGTACCCCGAAGATCAGGCCGCCGACATGCCGATGCGGTTGATGGCGGCGGAGATCACGCGCGAGAAGCTGTTCTTGCGCCTGCATGATGAGTTGCCCTACGCCTCCATGGTGGAGACCGAAGGCTGGCAAGAGCGCAAAGACGGATCGGTCAAGATCGATCAGGTCATCTACGTCCGACGTGGCACGCAGAAGGGCATTGTGCTAGGCAAGGGCGGGCTGACAGTCAAAGAAATTGGAGCCGCCGCGCGCAAGGATATGCAGGAGTGGCTCGGGCGAAAGGTTCATCTCTTCCTGTTCGTAAAGGTTCGGGAGAACTGGAAAGACGACCGCGCACGCTACGCCGATACAGGCCTGGAATTTGATCTCTGATGGACTTCGTCTCTGAGGCGATCGTGCTGGCCGCGCGGAAGCATGGCGAGACATCGGCGATTGTCGACACTTTTACCAAGCAACATGGGCGGCACCGCGCGCTCGTCCGCGGCGGTATCGGACGGCGACAGCGTCCCGTGCTACAGCCCGGCAACATTGTCGAGGTCGAGTGGCGCGGGCGGCTGGAAGAGCACCTGGGCTACTATACCGTCGAACTGGTCGAAGCCCTCGCAGGGACCTTTATGGAGGACCGGCTGAGCCTTGCCGCGCTGAATTCGGTCGCGGCCTTGCTGTTGGAGATGTTGCCGGAAAAGCAGCCGCTGGCCGGACTTTATGACGTCACCCGTATCGTCCTGGACAATCTTGACGAGCCGCAGGTGTGGCCAGCCCTCTATGTGCGGTGGGAGAGCGTCTTGCTGCAGTCACTGGGCTATGGCCTCGATATGACGACCTGCGCGGCGACGGGCACGACGGAAAATCTCACTCATGTCAGCCCGCGATCCGGGCGCGCTGTTAGTGCAGAGGCCGCAAAGCCTTATCTTGACAAGCTGTTCAATTTACCGGGCTTCATGCGCGGGGAGCCGTCAGCCAATGCGCAGGACATTGCGGATGGTCTCCGTCTGACCGGCCACTTCCTGGAAACGCGCGTGCAATGGGAGCGCAATAGAACTCTGCCAGAAGCGCGGCGCGTGATGGTCGAGCGGTTGCGAGCGGAGGGGCTGGCAGCCGCATGGTAGCAATATGGCGACGTGAGGTGAGGCGCCGACCGCATGAGCCTGCCCAAGCATTCGATGTCTAGGTAGCATCTACCATATGGTGCATCGACGGATGCATGTTGGGGCATTCCTCGCATAGGAAGCGGAGGCTGCCTCAGCCCGTGCCAGCATAGATCACTTGACGTAGACGCTGGACGTCCGCTTCGCCGATCGCGCCGGGGACGAGCATGTTTCGACCAACGAGGCCCTTGCCTACCACGGCCGCCGCCAAAACGTTGGACGTGACCCTCCGACGCTTGGGGGTTGTGCACATAGGCGGAGATGACGGAGGTAAGTAGGGCGGCGCCCAACTATCGGGCTTGTCAGCGACCCGATCGAGCTCGAACAGAGCGTCGGCCTCCGAGCGATCCATGACAAGTCAGCACCGATAGCGCGCTCCCTGCAAGGGTTGACGGGAACGCTAGCGGGTAACCCTGAAAATAACGCTAAAGCGAAACGACTTTGGTTAGGCCGACTTTTTCGCGGATTTGATCGGGGTTGGCGCGGCCGACTTACGGGCGCATTTGCCGTCGAAGAACGCACCGTTGGCGATCATCAGCTGGTCCTGGATAAGGTCCGCTTGCACATTGGCCGTTTCCGCCAACTCGACGACATTGGCGTCAACTTTGCCGGTGACTTTGCCGCGCACATGGACGGAGGTCGCCACGATCTTGCCGTTGACCGCACCCTGTTCACCGACCGTGACGATGCCAGCCGTCAGATTGCCGTCGAGGCGGCCATCGATCTGGACTTCGCCGTCCGTCTTGATGTCGCCCGTAATGATGAGGTCGCGGCCGAGAATCGAGGGGCCAGCGGCACTGCGGGGTGCACTCATGGCCGGGGCCGATGTTTTCGTTGCCTTGGCGGTCGTGGTGGAGGTCGGCGCTGCGGTATTGCCGGATTGCTTACTGAACATAACGACCTGCCTTTAGGTATTTGGCCGGATCCTGTGCACGTCCCTGGAACCGGACTTCATAGTGTAGATGTGTGGCAGTGCTGCGACCTGTTGATCCCATACCGCCGATTTTCTCGCCCGTTTCCACCCTCTGGCCGCGCTTCACAAACGTTTTCTTCAGATGCGCGTAGCGTGTGATGTAGCCGTAGCCATGATCAATCTCGACCGTCCGGCCATAGGCACCCTTTCGACCCACGAAGCGTACCGTACCGGGAGCCGTCGCGACAATCGGTGCTCCGGAACCACCAATGTAGTCGTGTCCCGCGTGCATGGTCGGACGGCCGGTAAAGGGGTCAGACCGTGTACCGTAATCAGACGTCAAAACGGTTTCGTCGAGAACAGGGTGCCCGAACGGTAGGCTCTCGACCAGACTGTCGAGACGTTCGACCTCAGCCAGACGTGCTTCAATAGCGGCCTCGCGCGGCAGGAATGCGCCCGTTTTGCCGTTCAATGGAATCAGCGGGATAAACGGACCGCCCTTACCGCCGCCAGCGCCCTCGAGAAGCTCATCGGCGTCCAGACCTGCTTCTCCGAGCAGCGCGCGGCTCGCATCAATCCGTTCAATCAGGCCGACTTCGGCGGACATGAGGATTTCGTTCTGGTCTTCGTCCAGCGCGGTCATGGCGCTGTCCAGCGTCAGGCCGGTCGCGATACCGCGGGTTTCGATAGAGGTCCGCAAGGCGGTGCGCTCGTCCGCATCGCGCATTGTCGGAGCCATGACGCGGTCAGCGTCGGCATAGGTTACATTTGGTGCCGACGCCGCGCCCGGCAGGTTGTCGGTCCCGGCGAGTTCGGTCAGCGTCCGGTGCTTGGCTTGCAGGCTGGCAGCCATGCGCTCGAAGCTCTCGCGCTGTTCGGACAGCAGCAGCTTGGCGTTTTCTTCCTTGGCGCGGCTATCGGCCAACATCCGCTCATAGCGAGCCTCGACGCGGCGCATTTCCTCTGACGGTGTGCTGAACGGGTTGATACCCAGAATCATGTTTAGGATCGACAGAACAAACCAAAGGCAGAGAAAGCCGACGGCGGCGACGAAAGCGAGCTGATGCAGCGTCGTCAGGGTCAGATACTTCAACTCGCCGCTGGCGCGCAGGTAGATCTGTCGTTCGGGAAAGATTTGGAGAACGCGCTGATGCGCGTCTTCCTTGAATTCGTTAAACATACTTCCCCTGCCGGCTTTTCAGCGTCTGGCGCGTTACACCATAAGCTGACTCGAAATCGCAAGTGAATTACCCACTATTTCCGGTTAACAGGCAGTTAAGTTTGAGCATCAGACCGTGAGCTGCATGTAGTATTTGCGCGGAAAACTCGCACGATCGCGTGCATCAACGTTAAATGGCGGTTTTACCCGCCCCTTGAAATGCTCGCGCACGAGCTGATCGAAATAGGAATCGCGTGTCATTTCACGCGAATCGGCAACTTTGTGGAACCACCGAACGCCGCATTCGACATGGGCGACCTCCTCTGCGTAGATGACTCTCAGAACGTCGGCGCTGGCCCGATCGCCCACGCCATCCAGTTTGCGTATCATGCCCGGTGTCACGTCCAGGCCGCGTGCTTCCAGCACGAGCGGCGCGATGGCGAGACGCGCTCCGATGTCGTGCCGTGTGGACATGGCGGCCTCCCACAGTCCGTCATGCGCGGGAAAGTCTCCATAGGTGTAGCCAAGCTCGCCCAGTCTCGCTTCGATCATGAGAAAGTGCCGCGCTTCGTCGTCGCAAACGCTGCTCCAGTCGGCGACGAAATCCGCACGTACATTCTTCACTTCCGGCGCGCCTGCAAAACGCGCGATCATATCGGCAGCCAGATCGATCGCGTTGAGTTCGATATGCGCGATAGCATGGAGGAGGGCTGCGCGGCCCTCCGGCGACCCTAGGCCGCGTTTAGCGACCTTGTGCGGCGGTACAAGCTCGGGGCGCTCTGGACGAGCGGGTCTGTCCGGCACTTCGATCGGCGACACAGTGTGACCCGCCAGCACAGAGCGCCGAAACGCGCGCGCCGTGTTCGCTTTCTCGACGGGGTCGGCACAGCAAAGAACATCGGTCGCCGTCGTGATAGATTCTGAACCGGCCTGATCGCTATCCAGCATGTTGGCGCACGGCGTCGACGACGGCTTCGACGTGGCCTTTCACCCGAACCTTCGGCCAGATCTCGAGGATCTTGCCGTCCGGGCCGATGAGGAAGGTTGCGCGCTGAATGCCCATGTAGGTTTTCCCGTACATGTTTTTTTCCACCCAGACGCCGTAGTCCTCCAGCAGCTTGCCATCCTCGGACGACACGAGCGGGATGGTCAGGTCGTGCTTGGCAATGAATTTGTCATGCTTGGCAGGCGTGTCTTTCGACGCGCCAATGACGACGGTATTCATCCCAGCGAGCTGGTCTTTGACCTCCGAGAAGCCTATCGCCTCCTTGGTGCAGCCGGGCGTGTCGTCCTTGGGATAGAAGTAGAGCACGACGTTCTTGCCCGCGTAGTCCGACAGAGAGAGCGTTTGCCCGCCGTCGCCGGGAAGGGAAAAATCCGGGGCTTTGTCGCCGATCGAGAGTGTCATCGCGGTGTTTCCAAAGTAACTGTAAGGCGGTGGCCGCTTTACGCTGGTGGTTGGAGTGGGTAGCGCGGGCTATGGCCGAGACGTCCCACATCGACAAGAGCGTCGCCAGCAACCCGAAGGAATTGGTGGCGAATCCCTGGGTTGTCTACGCGCGTCGTGCCGGCGCAGGATTGCTGGCAGTGTTCGGCGACCTCTTCGCAGCGATTTGCGCGCTCGTTATTGCTGCACTCTGGGTCGTCAACATTGTCGCCAGCCAACAGCAAACGGATCTGTCACCCGTTCGCGGCAATCTCTCTCGATTGATTGCGCAGGGGTTCGATGGAGCGACCACTGATATCGGCGCCTTGGACTTGCAATGGTATCCGTCCCGCGACGGCGTCGTTTTCACAGCGCGTGATGTGGAGGTGTTCGATCGGGACGGACGGACGGTGCAGACATTGCCGCTGTTTAAAGCGGGGGTGAGTGTCAGCGATCTGAGGGCTTTGGGGAGCGGCGCGCGCCCGGAGCTACGAGATTTGGAACTCGTCGGCGGAGAGGTGACGTGGATCGAGCGCGCGGACGGATCGCTGACTGTGGGGCTGGGCACGCCAGACACGGTGGGACGCTTTGGGCCGATTTATTCCGGACGCACGCCGCTGGAACGAGGTCCAGCCGGGCAGCGCCCCGAAATTCTGAACGCGTTTCGTTCCCTCTCCATCCGAGAGAGCACGGCCTATGTCGTCAATGAAACCAATGGGCTATCTCTGACCGTTGACCTAGAATCGCTGAGAGGCAGCCTCGATGGTGACGCTGTGTCAATCGATCTGTCCGGATCGGTAACGCAAGACGGCGAAACTGCGGATGCGACACTGCGGCTGCGCTCGCCCGATGCACTGCAGACGCTTTCCCTGGATGGGTCCTTCGCCAATGTCCGGCTCGATCTACTGGGCCCGGAGCGTGGACGCGCAGCCCCGTTGCGCGGGATTGCGACACCGATCGGCGTGGCAGGCAGCGGGATCTACTCGCGCGAGAATGGGCTTCGTGCTGCGGAGATCGACGTCACACTTGGCACTGGGACGATTGACCTGGCGGGCGACAACCGCGCCCTGCGCTCAGCCGCGCTCACCGCGACCTTCGACCCGGATGCTGAAGTCATGCGGATCGGCAATGTTGATATCGACAGCGCCTTGGTCTCGCTGACAGGGTCAGGCGTCATGCGGGAAATCGGGCGGCTATACGACGGCGATGTCGGCACGTCGCCGCAGTTCGACGTCAAACTGCGAAACGGCTCGCTCGACCTTACGCCGACATTCGCTGCTCCGCTCGTGCTCGGTCCGTCATCGGTGAAGGGTCGTTTGGATATCGACAGCGAAACCCTGCGGCTCGATGCCGTATCACTGGGGTTCGACGGCTACACGCTCAATGCCGAAGCGGTCGTCACGACGCGTGAGGACGGACTGGAAACGCTCTCCGTGAAGGGCGCGTCGCAAGGCGCCTTTGGTGCCGATGCCTTGCTCGCCCTATGGCCCGTGAAGTTTGCGGATGGGGCACGGCGCTGGATAGAGCGCTCCATCGTGGGCGGGCAGATTAACCGCCTGGCCTTTGACGTCGATCTGGACGAAGCCTTTTTCATCGATCCGAAATTGACGTCTGAGCGCCTCCAACTCGCTTTCGATGTCAGCGGGGGAGAGGTACGCTACATCGAGACCATGCCTCTGCTGACCGACGCTGTCGCGAGCGGACGCGTAGTTGGCAATGCGCTGGATCTGACGCTATCCACCGGCCGGATCGACAATGTCGTGCTGCAAGGCGGCGACGTTAGCATTCCGCAGCTGATGCCGCGCGGCGGTCACATTTTAATCAATGCAACGGGCATGGCGGAGACATCCGAGCTCCTCTCACTCGTCAATAACGAGCCGTTTCGTTATCTCGACACCTACGGGATCGAGGCGGAGGGCTTCGGCGGCACGGGCAACATCAGTCTGTCTGTCAAACGGCCGCTGCTAGAGTTTTTCGACCGAGAGCTGATCGAGTACTCGGTCAAGGGAACGTTCACGGACGCCTCTGCGCCGTTTCGCGTCGGCGATTTCGGTCTGACAGGTGCTGACGTAAACTTTCGCGGTGGCAAGGACGGCCTGTTCCTGTCAGGCCCCGCCAATCTTGGGCCGTGGCGCGCTCAGATTGACTGGGCGGAACGCTACGGTCGAGACGGAGAGCCGACGCGCTATTCCGTGTCGGGAACGATGGACCAGAAGGTCATGGACGGTCTCGGGCTCGGCCTGAGGCAAGTGTTTGGCGGCAGTCTCGCGGTACGCGCTGATGCCATAGGCTCAGGAGTCAACATCGAGAGTGCGACGGTCATGGTCGATATGACGGCCGCCGACATGACGTTGGGAGAGGCCTGGAGCAAGGTCGCCGGGGAGCGCGCCATTCTGAATGCAGAGCTCATTCGTGACCAGGACGGATTCAACCTGCCGAAACTGGATGTGTCTGCGCCGGGGTTGGTCCTGTCGGGCTCTGCCGCCTTTCGGGGCGATTATGCTCTGCGCGGCGCCGTGCTCGACGTGCTAAAAATCGACGGACTCGTCGATACCGGCGCGGTGCTTGGTCGAAGCTCGGACGGCAAAGCGCTGACGCTCGACATCGACGGACGCTGGCTGGACGTGTCGCCCTATGTGCGTAGTGCCTTAGACCGCACGGGCAGCGCGCCGTCCATCCCACTGCAATTGAGCGGTAGGGTGGACGAATTGGTGTTGAGCGAAGGCTATTCGCTGTCTGACACGATCATCGATTACGACAATGACGGCGAAGCGGTTCGGAGTTTCCAGCTCTCCGGCGCGCGGCCGAGTGGCCCGTTCTTGGCCTCATTAGACCCTGGCGAGGGCGGCCAGAGCCGGGTGGTTGCCGCCGATGTGCCTGACATGTCGGAACTCGCACGTGCCGTGACTGGGCTGAACTCTACCCGAGGCGGGCGTTTGAGCGTGTCTGCTGAGTTGCCACTACCCGGAGAACCAGGTGCCATGATCGGCACGGGCCGGATTGATGCCTTTGAAGTCGTCGACGCGCCGTTTCTTGCCCAAATCCTGTCGCTCGCGTCCTTATCCGGCCTATTTGACACTTTGTCGGGTAGCGGGCTGTCATTCGACGCGATGGAAATGGATTTTGCGCTGCGTGAAGGTTCACTCGCCGTGCGCGACGCTCGGCTCTACGGGCCTGCTTTGGGCATGACGGGCGAGGGCGATATTGCGCTTGATGACCGCCAGATCGACTTCAGCGGAACGCTCGTGCCTGCCTATACGGCGAATTCGCTGCTCGGCGACATCCCGATCATCGGCGATGTTTTCGTCGGGCGGGAGGGCGAGGGTATATTCGCGCTCACTTATTCCGTAGACGGGCCCTATGAAGCTGCGCAGATCAGCGTGAACCCGCTCAGCGCGCTCACCCCCGGTTTTCTGCGCGGAATTTTTCGCAAGAAACGAGACGATATTCCGGACAGTGTTGCCGAAGATATCGCCGCGGTTCGACCGGGCGCGGAGGACTAGCTGGCCTTGAGCAAGGCGTGGCGCTTCTTGCCGACGGAAATCTTGGCAATTCCGTCGCTTAAGTCGCTCTCTTGCAGCGCATAGTCATGCGCCTTGACTGCTTCGCCGTTGAGCTTCAGCGCACCCGCTTTCACGTGGCGGCGCGCCTCGCCATTGGACGCGGCCAGCCCCGAGGCGACGGCTGCAGCGAGGATTCCCATGCCGATCAACTCACTGCGCGGGATTTCCGCGGTCGGTAAACCGTCGCTGGCGCCGCCGGCAAAAGTCTCCCGAGCTGTCGCCTTGGCTCTGGCCGCCGCATCTGCGCCGTGGAGCAGGGTTGTCGCCGCATCGGCGAGCGCCTCTTTCGCGTGATTGATCGCGGCGCCTTCGGCCGCCTCATGCCGGGCGATGTCAGCCAGTGGCAGGTCGGTGAAAAGGCGCATGAACTTGCCGACGTCGGCGTCATCCGTGTTGCGCCAGAATTGCCAATATTCGTAAGGGCTTCGGACGAAGTTTTCACCATGAACCGGGTCGGCATTGAGCCACACCGCCCCGTCCGCCGTCTTGCCCATCTTGCCACCCGACGCTGTTGTAATCAACGGCGTGGTGAAGCCAAAGACTTCCGCGCCTTCCATGCGGCGCGTCAGGTCCACGCCTGTCGTGATATTGCCCCACTGGTCCGACCCGCCGAGTTGAAGGCGGCATTTGTGACGTCGGTAGAGCTCCACGAAGTCGTAGGACTGCAGCAGCGGATAGTTGAACTCCAGGAAGGTCATCGGCTGTTCGTTCTCCAACCGACGCCGCACGGACTCCATTGAAATCATGCGGTTGACCGTGAACTCCTTACCTACATCGCGCAGGAACTCGAGATAGCCGAGAGTGCCGAGCCAATCGTCATTATCGACCATGATCGCCGCATTCGGGCCTTCGAAGTCCAGAAACTTGGCGAAGACCTGGCGAATACCGTCCTTGTTGGTCTGGATCTGTTCGGGCGTGAGGATCGGGCGCGACTTGTCCTTGTCCGACGGATCACCGATTTTCGTCGTGCCACCACCGAGCAACACGATCGGGGTACAGCCCGCGCGCTGCATGATCCGCAGCATCATGATCTGCACGAGGCTGCCGACATGCAGGCTCGGGGCGGTGCAATCAAAGCCGATATAGCCCGTCACACCGCCATCCGCAGCTGCTGCATCCAGCCCGTCCTCGCTCGTGCATTGATAGAGAAACCCGCGCTCCACCAGCGTCTGCATCAGCTCTGATTTGTAGTCTGTCATGCGCGGGGCTTTGAAACGGCGAAGCGATAGTGTCTAGAGCGAGTATGAGCCGTATCTACCGAGCCTTGGGATTGATGAGCGGAACGTCGCTGGACGGCGTCGATGTGGCGCTGCTTGAAACGGATGGCGAGACGCTTCACAGCTTCGGTCGCGCAATTACCGTTCCTTATGCTGCAGAAGACCGCGCGCTGTTGCAGGAGGCGACCGAAGCGGCGCTGTCGTGGAACTTTAACGGGCCTCCGCCGAAGATCCTTACCAGAGCCGAGGGCGCCTTGGATCGGGCGCATGTTGCGGCGGCGGGCAGTTTTGGAGCCGTCGATGTGATCGGCTATCATGGTCAGACGGTGCTGCATCGGCCTGACCGAGCAAAGACCTTGCAGCTCGGAAACGGAAAACGCCTGGCAGATCAGCTCGGCGCGACCTGCGTCTACGACTTCCGGAGCGCCGACGTCGCGGCTGGCGGGCAGGGCGCACCGCTTGCCCCGGTCTATCATCGCGCGCTGGTGCGAGCTGCCGATCTCCCGGGCGTGACGGCTGTGCTCAATTTGGGCGGGGTTGGAAACGTGACGTTGGTCTCTGCCAATCGCATCGGCGCAACGGATACAGGTCCGGCGAATGGCCCGCTCGACAGTTGGCTTGGCAGCGTCGACTACGGCGGGACGATAAGCGCGGCGGGCTACCCGGATCTGGCGCGAGTTGAACGCTGGCTCGGCGCGCCTTTCTTCCAGCGGCCTTGGCCGAAGTCAGCGGATCGCTATGATTTTGACGTGCAGGGCGATCTGCAAGGCATGACCAAAGCGGACGGCGCGGCGACCCTGTGTGCCTTTACGGCGATGTCTGTTCGACGCACGATGGACCGCATGGTCGCGATACCAGATAGGCTAATTGTCTGCGGCGGTGGACGCCACAACCGCACGGTCATGGAAATGCTGCGCTTGGAGTTCGGTTGCCCCGTCGTCCCGGCCGAGAGTTTCGGATGGGACAGCGACGCTATCGAAGCGCAGGCATTCGCTTTTCTCTCTGTCAGGGTGCTACTTGGCCTCCCTAACAGCTACCCCACGACAACCGGGGTGCCTGCTCCCACCGTCGGCGGGCGCATCGCCTATCCGACTTAGTCGTCGCTAAAGTCCAGCAGGCGTGGGACGCGCAGTGGGACGTAGCGGTCATCCAGGTGGTCATCGAGATATTCGTCGATGACGTCCATCGCCTCGTCCATCTTGTCCGTGTAGAAGTGATCCGCACCTTCGATCAGGTGGGTCGAGACGACGTGGCCTTTCTGCACGCGAATCTTCTCCGCCACGCGAACCACGTCTTCATGCGGCACGATCGGGTCTTCGTCGCCATAGACGATCAGACCCGACGCCGGGCAGGGCGCGAGAAAGCTGAAGTCGTAGGTATTGGTCGGTAGGCTCATCGAAATGAAGCCAGCGATCTCGGGCCGGCGCATCAGCAGCTGCATACCGATCCAGGCACCGAAATTGTAGCCCGACACCCAGGAGAACGGGGCGTTCTGGTTGAAGCTCTGCATCCAATCCAGCGCATAGGCCGCGTCCTGCAGCTCCCCCGCACCATTGTCATAAGTCCCCATCGAGCGGCCGATGCCGCGGTAGTTGAAGCGCAGGACCGCAAAGCCGCGCGCCTTATACTGTTCGTACATAGCGACCGGAATGCGGTGATCCATATGACCGCCCGCCTTGGGATGGGGCGACAGGATCAGAGCACAAGGCGCAGCGGGATCATCCGACGGATGATAACGGCCTTCGAGACGGCCTTCGGGGCCGGCGAAAATGACTTCAGGCATAAGGGGTGCAGCCAGACTGTTTGGGGCGGTTTTGTCGCTGTGGAAGCGTGCCCTGTTATTCTTGACTAGATGGGTCGGGAACCTTACGTGCCCGCTCCACCCGCGATTCCGACCGCCCTAACAGACAGGGAACGGGAATTGCAAAAAATTGTGCAGTGAGACGTCTTTGTGAAGCTGAGCGCAAAAGGAAGGACTGCCGTAACCGCCGTGGCCGACCTGGCCGCGCAGGGCGAAGGCGCGCGCGTGCGCCTCATTGAGATCGCCGAACGACAGGGCCTGTCGCAGAGCTTTCTGGAGCAAGTCTTCGGTGATTTGCGCCGTGCGGGTGTGGTCGACAGCAAACGCGGCCCGTCTGGCGGCTATGCGCTGACCCGCTCCGCCGACACGCTGTCCGTTTCCGACATCATAGCGGCTGTGGAGGAAGAGGTCCGCGCAACCGGTTGTAAACCAGAGGTTCTGAAGGCCTGCACGGGCCGCTCCGCCAAATGCCTGACACACGGCCTCTGGGGCGCATTGGAAGACCACATCGGCGCGTTTCTCTCGGGCGTGACGGTGCAGATGGTCGTGGACGGCGAGGTGTCGCCGTGACCCGCATTTATCTCGACCATAACGCGACCAGTCCGGCTCCAGACACAGTCATCGAAGCAGTGGCAGACGCCATGCGCACGATCGGTAACGCGTCGGCGCAGCATGGTCATGGCCGCGCCGCAGGGGCACTGATCGCAAAGGCGCGCGACGCCGTGGGCATGGCGATGGGCCAGTGCGCGAATGATGTCGTTTTCACCGGCTCTGGGACCGAAGCGATCAATACCGCTGTGCGCTCTGCCGTGCTGGGTGGCTGCAAGCACATCCTGGTATCGTCCATGGATCACCCGGCCTCGCTCAACGCAGCGGATGGTTACGCTCCCAAAGTCACACGCCTCCCTGCGACACGCGGCGGACAGACCGATCTCGACGCCCTGGCCGAGATACTCGCGAATTGGGACGATGCCGACGGCCGTCCGTTCCTCTCTATCGTGGCCGCCAATTCAGAGACGGGCGTGATCCAGAACACCGACCGCGCAATCGACATGATGCATGATGCGGGCGGTCTAGTTTTGGTCGACGCTGTGCAGGTGCTGGGCAAGGGCGACATGCTTTACCCTGCCGATTATGTCGCCGTGAGCGCGCACAAGATTGGCGGGCCGCAGGGCGTCGGGGCGCTCTATGTGTCGCCCGATGCGCCGTTCACGCCGCTCATTCACGGCGGTGGGCAGGAGCAGCGTCGTCGCGCGGGCACGTCGAATGTACCGGGTATCGCGGGCTTCGGCGCGGCCTGTGCGGATGCGGCAGAGCGGTTTGCCGATCTTGGCCCACTGCGTGATCACTTCGAGTGTGGGCTGCGAGAGAAATGCCCCGAGGTGATCATATTCGGCCAAGGCGAGCCGCGCCTACCGAATACGAGCTTCATCGCGCTGCCTGGCATGAACAATATGACCGCCATGATGGCGCTCGACCTGGCTGGTATCAGCGTGTCCAAAGGCACCGCCTGCGCATCCGGCGTGGTCGGCGAGAGCCGCGCGCTCCGCGCCATGGGCCTTGCCGACGCTGCCCCCGGCGGTGCCATCCGCATCAGCTTCGGCCCCGGCAATACGACGGCGGACGCCGACGCTACAATAGATGCATTCGCAAAGCAGCGCGCACGGGCGCGTACTGCGTAGGAAGAACATGGATACTCCGAACACATCAGACGTGCGCGTCAAAGACGGCATCGAGGCCGAAACGGTCGAGGGCGTGCGCGCTCTCGAGGCCGATAAATACAAATACGGCTTCGACTCAGACATCGAGCAGGAGTTCGCGCCCAAGGGTCTGAACGAGGACATCGTCCGCTTCATCTCCGCCAAGAAGGACGAGCCGGAATGGCTGCTGGAATGGCGGCTGGAGGCCTATCGCCGCTGGCTGACGCTGGACGAGCCGACATGGGCGATGATCAACTACCCAGAGATCGACTTTCAGGACATGTATTACTACGCCTCTCCAGTGAAGAAGAAAGAGCTGGAGAGCCTCGACGAGGTCGACCCAGAAATCCTCGAAGTTTACAACAAGCTCGGCATTTCGCTGAAAGAGCAGGAAGTGCTCGCGGGCGTGAAGGGCGCGCCGAAGGTGGCTGTGGATGCCGTCTTCGACAGTGTCTCCGTCGTCACGACCTTCAAGGACGAGCTGGCTAAACACGGCGTGATTTTCTGCAGTTTCTCTGAGGCCGTGAAGGAGCACCCGGAGCTGGTTCGCAAATATATGGGCTCGGTCGTGCCGGTCACGGACAATTACTACGCCACGCTCAACAACGCTGTCTTTTCCGACGGGTCCTTCGTCTACATTCCGCCGGGCGTGCGCTGCCCGATGGAGCTATCGACCTATTTCCGCATGAATGCTCAGGGTACGGGCCAGTTTGAGCGCACGCTGATCATCGCGGATGAGGGGAGCTATGTGAGCTATCTCGAGGGTTGCACCGCACCGATGCGGGACGAAAACCAGCTGCACGCGGCAATCGTCGAGATCATCGTGCATAAGGACGCGGAAGTAAAATACTCGACTGTCCAGAACTGGTGGCCGGGCGACGCGGACGGCAAGGGCGGGGTCTATAATTTCGTGACCAAACGCGCCGATTGCCGGGGTGAGAACTCAAAAGTCAGCTGGACGCAGGTCGAGACGGGCTCTGCTGTGACTTGGAAATACCCCAGCTGCATACTGCGCGGCGACAACAGCCAAGGCGAATTCTATTCCATCGCCATCACCAATGGTCATCAGCAAGCCGACACCGGCACGAAGATGATCCATCTGGGCAAGAACACGGCCAGCCGCGTGATCTCCAAGGGTATCAGCGCGGGCCATTCCAACTCGACTTACCGCGGCCTCGTCAGCGCTCACCGCAAGGCGACGGGCGCGCGGAATTTCACACAATGCGACAGCTTGCTGATCGGCGATCAATGCGGCGCACACACCGTGCCCTATATCGAGACGGGCACGCCGACCGCGCAATTCGAGCACGAAGCGACGACGTCCAAGCTGTCCGACGATCAGCTCTTCTACTGCCGTCAGCGAGGGCTATCCGAGGAAGACGCCGTGGCGCTGCTCGTCAACGGCTTCTGCCGCGACGTGCTGCAGAAGCTGCCGATGGAGTTCGCGGTCGAAGCGCAGAAGCTGGTTGCGATCTCGCTGGAAGGGAGCGTGGGCTGATGTCCAAGGGGACAATCGCTCTTGTCCTGGCTGTCATTGGCGGCGTGTGCCTTTTTGTGTTCGCGAAGGACCGACTGACGACTCGCTATGTTATCGAAGACACGGCGCTAGATCCGACTCCAGCGAGCACCCCGACACCGGCCACGCCTTCCCGCGACGCCGCCACGGGCAACGCCATGATCGCGGGCGGCGCGGCGATCATGCCCGACGACCTGACTCATATCGACCCGTCGGACTACAGCGTCGAGCTCGCCAAGTTCATCCCGGTCGAAGTCGGCATGGACGGCTTTGCGGCGAAGGACGAATTTCTGGTCTATTACAACTCCGAGCTAGGCCCGACATCGCGCGTGTCCATGACCGAGAAGACCGTGGACGGCGCGACCGTCTTCCTCATCCGGCGCCTCGGCCTGCAGGACGACAGTGTGTCTGGCGAGGAGAGCTACGCCGTCTTCGACGCAGGCAAGCTCGCCGCCTACGGCACCCGCATTCAATGCGCGCGGGGCGCGGAGGCGGGCAATTGGACAACGGAGCTTTGCCCGTGACAAATACACCCGTTCCCGGCCCCTGTGGCTGGGACCTCGGGCTTGCCGAGAGCCACTGACAGCGTAAACCGCCAACCCTACCATTCCCGAACCCAAGCCTGAGGCCCCGGCCACGAGGGCCGGGGACGACCAAGAAAATCAGAGAAGAGACCCAAAGTGACCCAACCCAAACGCCAATTCATCAGCCTATCCGAAGGCGAAAAGACCTATGCCATGTCCCGCGCCGTGGTGCAGGGCGACTGGTGCTTCGTGTCCGGCACGGTCGGCTACGACTACAAGACCGGGACCATGCCCGAAGGCGCGGCCCAGCAGGCGCTCAACGCCTTCACCAACATCCAGGCCGCGCTGAAGGCCGGCGGGTTCGAGCTCGGCCACACGATCCGGGTGCAATACACCGTCTCCGACCGCGCCCACGTCGCGAAAGTGCTCCCGGTGATCCAGCAGCACTTCGGCAAGATACTGCCCGCCGCGACGATGGTGATCGCGGAACTGGTGGACGAGACTATGAAGGTCGAGATCGAAGTGACGGCGTTTCGGGGGTGATAAAATGAGTTGGCCAAGAGATAGTTACACAGGCGTCGGTGGAGGCCTCTACACAGGCGTCGGTGGCGGGATGTACACTGGCGTCGGCGGTGGAGCTTACACTGGTGTTGGCGGCGGCGCTTACTCCGGAGTTGGCGGCGGCATGTATTCAGGAGTTGGAGGCGGATTATACTCCGGTCCTGGAGGCGGACTGTATTCTGGACCCGGCGGAGGCCTCTATTCCGGCCCCGGCGGTGGACTTTATTCGGGTCCCGGTGGGGGATTGTATTCTGGTCCGGGCGGCGGTCTCTACACGGGACCTTCGTCTGAGCCTTATATGTCGAACATTCCCCCACGACCTCTTTATTTGAGGGAACTACGCTCTCGTGGTTACAATCAAATCGCTGATCGCTTGCAACGAGCGTGGAAGCTTTAGGTCAAACTATGCTTAAAATCCAAAACCTCACCGCCACCGTCGATGACGGCGCGAAGACGATCCTGAACGGATTGTCGCTCTCCGTGCCTGCGGGGGAGGTCCATGCGATCATGGGGCCGAACGGGGCGGGGAAATCGACCCTGTCCTATGTGCTGACGGGCCGGGACGGCTATGACGTCACAGACGGCACGGTGACGCTGGACGGCGACGACCTGCTCGACATGGAGCCGGAGGAGCGGGCGGCAAAGGGCGTGTTCCTGTCGTTCCAGTACCCGCTGGAAATTCCCGGCGTTCCGACGCTGACATTCCTGCGCACGGCCATGAACGCGCAGCGCAAGGCGCGGGGCGAGGAGCCAATCAGCGCGCCCGACTTCATGAAGCGCGCCAAGTCGCTGGCCAAGGACCTCAAGATCAAGGCCGAGATGCTCCGCCGCCCGCTCAATGTCGGTTTCTCCGGCGGCGAGAAGAAGCGCATGGAGATCTTCCAGATGATGATGCTGGAACCGCGCTTTATCGTCATGGACGAAACCGACTCTGGCCTCGACGTGGATGCCCTGCGCATCGTGGCGGACGGGGTGAACGCGCTGCGCTCGCCCGATCGCGGTATCCTTATCATCACCCACTACCAACGCCTGCTCGACTACATCGTGCCCGACGCCGTGCATGTGCTCAGCTCCGGCGCCATCAAGGCCAGCGGCGACGCCGACTTCGCCAAACGCCTCGAAACGGAAGGCTATGACGCATATGCGTGATCGTCTGCCGCACAAGGGGCTGGAAGCGTGGAAGTGGTCGGATTTGCGTGGGGTCGTGGGCGAGGCTCCAATCGAAGGGCTCGAAGACCGCATGAAATTGCGGCTTTGGAATTACATCGATTTTTCCGATGGACCGCAGCCCGCGCCTCGCGACGATGCGATGGGGCAGATTTCCAGCGCATTTGGCGGCGACGCCATTTCATATGTCGTTCCCGAAGGCGCGCAGCCCGAAAGCCCATTGGAGCTGAGTCAGTTCTCGGCAGGAAACGTCCGAATTCGGGTTGAGCTCAAGGCTGGCGCGCGGCTGCAGGTAAGGGAGGGCTATGGCACGACCGACGGAGGGTTCTCAAATGTCGAGATCACCTATGTCGTGCATGATGGGGCAGAGCTGGACCGCATCGTCACGACGGCGAAAGATATCGACCCAGGCGTCCTACACGTTCGCGCACATGTGACGCTTTGGAACGACGCGAAATTCAACCAGACGCAGCTGACCTTCGGCGGCAAATTCACCCGGCTAGAAACACGGATCGCCTGCATGGGCGCGGTGGAAGTGGAGATGTCGGGCGCCTATTTGCTCGACGGCAAACGCCATGCCGACATGACCAATTATATCGACTTCGCCGCGCCCGGCTCGACCGTGCGCGACGCGGTCGCTGGCGTCGTGACGGACGCTTCGCGCGGTGTTTTCCAAGGCAAGTTCCACGTCCGCCGCCCCGCGCAGGAAACAGACGCCGAAATGCGCCACGACGCGCTGATGCTGTCCGACCGCGCTAAGGTGAACGCCAAGCCGGAGCTGGAAATCTACGCCGACGATGTGGAGTGCGCCCACGGCAATACGGTCGGCCAGCTCGACGAGAGCGCACTGTTCTACATGCGCCAGCGCGGTATTCCGCTAGGGCAGGCGAGGGCGATGCTGCTGGAAGCTTTCGTAGTCGCGCGGCTGGGCGATGATGAGGCAATGGCGGAGCAAGTGCGCGGCTGGCTGGAGGCGCGGGCGTGATGCCGGAAGCTTTCTACGTTCCACTTCTTATGGTCACGACATGGCTCGGAACCGCTGTACTGGTCGCACTCGTCGCGATCACTGCCCCCAAGTTTCAACTGATTGAACGCGGCCGCTTGGGTCTTTTCATCTACAGCTTGGTAGCGGCTCCGTTACTGCTCTTAGGATTGACCATCGTGTTCATGAGTAGCCGTGCCGCTGCTGAAATCCTCGTGCGGACTGCCGGCTAGTCAATGACCCTCGACCTCCAATCCATCCGCGCCCAATTCCCCATACTCTCCCGCGAGGTAAACGGCCATCCGCTCGCCTATCTCGACAACGCCGCGTCAGCACAGAAGCCGGACGCCGTGATTGACGCCATGGCGGGGCAGGCACGCTCAGCATACGCAAACGTCCACCGCGGGCTGCACACGTTGGCGAATGAGACGACGGAAGCCTTCGAAGCCGCGCGGGGGAAGGTCGCAAACTTTCTGAATGCGCCTTCGCCGGAAAACATCGTCTGGACGCGCGGCGCGACGGAAGCGCTGAACCTCTGCGCCTACGGTCTCGCCCATACCATCGAGCCGGGCGACGAGATCGTGCTGACGGAGATGGAGCACCACTCCAACATCGTGCCGTGGCATTTCCTGCGAGAGCGGCACGGCGCGGTGCTGCGTTTCGTGCCCGTGCTGGAGGACGGCTCGCTCGATCTAGCGGCTTTTCGCGAGATGATCGGCGAGCGCACAAAGATTGTCTCCGTGGTCCATATGTCCAATGTGCTCGGCACGGTGAACCCGATCGCCGAGATCGCGCGCTGGGCCAAGGCGGCGGGGGCAGTCATGATCGCGGACGGCACACAGGCGGCGGTGCATCTGGACGTCGATGTGCAGGCGCTGGGCGTCGATCTGTTCTGCATGACGGGCCACAAGCTCTACGGCCCGAACGCCATCGGCGTGCTCTATGGCACGTCCGACGTCCTGGAGCGCATGCAGCCTTTCAACGGCGGCGGGGAAATGATCGCGGACGTCTATACCGACCGCGTGACCTATGCCGACGCGCCCGCCAAGTTTGAGGCCGGCACGCCGCCGATCATCCCCGCCATCGGGCTCGGCGCGGCGATCGATTGGTATTCCCAATTCGACAACGACGCCGTGCACCAGCACGAGATGGCCTGCTACCACGCTGCTCGTGACGGACTGGCCGGGCTGAACAGCGTGCGGGTATTTGGCGAGACGGACGATAAAGGCCCGGTGCTCGCGTTCAATCTCGAAGGTGCTCACGCTCATGACGTGGCGCAGATTCTCGATAAATACGGCGTGGCTGTCAGGGCAGGGCAGCACTGCACTCAG
>CALDUL010000028.1 GCA_937923575.1 uncultured Algimonas sp.
CGGGCCACCCGCCATGGCGGGCGCGGCAAAGGCGAGGCTGGCCCCAGCCATCAGAAGTGCGCGTTTGGTCATCGGAAAGCTCCGTTGAAGGGACGTGAAAAAGACATTACCGGAGTGCACTGCAAGAACCGTGCTAGTTTGGGGCCACGCGCCTCCGGATGAATGACAGCACCGCCGCGGCGAGCAAAGCGCCCAGCGTATTGGCGATCCCGTCGGCGACCGACGGTGTGCGCCCGGCGGTGAACAATCCTTGCGCGATCTCTACCCCCACGCCGAACAGCACGGCGATCAGAACCACGCGCAACAGCGGCATGCGCCACCAGCCCAGCCCGATCAGCCCCGCCAGCCCGCCATAGGCAATCAGATGCAGCAGCTTGTCGGCGTGCGGAATGGATTGCATGCCCCCGGTCGGCTGCAGGGACGCGATTGCGATGACCAGCGCGCAGAGCAGCGCGGCCAGCTTGAACAGATGCGAGAGCGAGGTCGGCATGGCCACGCCTGTGACGCGACAAGCGTGCACCGCAAAGGCGAAAATGCGCTGTTCCGATATTCAATTGTCTGACTCCCACAGCCGTCCCTATGGTTAAGCCGTGGTAAATATGGCCGCTTTGTGGCAACTCCTGCGAAAATCGTGCGATGGTTCTTCGGACGATGAGCTTGGGCGGAGGCGACCATGTCGCAGGAATTGATCGTTTTGGACCCGAAAGAGGTTGCGCAAGAGCTGTCCGGCTGGACCGGCGGACCGGACTTTATCACCAAAGTTTACCGCTTCGAGGATTTCGCCGAAGCCTTCGGATGGATGAGCCGTATTGCCATCATCGCCGAGAAGATGGATCACCATCCGGAGTGGTTCAACGTCTATAACCGCGTGGACGTGACGCTAACGACCCATGACGCGGGCGGTGTCACTGCACGCGACGTCGCGCTGGCGGAGGCGATGGAAAAGGCCGCGGGCAATAGTGCGAACGGGTGAGCCGCAGTCCGAGCCCCTGTCTGAGCCCTGCCTGAGCCCTGGCTGGGCCCTGGCTGGGCCAGCGTGGTCAGCTCGCTTGCTCTTGGCTGAATAGACGCGCAAAAGCCCATCCATGCAATATTTGACACGACTGGCCGGTCTGGCCTCCACCGCTCTCGTCCTCGCCGCACCGGTCCATGCGCAGGACGTGGCCGTGAGCCAGGAGGCCATGGACCGCATGGCCCTGAGCTGTCCCGAAGGTCGCGTGGCCATTGTCGACGATGCGCCGGCTTGCGAGATGATCGACTCGCTGGATCGACTGATCGCCGATTTCGAGCGGCTCGAGCTGGCGGGCGATCCCATCGGTGCCGGAGAGCGCGGGGACCGTGACGCGCTGCGCCGCCTGCCCGACGTCGGACCCGAAACACGCGAGGGCGCGAGCGCCTTTATCGCGGCCATGTCGCGCCGCCACGCATCGCTGGCCGGCCGTCCCGGCTTTGCACAGCTGTCCGAATCCGAGCGACTGAACTACGATCTGCTCGGCTTTGTGCTGGAACAGCGCGCGCGCCTGCTGCCGTTCGATCAGGACCGCCTGCCCTTTACGAATGACTCCGGCTTTCACACGCTGATGTCCTATGTGTCGCGTCAGACGACGTTTTCCACGGCCGACGACTATGCCGCCTATGCCGCGCGATTGACGCAGCTGCCGCGCTATTTCGCCGGTCAGCGTGCCAATATGCAGCGCGGCGTAGAGACGGGCTTCACCGCCTCGGCCGCTATCCTACCCGGTGTGATCGACAGCGTGCGGACCCTGTCCAAGAGCGCGCCGCTGGACCATCCGCTCTACGCGCCGTTTCTCGACATGCCGGAGAAGATCTCGCGCTCGGAACAGTCACGACTGCGCGCCATGGGCGAAGCGGCGATAGTGACGTCGGTCCTGCCCGCCTATCGGGACCTGCTGGAATTCTTCGAAAATGACTACGCACCGGCCGCGCGCGACAGCGTCGGTATCGGCACAACCGATGAGGGGCGCCAATATTACACTGCGCTGGTCAAGCATTTTACCACGCTCGATCTCACGCCGGACGAGGTCCACGAGCTGGGTCTGAGCGAGGTCGCGCGCATCCGTTCCGAGATGGACGACGTCATTCGCGAGGCGGGCTTTCCGGGCAGCTTTGCGGAATTCCTGCGTTTCCTGCGGACCGACCCGCAATTCTACGCCAAAACCGAGGATGAGCTGCTGGAACGTGCCGCCCGTCTGGCCAAGGATATCGACGGGCAGATGCCGGCCTTCTTTCGCACCATGCCGCGCTTGCCCTACGGGGTGAAGAAGGTCCCGGACGAGATTGCGCCGAGCTACACGACGGGCCGCTACTGGGGCGGATCGCCAGAGGCCGGACGCGCGGGCTATTATGTGGTCAACACCTATAACCTACCGTCTCGCCCGCTCTATAATCTGCCCGCGCTGACCGCCCATGAAGGCGTGCCGGGCCATCACCACCAGATCGCATTGGGCCAGGAGCTGACCGATCTACCGGAGTTCCGCCGCTCGCTCTACCCGACGGCGTTCGGGGAAGGCTGGGGGCTTTATTCGGAAAAGCTCGCGGGCGAGATGGGGCTCTACACCACGCCCTATGAGCGCTTTGGCCAGCTGTCCTATGAGATGTGGCGTGCCTGCCGACTGGTCGTCGACACGGGCATGCATTGGAAAGGCTGGACGCAGGAGCGCGCCGAGGCCTGTTTCCTGGAGAATTCCGCCCTATCGGAGGGCAATATCAAATCTGAGGTCGAGCGCTATATCTCGTGGCCAGGCCAGGCGCTGGCTTACAAGATCGGCGAGCTGAAGATTCTCGAACTGCGCGCGCGGGCCGAAGAGGCGCTGGGCGATCGTTTCGATATTCGTGATTTCCACGACGCCGTTCTGATTCGGGGCGGCCTGCCGCTGTCGGTTCTGGAACAGCGTATCGATGCGTGGATCGCGGAGCAGCAGGCCCGCTAGCCCAAACAAAAACCCCTGAAAAGTCCGACCCGACGCGCGCAGCTCGCGCTCTTGGGGCCGGCCCTTTCAGGGGCTATATTGGCGCCTCCCGGTCGGCCCATATCGGTGCGGACCGGGAGGTACTTTGTATGGCTAGAAGCGGTAGCGGCCGCGCAGCATGAGCGGGACCGTCACCCGGCCGTCGCCATTGTTGACGCCCGCGATCGGCGTACCCGCGGCCAGCACCGAGTTGTTGCTGTCCAGCGCGCCTTGGTAGCGCACGCCCGTTTCCAGAGCGATGGTGCTGTAGCGCGTCAGCGGCGTCTCGATACCGACGAGACCTGCGGCCGAACCGACCCAGCTATTGTCGTAGAACGGGACCGTTCCGGCGTTGAAGGCGTCGCCAGCCAGCGTCGCGTTCTCGATGTTGATATCCTCGACATAGGAAGCGCCGAGGCGGCCTTCGACATAGGGGCGAACCGTCTTGACGATCGGCGCGCGGCTCGGTGCGAAATATTTGCGCAAGCCCAACTCGGCACCATAGGACTCATAGTCCGACAGGCTGCCGGAGAGGGCGTCGTCATTGATCGTACCCCAGTCTAGCACGCCGGCGCTTTCGGCTTTTTCGTAAAAGCCCATGGCCGTGACCTTGGTGTTGGGGTTCAGTGCATAGGAGCCGCCGAGCTCGCCGCGAATGCCTTCATCATAGGCCGTGTCCCAAGAGATATTGCGCACGACGCCGCCGGAGCCGTCATTCGTGCCGTCGCCCGAGACGACATCACCGCCGACGATGAAGGCCGGACCGATGCCGCCTTCGAAGTTCCAGCGTGCGAGGCATTGCTGCGAGTTGCACGGCTTTGGCGCGGCCTGGACGGGCTGGGCGCCGTAATAGCTGCTGGTGCGGTCATAGCTGCGGTAGTCGTCGTGCCCACCTATGCCGAGAAAAGAGCAGCCCGACAGAGCGGCCGTGGCGGTCAGGGCAGTCGCACCCAGAAAAAGCTTACGCATGAGTTCGTCCTCATCACATTCGTCCCGCTTCGGAACAGCGATCGTCGCTGGGCCGGGAGGCGGGGGTTGTATGTGGGACGTCTTGCAATGGGTGTGCCAAACCGAATCACTGGAAAAAGGGTTAGCAATTCGTATCTGGCCTGATTTGCGGCGGATTTTGGGGATTATAGCTAACACAATGCAAACACCCCGGCCTGCTGGGGGCAGACCGGGGTGCGGTATTTTTCGATGTGATCGGGCGCGAGAGGCCCGACTGACGCGTCAGCTGACTAGAATGCGAGGCGACCGCGCAGTTTCAGCGGGATGCTGATCCGGTCGTCGGAGTCAGCCTGCGTATCGAAGCTATCCTGCCAGCGGATGCCGGATTCGATGCCGATGGCGGCACGCTGACCAACGGCCATTTCGGCGCCGACCACAGCCGCTGCGGTCGGGTTCCAGCCGCTTTGGATGAACTGCTGCTCGCTGAACACTTCGCCAGTGTCGGCGTAATTCTGCGTCAGGGTCACGTCATTGTTGTGGGTGAAGCCAGCCGTTGCGCCGACATAGGGGCGAAGCGATGGGTTGTAGCCGACATATTGACGAACGCCGCCTTCCAGCGTGGTTGTCTTCAGATCGGAGAAGGTACCAGTGATGTCACGCTCTGCGCTGCCGACGGATGGGACGAAGCTGTCGCCATTGTATGAACCAGGCTGGAAGGAGCCGCGGTCCACGGTCTGACCGGAGGCCTCGCCGTAGCGGACTGTGCCGAGCACGGTCGTGTTGCGGGACACGTCATAGCCGAGCGTTCCACCAATCGTCTTGGCGTTGCCAAAGGCATCATTATAGGAGACCGCATCAAACTCACCGGCTTCGCCGCCGGCTGCGCCGCTGTCGCCGACATCGGACGGACCGCGTGATTTTGCGCCGAAGATATCGCCATCGACGTCAAACGCCGTGCCACCGTCGACTTCGAAACCGAATGGCAACGCCGCGCCGGCAAAGCCGCCGCGCAGTTGCGGAACGCCGTAAGGGGCCGCGTAGGGTTGCGGGACATAGACCGGAGCGCCGACGACTGTCTGGACGCCTTGGCCGTTCACGAATTGACCGTTGGCAAATTGCGTACCGACGACATTGGTGCCAAAGGCGGAGCCGAAGCCTGCGCCAGCGCCGAGTGTCGTGGCCTGGAAGCCGTTCGCGCCGTAGACGCCTGCACCGGAACCGCTAAAGCCTGTACCGCCGTAGCCAGCACCTGCGAATTGGCCGACGCCGTTCGCGGCGAGACCTGCCCCGACGCCTTGGCCATATCCGCCTGCACCGTATGCGCCCGCGCCATAACCTTGTGCACCAAAGCCACCTGCGCCTGCACCGTAACCTGCACCGCCGAAGCCGCCGGCACCAAAGCCCGCGCCTTGGCCGTAGCCTTGTGCGCCGTAGCCAGCGCCGTAACCTTGTGCGCCATAACCTTGAGCACCGTAGCCCGCGCCGCCATAGCCGGCACCTTGGACACCGTAAGCTCCGCCGACGCAACCTGCACCGCCCGCCGTACCGTATCCGGCCTGCTGATAGCCGTGGCCGTAGCCGCCGACTGCGCCTGGTACGCAGTTCGCGCTACCGTAGCCGCCGGAACCGGCGCCCATCGAGCACCCAGAAATTGCCAGCGCTGACGCCGAAATTGCAAACATTGCGAGCCGCATGGTCGGCCTCCCTCTTGCGTTAGGAACGTCCACCGTTATCGGCGTGCCGTTCTGTCCTAATATGGTTCGCTTTAACCATGGTGGGCTTAAGAAACCGTTTTCAAAATGTGATCAAACCCTTAACAACGTTGGGTTTTTCCCTGCTGCCAAAGTTTACTGGGGCCGGACCACACGACCCTGGAATACAAGCGTCCTAGAAGTTGAAGCTGCCGCGCAGAGTGACCGGAACGCTCACATTGCTGGAGCCCTTGTTGCCGTTTGAATATTCGCGCTTGCCGTCGACCTTGACGCCCGTCTCGAAAGCCAGCGCGGTGCGAGGCGTGACCTGCCATTCCGCGCCGACGGCCAAGCGGCCCGTGGGGACCCATTGGGAATCGTAGAGCTGCGTCGTCGGGTCGTCACCCAAAGCCGGGTTCCGTGTCACGCGGTAGAGCTCCGGCTCTCCTTCAAACGCCGACCCGTATGACAGTTGCGTCTGGTTCGTCTTGAAGGTGACTGCGTTGTAGTGCGAGGCGCCAGCGGACGCACTCACAAATGGGGTGACGGTGCGCCCGGAAGCACGGCCCGCAATCGGATCGATGTAAAGGCGGCCGCCTGCCTCTAGGTCAAGACGGCGCATGTCGGAAAAGTCATAGCCGAAGGTGGCAAACGTCGTCTGATCCGGCAAAAAGGATTGGGTCACGACGGGGGCGCCGATCGGGTCGCCAAGCTCATCATATTCCTGCGCCGAGACTTCTTGGTAAACTGTACCGCTTATGCTTGCGGCGGCACCGTTGCGGCCTTCGGCCATTGCATAGCCGACACGTCCAAACACGGTTGCCCGGTTGTTGAGGATGTATTCACCGGACAAGCCGACCGTCGCAGGGGTGGACCAGACATCGTCAAAGGAGATTGTCGGTGTATTGACGACATCGTAAGGGGCCAACGCGTCGAAACTCTGCACGTTCGGGTCGACGATGAACGCGCCGGGATTGGCCGGATCAGGGACGAGAAACTCCGAACCGTCCGAGGCACGCCGACGACGCGTAGCTTCGCGGCTGTCGCCAAAGAAACGCGTGGATATCAGTGTTCCACTGACTGTCTCTCCCTCGTCCCGGCCTTCGGTATAAACATAAGGATTGTAGTTGGCCGTTGGGTCGGCAACGCCCGACGTCGAATAATCCAGCAGAGTTCCGCCGACGCTGCGTTCGACACCGAGATCGAGCGCGCCGCGGAAACGTGGCTTGCGCTTGCGTTGGACTTTGGCACCGCGCAGGCCGGGACGTCCCTGCACATCGGCGTGGGAGCCGTAATGGCCTGTCGCGAGCTCGGCACCAAATTGAGCCGGCGCGCCGAATTGCGGAGTCTGGGCGAACCCGCCGGCAAAATTGGCACCGCCAGCGGTCGGGACGCCGATGCTGACCTGGGATGGATGGCAGCCTTGCGGAACGGCGGCCTGGGCGTGGGCGATCTGGCACGGATCGGCAAAGCCGTTCGCCGCGCCTGCCGGACCACCGTAGCGCGGACCATAGGCATTAGCGCCGTTTCCGTGTCCCGCGTAGCCTCCGGATCCTGCTCCGACGAAGGAACAACCCGACAGCAACGCCGCGCTCAATGCCAATCCCAAAAGACGCATTACGTCCCCCGCACAATATCTCGGTGCAGCAACGGGTTGCGCACCATGGTTAACCGCTCATGGCGTGCGAGGGTAAAGAAGAGGTTATGCGCAGGGAAAATCCTGCCGATTGCCGTATGGCAGCGGTGGGCGAGCGTGCTCCAACCTGCTAGCGCGCGCCTATGCGTGTGCTGCTGATGTCCTCCTTCTGTGCCGCGAGCCATGTCGGCTCGGTCGCGTCGAGCTTCGTTCTGCGCCGTCTTGGCGTGGATGTTTGCGTCCTGCCGACGACGCAGTTCGGCCGCCACCCCGGCTGGGGCGCGCCGGGCGGCGGTGTCACCGCGCCGGACACGCTGCGCTCCATGTGGGACGGCGTGCGCGCGCAGACGGTCGAGCGCGGCATGACCTTCGACGCCGTGATGACGGGCTATATGGGCGCAACGGACCATGTGAGCCTGGCGGCAGAGATCATCGATGCGCTCGCCCCCGCCCATGTGCTGGTCGATCCCGTGATGGGCGACTGGGGCGACACGGGCGCTCCGGGCGCGCTCTATATCCCGCAGGAGCGGGCCGAAGCGATCTGCGACCTGCTGGTCCCACGCGCCAATATCGTCACCCCCAATGGTTGGGAATGGCGCTATATCACCGGTAGCTTGGACGAGCCGCGCGATGCTCTGCCGCGCCCACTGGCCGGCATGCGCGAAACGCTGGTGACCTCTGTGATGGAGGGAGAGCGGATCGGCGCCATCTTATTTGCCCACGGGCAGACCCACCGCGTCATGCACGCGCGGTTCGAGGGCATGCCCAATGGCGGCGGGGATGCGCTGGCGGCGGACTATCTCGCACGACGCCTGCTGGGTGTCGCGCCGGGCGAGGCACTGCAGCGCTCTGTCGGCGAAGTCTTCGCGCTGATGCGCCGCGCCGACGAGTTGGACGCCGGAGAGCTACCTTTGGCCCGCGCCCAGGATGTATTCGACCAGTCCGAGCGGCTCGAGCTGGTGAGCGAGGAGACCGAGCTATGAGTGTGCCTATTCAGGGTCTTGTTGCGCCTGGCTTTGAGGCTGTGCGCGACGCCGTGCTGGCGAACTTCGAAACGCGCGACGAGCTTGGCGCGCAGGTCGCGATCTACAAGCGTGGCGAGCCGCTGGTACAGCTGAGCGCGGGCTGGGCGGACCGCAAGAAGACGGTGCCGGTCGCGGACGACACGCTATTTTCCGTCTATAGCTGCGGCAAGGCGATGGCCGCTCTGGTCATCGCGCATCTGGTCGAGACGCGGCGGATTTCCTATGATCTCCGTGTCGCGGATATCTGGCCCGCCTTTGCGCGCTTCGGCAAACAGGATCTGTCTGTCGCACAGGTCATGAGCCATCAGGCGGGACTGTCGGGCATCACCGACCCGGAGTTCGATCCGCAGGATTGGATCGACTTCGACCGCGTCATTTCCGTTCTCGAAGATCAGGAACCGCTTTTTCCGCCCGGCTCGCGCTCAGGCTATCATCCCGTGACCTTCGGCTTTCTGGCGGGCGAGATCGCGCGGCGGGTCGACCCGGAGCATCGCCGGCTCGGCCTGATATTGCGCGAAGACATCGCCGCACCGACTGAAGCCGACGTGTATATCGGCATGGACCCAGCGGACCACGCGCGTGTTGCCCAGACCGTCAAACCGCGCGCGCCAGCCGACCTCGGCGAAATCACAGACGCCACACGCGCCGCCTTTCTTCAGCCCTGGAGCAGTCCGGGCCGCATCTCGGCGGAAGCCTGGCGCGAGGCCGAGATGGCGGGCTCCAATTGTCAGGCGAGCGCCTTTGGCATCGGGGCGCTGATGGGGGCGTTTGTGGACGGCATGGTCGGTCGGCGCGCTGTGCTGTCAGAGCCCACACGGGCCGAGGCGATCCGCTCGCGCATTCACGGCCCCGACGCCGTGCTGCCTTTCACCATCGACTTCGCAGCCGGCGTGATGATCAATGGAGACAATCGCTTCTTCGGACCACGACCCAACACCTTGGGCCATCCTGGATGGGGCGGCTCGACCGTATTCGCAGACCCGCAGACCGGACTTCACGGCGCCTATGTGATGAACCGCCAGCAGCCCTATCTGGCCGGCGATCCGCGCGCGGTTTCCGTCATCACCGCCGCTTTCGAGAGCCTTCCCGCATGAGCCCTGCACAATGATCATGGACGAAAAACTAAAACTCTTCTGGGAGATCGGCGAAAAGATGCTCTCCGCCACGCCCCACGCGTCCGAGCTGGGCATGCGCTTTGTTGCCGTTGGCCCTGCGACCGCGACGCTGTCGCTGCCCTATGCCGATCAGCTGATAGGCGACACGGGCACAGGCGTCGTGCATGGCGGAGCCGTAACCACGCTGCTCGATCAGGCCTGCGGGCTCGCCGCCTTCACCGGGTTTGAAACCTTGGGCGCGCTCGCGACGCTGTCCTTGCGCATCGACTATCAGCGCGCGGCCAAGCCTGGCGAGACCATCATCGCCACGGCCGAATGCTACAAGACGACCAAACACGTCGCCTTCCTGCGGGCGGTCGCCCATGACGGCAACGAATCCGATCCCGTCGCCACCGCGCAGGCCGCCTTTATGAGCACGGGCCCGCGCATGTCCTTCGAGGATGCCATAGCGCAGAGACTGGCACGGAAGAACAAGGCCCAACAGGACAAGAAGACGGGAGACGCGGCATGAGCGACACTGACCTCCAGTCCCGCGTCGAGGCCATGCTGGCCGACATTCCCTATGCCCAGACACTCGGCGTCCGCCCGTCCTTCATGGGCGAGGAGTTCACGCTCGTGCTGCCCTTTGCCCAGTCCAATATCGGCAACGCCACCCTGCCCGCGCTGCACGGCGGCGGCATTGGCGGGCTGATGGAAACCTGCGCCATCGTCCAGCTCCTGCTCGCCAATCCCGGCCGGGCACTGCCCAAGCCGATCGGGATCAACATCGACTACCTCCGGCGCGGCAAGCCCGTGGACACCTTTGCCCGGGCGCAGATCTTCAAGCAGGGTTCGCGGGTGGCGAATGTGCGCGTCCGGGCTTGGCAGGATCGGTTTGACACGCCGATCAGTGCGCTATCAGGCCAGTTCTTGCTGGGACGAACTTCCGACTAGGCGCTCCCCGCGACAAAACAGAAACACCCGCTCCGAAGGCGTAGCCGCAGGGGCTGTAGTGGTGTTTCTGTTAGCATCCGACGCAGGAGGACCGCGGCGCGAAGCGGCGACCCCGCCTTATGAGGCGGGACGAGCGCGTAGCGGTCGCGCTCTCACATGACGGCTTCTATCTGCCCCAACGATGATCGCCCTTCACCCTCAAGAGACAAAGCCACCCATCTCGCGAGCAACAAAAAAGCCGGGCGTTAGCCCGGCTTTCTGACGTTCGAGCTGCGCTCGACGGTCCTGACGGACGCTAACAGAAATACCACTACAGCCCCTTCGCTGCGCTACGGAGCGGGTATTTCTGTTGTACGAGAGTCCCTCGCCCAGCCGTTAGGCCTGAGCGGCTTGGGCGTTCCGCAGCGTCATATTTACCAGACGCTGCCAGTTGCCCAGGCTCACCAGGTGAGCGTGTGCGACGGCGAGGAAGCCGCGGTCGTGCAGATCCTTGATCTTCTTGGCGGGCAGTTCGCGCATCTTGGCTTCGGAGATTGCGAAGTAGTCGGCGATCTTCTGCTGCGGGGCGGGTGTGCCGTCGGCGTTCTGTCCCTGGAAGTTCATTTCCTTGGCTTCGAACAGATCCAGCGTCTTGAACTCTTCGACCATGGCGGAGGTCGCCTGGCGGTCGCGCTCATAGGATTGCAGGAATTCGAACGCCTCGGTCGTGAAGGCCGATGTGTCGGAGCCATCGAAGAATTTCTGCTGCGGAGCCTTGTCCGTCACACATTCGGCGGCTTCATCGACGCAGACCACGAAACGGTCATTGGCCTGATCGCCGGCCAGAACGAAGGGATAGCGGCGCGCGAAGGACGGCATGTAGAAGTCCTGGGCGAATTGGCCTTCGGTCACGAAGAGGTTTTCCTTCTGGCGGATACCCATGACGGCAAGCGGCGTGCGCTCTTCGCCGGCGAAGATAATCGGGTAGGACGCGGCGGCTGCGCCGAATTCCGGAGCGGTCAGCGGCAGAAAGTGCTGGTCGGCCATGAATTCGAACGGCTTGTCCACGGCCTTCACGCCGTGCTTGGCGTGGGCTTCGCGGTTCAGCGGCACGGGCTTTTCATAGAACATGACATTGCCGGAAACGGAGATTGGATTTTCGTCAGCCATGAGGCGTCCTTTGTAATACTGTTCGGGGACGTCGATAAAAGCGGGCAGACGCGTCCCCACGCGCACCCGCCTTATTGTGGCGAGCGCCATAACGGACGCATGCGCGTCCGTCCACCACCCCGATGCAGACGGGGTAGTGGACGGCCCGCTGGATCGGATCAGTCGGCGAGTTGCTGCATCAGATAGACATGCTGCAGCGCGAGCCGGTTGGCGGTTTCCTTCAGGTTCGCTGCCGCGCTGTGGCCGCCGTCGATATTCTCGTAGTATAGGAAATCGTGGCCCTGATCTTCCATGCGGGCGGCGAATTTGCGCGCGTGGCCCGGGTGAACCCGGTCATCCTTGGTCGAGGTGATCAGGAAGACTTCGGGGTAGTCGGCCTCCTTACGCAGATTGTGATAGGGCGAGATCTGGCGTAGGAACTTGCCTTCGACGGGGTCGTCCGGGTCGCCATATTCACCCATCCAGGAGGCCCCTGCCAGCAGGGTGTGGAAGCGCTGCATATCGAGCAGCGGCACGGCGATGATGGCCGCGTTGATCAGGTCAGGACGCTGCGTCGTCATTACGCCCGTCAGCAGGCCGCCGTTCGAGCCGCCCTCGACACCCAGATGCTCCGGCGACGTCACGCCGCGTTCGATCAGGTCTTCGGCGACCGCGATGAAGTCGTCATAGATGCGCTGGCGCTCGGTCTTCAGCCCGGCCTGGTGCCAGTTCGGACCATACTCGCCGCCGCCCCGGATATTGGACAGCACATAGACGCCGCCCTGTTCCAGCCAGAGTTTGCCGCGGGTGGCAGAGTAGGACGGGTTCAGCGAAATCTCGAACCCGCCATAGCCATAGAGCAGCGTCGGGTTGGTCCCGTCCATGGCCGTGTCCTTCGCGCGGACAACGAAATAGGGGACCTTGGTGCCGTCCTTGGAGGTGGCGAAGAACTGCTCGCTCACCATGTTGGTCGCATCGAACCAGTCCGGCAGCGACTGCATGGCCTTGGGCGTGAGGTCCGCCTTGGATGTGTCCAGCGTGTAGAGCGTGTCGGGCGTCAGGAAGTCCTCGGCCTGAACGAAAGCAACATCGGAATAGCGCGTCGTGCCGCCGACACTGGCCGCGCCGTTTTCCGGCAGCGCCACGCGCTCGGACGTCCATTTGGAGCCGTCCCAGTCATAGGCGTGGACTGCGCCCTTCACGTCGGTCGCGGTCGCCATCAGCACTTTGGATTTGGTCATGCCCATGCCGTTGAAGGATGACTTGGCATCTGGCGCATAGACGGTCGTGATCGCACCGATCTTTCCGTCATCCGCGAAGTCGGAAAACGGGAAGGACACGACGGCGCCGGACTTGGCACCTTTCCAGTCCTCGTTGAGCTGCACCAGCACTTGGCCCTTGAACTCGCCCATCATGCTGGATTTTTCGGGAATGGGGAAACGCACCAGTTCGCCGACCGAGCCGTCCGCCTGGCGCGGAGCGTGATAGATCTCGCTGTCGTAGAATGTCTTGGAGCGGGACAGGATGATCTCGCGGCGGCCATCCGAGAGCTCGAACACGCCGGGCCAATAGCCGACGTCTGTCGCCTCGCCGAAGCCGATGCGCGGCGCGTCCTCGATTTTCGTGCCGCGTTTCCACAAACGCGCTTCGCGGGGATAGCCGCTATCCGTCAGGCTCGACGCTTTGGTACCGTCGTAGTCCTGCTCGCCGAAGTCGATGCCGACGACCACCGTGTCGGCATCCACCCAGTCGATCGTGCCTTTGCTCTCGGGTGTTATGAACCCGTCGTTCACCCACTGCTTGGTGCGGGCGTTGAACTCTCGGCGCACGACGGCGTCCTTACCGCCATCGGACAGGTTCACGATGCAAAGCTCATAATCCGGCGCGAGGCAGGAGACGCCCTTATACACCCAGTTCTTGTCTTCCGCCTTGGACAGCGCATCGAAGTCGATGACCGTTTCCCAATCGGGCGAACCCGCCAGATAGCTATCCAACGAGGCCCGCCGCCACAGGCCGCGCACATTCGTTTCGTCCTGCCAGAAATTATAGGCGTGCTCGCCGCGGATGGCCGCATATTGGATGCGGTCCTTTGACTGCAGGATCTCCAGCGCGTCGTCGTAGAATTGCTGATAGCGCGGGTCCGCTTTCAGCCGCGACAGCGTGGCTTCGTTCCACTCTTTCACCTGGGTCAGCGCACGTTCGCCCTCGACCTCTTCAAGATAGAGATGATCGTCGTCGCGCTGTCCCTCGATCTCGTAAGCGACGGGCGTGTAGAGGTCGGGTGTCATGTCGGCGGGTACAGTCACGTTGGTGAGATCCTTATTGGCGGATTGGGTCGACTCTGCCGTCTCCGCATTGGAGCAGGCGACGAGCAGCGGGATGAGAGTGGAAACGAGAAGGGCACGTTTGAACATGTCGGAGGGCCTTTGCTGGGATGGCGTTGGACCCGGACTAGCGCGCCGGCACCCGGCCTCCAACACTATTTCAGCGCGACTATTCAGGGCGACTATTCAGGACGACTATTCTGGCGGTGCGCCGTCATCGAGCAGGTCGGTATGGCTGGACTGCTCGCGCTCCTCGGTCACACGCTCGACAAGGGTCAGCTCGGCATCGGTGTTCAGCGAGGCTTGGAGCGCCTCGACGGGTGTGGGCAGAGGCGCGGGCTTGGCGGCGGACGTCGCGGGCGACGCGCTCGTAACCGCCTTGCTGGTCACGGTCGTATCCATCTTCACGCGGTAGATCGGCTCCGGCAGGGAGAAGCCGCCCGCCTCCAGCGCGTCCTGCACGTCGCGAATGCACTGGCTCCGCGCCGCGCCAAAATCCGTCTCGCGCTGGTCGATCCAGGCGGTGTAGCGGATCTCGATCGAGCTATCGCCGATATCGACGATGCGCCCGCCGGGCGGTGGGTCAGTCAAGATGAAGTCATGCCCCGCGATCGCCTCCACGCCTGTCGTGATCGCATCGACCGGGTCGTCCGCGCTGTCCACGCCGACGGAAAAGCCGAAGCGGCGCTGCGGATTGGTGGTGTAATTGAGAATATCGGCCTTGAAGACCTTGGCATTGGGGATGCGCAGGTGGTTGCCGTCCAGCGTCATCAGGATCGTGGCGCGGGTGTTGAGCCGGACCACGATGCCTTCCTTGTCGTCGATCACGACATGATCCTGCGCGCGAAACGGTTGGCGGATGGAGAGCAACAGGCTCGCCACATAGTTCTCCACCGTGTCGCGAATGCCAAAGCCCAGCGCGATGCCGATGATCCCCGCCCCGCCGAGCACGGTCCCGATCAGCGCCGTTGCGCCCAATATGTTCAGCGCCACGATCAGCCCGATGACGAAGAAGACGATGCGCACGGCCGTCGCGGCCAGCTCCACCAGAAACGGGTTCCGGGCAAAGCGCTTCACCAGCGAACCACGCTTGGCAATGAAGCGACCGAGCATTGTGATGGCAAAGAGCGACAGCAGCGCCAGCCCGATCAGCGGCAGGGCGCGGATGAAGTCGGACCCAAAGCCCAGCATGTCCGCCAGCACCGGACTGATATTGTCAGAAACCGCCAATGTGCGCGTGATGTCATCGCGCACGGCGACGACGCCCTCGACCCGGTTGGCAATAGAGACGGCCTCTTCCGCATCGACTTCATTGGCGACCTGGCCGGTCAGGATGACGACGGAATTGGACACATCCGCATCGACACCCGCGAGATCCGGCAGCGTGTCCAGCACGGCGTTGAGCCGCGCTTCGATCTGTGCATCGCTGGGCCCGGCGCCGACAGATATGGGCGTGTCCTGCGCGCGGGCGGGCGCGGCAAGCAGGAGCAGCAGGGCAGCGAAGACAATCAGGAAAGCGCGCATATCCGTTCAACGGTCAAAGGCGCGTTTCGTTCATGCGGAATCTATGCGAGACGCGACGCAATGAACCGACGGACGACATTGCAGGGCATGGGGGCTGCGGGAGCGACGTACCTCGTCGGTTGCGGCGAGAGCCCGAATGATGAGGTTGCGCGCGCGCCGCAGGCTGATCCACTTTCACGCTGTCAGCCTGTGACGACGCGCCTCTATTCGCCCCCCGGCCGGGCGAAGATGGCCTATTGCCGAGGGGACCTGTTTCCCGACGGGGGCGAGCGGCGCATCTTCACGCCGTTGAGCCCTTTCCGCGTCGCCTCGGTCTCCAAAGTCGTCACGGCCGAGCTCGCCCGCCGTTTGGACGCCGCGGGACGGGTGGGGCTCGACGTCGATGTTGCCCAGGTTCTCGGGGTTGATTTCGCCCACCCCGAACATTCCGCAACACCGATCACCCTGCGACAGCTTCTGATTCACCAGAGCGGGATCATCGACCCCGATGTCTATTGGATGGCTGCGCCGGGCAATATCCGCGAGCTGTTCGTGCCCGACATGTGGGAGCCAGGCGCCGTGCCAGGACAGAGTTTTCGCTACAGCAATCTGAACTACGGCATCGCCGCGACCGTCATGGAAGCCGTCACGGGGCAGCGCTTCGACCGGCTCGTGTCAGAATACATCGCCGAACCCATGTCGCTGGACATCGGTTTCAACTGGTCGGGCGTCAGTGCGCGCCGACGGACCGCGGGCTTTCCCGGCATGCGCGGATCGAATGGAGACTGGGACGTTCAGGTGGACGGCCCGGAAACACTCACGCAGACTGAGCCCGCCATTCTCAAGGAGCCGGGCTTCGATCTGGACGACTACGTTCCCGGCACGAATGGCACGCTGTTTTCGCCGCAAGGGGGTCTTCGCGCGAGTCTCCATGACCTGGTGCGCATTGGCCGGAACGTCATCCTGCCGCAGACGCGCTTGCATGAACCAAGTTGGGTCTGGGACGGACAGGACTCCGGCGCGCAAGCCGAGCTTGACGGTTCGGAAGACGGCCACTTCGTTGCATTTGGTGAAGGCCTCTATATCTACCCCGACGACGAGCCTTTCGGCGCACCAGCCATCGGTCATCACGGCGAGGCCTACGGTATTTATTGCGGGCTCTTCGTCATGCCATCGACGGACGAAGTATTCGCCTATGCTCAACTGGCAAGCCCGCCGGACGGCGCGCCCTATATGGGTACCGATTATAGGCCGGGATGGCCCAATCTATCCCAACCCGCAGCGGACGCCATAGACTGGTTCCGAGCCCAAAGAATGGAAAGCCGCTGATGGAATTCCTGATCATGAACGGCGCGGGCAATCGCTTTGCCGTATTCGACGCGCGCACCACACCGGGCTTTGCGCTCACGGATGCGCAGGTGAAGGCCATTTGCGAGCCGGGGTCTGCGGCCATGGGACCGCTGGGCGCGGATCAGCTGATCGTGCTGCGCGACACGCCCGACGCCGATGTCTTCATGGAAATCCGCAATCGCGCGGGCTTCGCGGTCGGAGCCTGCGGGAACGCAACCCGCTGCGCGGCCTGGCTGATCATGGAGGAGCGCGGGTCTGACACTGCGTCTGTCCAGACCGAGGCCGACGTGCTCCACTGCACCCGCGCGGGCGATTATCGCGTGGCCGTCGACATGGGCGAACCCAGACTCGAGTGGCAGCAGATCCCGCTGAAAGAGGCGATGCACACCCATCATATCGATGTGAAACTCGGCCCCATCGACAACCCCGTGCTGCACAACCCGGGCGCGGTCAGCATGGGCAATCCGCATTGCGTCTTCTTTGTCGAAGACTTCGAAACGGTGAAGCCGCATCTGGCCGGGCCGATGATCGAATTCCACCCGCTCTTCCCGGAGCAAGTCAATGTCGGCTTCGCCAAGGTGGAGGCTGATGATCGTATCCGGCTGAAGGTCTGGGAGCGCGGCGTCGGCATGACGCTCGCCTGCGGGACGGGGGCCTGCGCCGCCGTCGTCGCGGCGCACCGTCAAAAGCGCACGGGCCGCAGGGCCGTCGTGGAAGTCGATGGCGGCGAGCTGCTGATCGACTGGTTGGACAATAATCACGTCATCATGACCGGCCCCGTCGAGTTGGAAGGCCGCGGCACAGTGTGATAGTACCACCCTAGGGAGGTCCATCATGCGTCATACACTCTTATTGCTGCTGGCTGGAGCGTTCGCCGCCTGCCAGCCCGTCCCAGAGAATGAAATCGAGCGCGACGAGATCAAGACGCTGGCCGTGACCGGCGTCGGCGAGGTCGAGGTCGATCCCGACCGCTTCGTTCTGTCCGGCGCGATCATCAAGCGCGCGCCGCAATCCGGGGGCAATGCCGCGCGCGAGGCGATGAATGCGGTGGCCGATGTCGTCAACGCCATGCAGGGCGCGGTCGCGGCGGACACGGACCTCACCGCGTCCGACTTCAAATTTGCGTCTGTCCAGACCGTCGGCGTCAAGGACCCCGAATGTCTGCTGTTCAACCGCGAGGCCGACCGCACCAATGCCACATTGCGTGAGGGCGAGCGCCGGGTGCGCAAGCGTGTCTGCGAAGACGAGGCGCAGCAGGCGTCGCTGACGTTCACCTTCACCGGCGGCCCGCCCGACGCGGCCGGGCGCGCGCTGGCGGCGTTCAGCTCAAGTGGTGCCATCCGGCTGCGGCTGGACGGCTACCGCATCGACGATATCGACGCAGTCGAGCTGCAGGCCGGAGAGCGCGCGATCGCCAATGCGCGCGAGAAAGCCGAGCGGCTCGCCGAAGCGGGCGGCGCGCGCATCACCGGTGTACTGGACCTCAACGCCTATAACGCGACCTATGATCAGCGGAACGCGCGACCACCCAGCGTGAGCACAGGCGGCGCGGGTGAGAGCGTATCACTGATCGAGAGCGCGCCGGTCGATGTGACCGAGATGAACCTGGAGGCGGGTAAGCAGGTGGTCAGCGCCGCCGTGCGGCTCGAGTTCATTTATGAATAGGGTCACGCTGCTCGCGACCCTGTGTCTTTCCGCCTGCGCGCCTGCCTCGCAGGCACCCGAGATCGCGCTTGGTGATCTGGAGGACTATGCCGATTTCCTGGATGAGCTCGGCGAGACACCCGAGCCGGAGCCGTTCGAGGCCGAGCCGCTGGTCGTGACCGCCACGGGAGAGGTCCGGGCCAAGCCAGACATCGCCGTCATCACCGCGACCATCCGCGCGGAGGACGAAAACGAGAGCGCGGCGGTCGACGCCATGGGCGACACGATCAATGCGGTGCAGGCCGCGTTGGAGGGCTTCGCGGTCGAGACAGGTTTCACCGGCGTGCGCAGCTCCCCGCAATTTGACGAGGCCTGCCTGCAGGAGATGGAGGCGTCGGTGCAGCGCCACGCCGAGATCACAAGCGACTATTATTTTAACCAGCGGCTGGACCGGGCGGGCGATACGGAAACCCGCCGCCGCCCGCCGCGCCCACGCATCAACCAGCCCGTCTGCCGCGCGCAGGAAATCCGTGTCGAGACCGCCATGGTGATCCGGGTCGAGCCGGCAGATGCGGCCGGAGCGGTGCTGGCCGCGCTGGGCGATGCCGAAGTCTTCCGCGCCGAGCTCTTCGGCTATGACCATTCCGACTATGACGCGCTCTATCAGGACGCGGCCGCACGCGCCGTGAACCTCGCGCGCGCCAAGGCCGACGCTGTCGCGAGCGGCGCGGGCGGGACGCTGGACGAGCTAATCCAGATGAGCGTTAGCGCGCCTGACCGGGTCGGACGTTTTGGTCCGCAACCCGCCGTCATCCGCTCGCCCACACCCTATGCGGGACAGAGTGGCTCGGCCCTGGGGCGGCACATGGCGGGGCAGGACAACCGGCGCGGAAGAAGCCCGCAATACTCCGTACCGCCGCCGCCCGTGCCGGTTCAGTCCTTCTCGTATGGCGGCGGCTTTGCGGAAGATAGTGCCATGCAGACCGTCAGCGAGACCTTCGTCGTGCAGGAAGCCAGCGTGGAGCTGGTCACGGTTCCCGCGCAATATGAGACCGTCTATGAGAACGGCCGCGCGCGAAGAGTCGTCAAGACACCGGCCAGCGTGCAGGAACGCGCCATCCCCGCGGTCACCAAGACCGAGACTGTGCGCGTCGGCGGCGACCGCTCACCCGCGCCCATGTCCAACGCGCTCGCCATGAGCCTGAGTTCGGGCCCGCAGACGATCAGCGCGACTGCGACGCTGTCCTATAGCTACGACACGCCGCTGACGGGCAAGGTCATCGTCGAGCCGGATGACAAATGAAAAAGGCCGCCCTCCGTCCGGAGAGCGGCCTTATCTGTTTCGTGCTTTCGCGACTTACGCGTCCGGCAGTTCGATCGTTCCGCGCAGATTGTCGATCACGGAGCGCGCATCAAAGGCCCGGTCCGCGCCGGCGGGCTTGGGACCGTTGCCGAAGCGGACTTCGGCCGACGCGCGGTATTTGGTGATCTCGCGCACGTCGAAATCGTTGAAGAACGGATCGCGGTAATCGTTGAAAAATCCGCTGCGCCCAAACCCGAGGCGCGAGCCACGACCGCCGACGACCACGGGACGCCCGAACCGGTCACGCCTGACTGTGCCGTAGGGTGAGAATCCACCAAAGCGCGAATAGGCATAGCGGTTCGACCAGCCAAAGCGCGGGCGGTAGAAGCTATAGCCGAAATAGGGATCGAACCGGTTGGCGAACGGATCCTGGCTCACGCGCAGACGACTCTGCTTTTCCGTATCCTGCTCTTGCAGTTCGAACCAGTCGTATCCGCGTTCCAGCGCAGTCTCGGCGGCGCGGAACAGCATGTAGTTTTCCACCGTGTCGCGCTTGGTCAGCGAATTGCCGCCAAAGGTGATGCGCGCGCGGTCCGCTTCCAACATGGTCTGCGAGAAACCGTCGAACCCGCCCGGCTCGGACGCGGGCTGATAGGGTGTCGCGGTGGCACAGGCGGCCAGAACGGCGGCGGATGCGCAGACAAGCAGTGTGCGCAATGGCTTGAAAATAGTCATGTCATGTCTCCTCATTTGCGCAGGGCATAGGATTTTATACCTGAACACGCGCTGAGCCGATCCTTGCCATTAATTTAGGCACGCGAGACGGTGCTTGTCCAATCAACGAGGCGTCACGCTTTCGGGTTCCCGCGCGTGATCGGGCGCGCGCCAGAGCTGCACCAGCGAGGCGGCCGCCCAGAGCGACAGCAGCGTGGACAGCAGCAGCGCCAGCCATCCCACCCAGCCCGGCAGCGGCGCGCGGGACAGCACGACAATGGACAGCAGGGTCCACGGGACCATCATCACCAGCGTCCAGAGGCCGTCAATCCTTCGAAAGCCCCTACGCCAGGCGCCCATGGACAGCCGCAGCGCGACGGCGCTTGGGATGATCGCGAAGGCGCCCAGCCCCATGGACAACAAAAAGGCCGAACTGCTCGCCCGGAATTCCGTGTCGTTTTCCAGAAAGCCCGCGAGGAACCAGACCGTGCCCGCGATGGACAGCAGCAGGGCCAGCGCCGCGATAATGGCCGCGACCCGGTCCACGGGACGGACCGAGACTGGGCGAACGAGTGGAGAGTCATTTGGTATAATGGGAGGCACCATATGCCCGTCTTGGCCCGACCGCGTGGCGGGAACAAGGCGCATGGTGATCGCCGCAGACGCGTCGCCAAAGCGCGCACGGACAGCGCCAACCGCCCGTACGGACAGTGTTGCGCTTGCATCCTTGCCGCTTTCCGCGCTTTCTGGCTCCGTCACAGGAGGCCATGATGAGCACACATCCCGAGAAGAAGAGCGAGCGCATGGAGGTCCGGCTGGCCTATTCCGAGAAGCAGGCCTTCGTCGAAGCCTGCGACGTGCAGGGTGATACGCCGTCGGGCGCAGTGCGGCGGTTCATTTCGGGCTATACGCGGCGCTCAACCGACGACGTCATGGGCGAGGCGAACCGCAGGCTGTGGCGGCGCTACGGGATGGGCGCGGGGATTTTCGCGGGCGTGGCGGCTGCGTTTGTCGTGGCGGCAACGATCTGGCCTCTGGGCGGCGTCCGGAGCGCGCCGGATGCGGAGGCCGTGTTTGTCGCGCGCGATCTGGACGGCGATGGTCTATTGAGCAAGGCGGAGCTGAAACGGCCCGAAGGCGCAGACCGCATTCTGCGCGTGCTGGACCTCGACAGCTCTGGCACGATCGATCGCGCGGAGTTCGTCCCCACCGGACATATGGCCTATCAGGTGATGGACGCGGAGCGCGCCGCACAGGCCAAGGCCGCGGGCGTTGCCGATCCGCGCATGAGCGTGGTGCGCTTTACCATGCTCGAAGACCATACAGAGCTGAGCAGATATGACGGCGCGGTCATCAATGCAGGCGGGCTGGACAGGCTGGTCGTCTGGGACGTGCACGGCGTGCCGACCGTATTGAACGGCAATGTCACTATCAGGTCCGACAAGGATATGGAGCTGCAGGCCGACAGTGCTTTCGTCGGAAAGCCCATGACGTTGAAAATGGCTGCCCCCGCGGAATGAAAAAAGGCCGCCCGGTTGGGGCGGCCTCGTGTTTCGCAGCTGGCGCTATGATCAGTGCGCGATCACGGCGAGCAGCAGCAGGGCGATGATGTTGGTGATCTTGATCATCGGGTTCACGGCCGGACCCGCCGTGTCCTTATAGGGATCGCCGACCGTGTCGCCGGTGACAGAGGCCTTGTGAGCCTCACTGCCTTTGCCGCCGTGGTGGCCGTCCTCGATATATTTCTTGGCGTTATCCCACGCGCCGCCACCGGCGGTCATGGACAGAGCCAGGAAGAGGCCGGTCACGATCACGCCCATCAGCATAGCACCCAGCGCGGCCAGAGCCTCGCTGGTGCCCGCGATGAAATAGACCACGAAATAGGTCACGATCGGAGCGAAGATCGGCAGCAGGGACGGCTTGATCATTTCCTTGATCGCCGCGCCCGTGAGCAGGTCGACAGCCTTGGCATAATCAGGGCGCGATGTGCCCGCCATGATACCGGGGTCCGAGCGGAACTGACGCCGCACTTCCTCGACGATGGCCGTCGCTGCGCGTCCCACGGACTGCATGGCCCAGGCTCCGAAGAGATAGGGCAGCAAGCCGCCGACGAACAGGCCGACGATCACGTAAGGGTTGGTCAGGCTGAAATCGACGGAGACGCCGGACAGCGGATTGCCGGGCTTGCCGCTGAAATACAGGATGTCCTGATAATAGGCGGCGAAGAGCACCAGCGCGCCCAGACCGGCGGAGCCGATGGCATAGCCCTTGGTCACGGCCTTGGTGGTGTTGCCCACCGCGTCCAGCGTGTCGGTCGTGTTGCGCACTTCCGGATCCAGATTGGCCATCTCCGCGATGCCGCCCGCATTGTCGGTCACGGGACCGAAGGCGTCGAGCGCGACGATCATACCCGCCACGCCCAGCATGGCGGTCACGGCGACGGCGATGCCGTAGAGCCCCGCGAGGCCGAACGTCACGATGATGCCGAAGACGATGATCAGCGCCGGAATGGCCGTCGCTTCCATCGACACGGCGAGACCCGCGATGACGTTGGTGCCGTGGCCGGACTCGGACGCGGCGGCAACGGAACGGACCGGACGGTATTTCGTGCCGGTATAGTATTCCGTGATCATCACGATCAGCCCGGTGATGACGAGACCGACGACGGCGCACAGGAACAGGTCCATGCCGGTCGAGGTCACCGCCGTGCCATCCGCGAGGATGCGTCCGGCTTCGTCGACAGCGCCCATGCCGTTGTCCAGCACGAGGCTGGTCACGAGATAGATCGCCGCAACGGACAGCACGCCCGTCGCGATCAGGCCCTTGTAGAGCGCGCCCATGACATTGGTCGAACCCTTGCCGAGACGCACGAAGAAGGTGCCGATGATCGACGTCACGATGCAGGCTCCGCCAATGGCCATCGGGTAGAGGACGAGGTCGAGCGCGCCCGGGAACAGGATCGAGCCGAGGATCATGGTGGCCGCGATGGTCACGACATAGGTTTCGAACAGATCGGCCGCCATGCCCGCGCAGTCGCCGACATTGTCGCCGACATTGTCGGCGATCGTGGCCGGGTTGCGCGGATCGTCTTCGGGAATGCCCGCTTCGACCTTGCCGACGAGATCGCCGCCGACATCCGCACCCTTGGTGAAAATGCCGCCGCCGAGACGTGCGAAGACCGAGATCAGCGAGGCGCCGAGCGAGAGGCTGACCAGCCCGTCGATCACGCCGCGCTCATCCGCACCCATCGGGCCCGTCAGGATCATGTAATAGACAGCGAGGCCCAGCAGGGCGAGGCCCGCGACGAGCATGCCGGTGATGGCGCCCGCCTTGAAAGCGACGTTGAGGCCCGCGCCGAGCGAGCTGCGCGAGGCTTCCGTCGTGCGCACATTGGCCTGCACCGATACCAGCATGCCGATATAGCCGGCAATGCCCGACAAGACGGCGCCGATGACGAAGCCCACAGGCGCGATGGCGTTCTGGAACAGCAGGGCGAGAATGATCGCGACCGGCACGCCGACAATGGCGATGGCCTTGTACTGCTTGGCGAGATAGGCCTTTGCGCCTTCCTGGATGGCGCCGGCTATTTCGTTCATGCGCTCATTGCCGGTACTGGCTTTCATAAGGCTGGCACGGGCCCAGATACCGTAGAGGACAGCGAGCAAGGCCGCCCCGATGATAAGATAAAGTGTCATGGATTATTGGCCCGACCCTTGGGATCGGGTCTCCCTCAGTTGGTTCTGAAGTTGGCCGCCGCCATTGCCCCTCCCAGAGCCTGCAGCGCTTCCCCTCGCGATGTATGAAGTTGGCCGCCCGCTCCCCGTTATTCGGAGTTATTCGCAGACGCTTCCCTTCGCGATGAAACGTGATTGACGGAATTTCCTATCGCTTTCAAGAGGTTTCCCGCTACGCCGCGATCACACAGGGAATGCATCTTCACGAGGCTGTGACGCCGACACGCGCTTGCGGACATGGAACGAAGCGGCGCGCTGTGCTTTTAGACCGTCAGAGTTGGTCGCGTCTGACCACATCAAGTCTGACCACATCAATCAGGAGCGTCCCATGCGCCATTCGATTATCTCCCTGGCCCTTCTGTCAGCCATCCTGCCCGCCTGCGCGCTGGCTGGCACGGGCGACACCGAGACTGTGACCGGGACCAAGGGCACCACAGTTACCCTGACCGAGCTGGAGACCTTCGACGGGGCCTGGGCGATGACCTTTCTGCCTGACGGTCGCGCGCTGGTAACCGAGCAAAGTGGCCGCCTCTGGCTGCTTGATCGCAACGGCGCCAAGGCTGGCGAGATCAAGGGCCTGCCCAAGGTCACCGAGCGCGGCCAGGGCGGGCTGGGCGACATCATCGTCGACCCGGATTTCACGCGCAATCGCCGCGTCTATCTCTCCTATGTCGAGCGCGACAAGGACGACAGCAAGCGCTCCGGCGCGGCGGTCGAAGTCGCGACGCTGAGCCTGTCGAATGCGGGCGGCGGACGACTGACGGGGCGCGAGGTCATCTGGCGGCAGTTTCCCAAGACGACCGGAAACGGTCACTATGGCCACCGCCTGGCCATCAGCCCTGACAATGCGGAAGGCGGCGGCGGCAAGCTGTTCATCACCTCGGGCGAGCGGCAGAAGTTCACGCCCAGCCAGAACATGGATATGAACCTCGGCAAGGTTGTGCGGCTTAACAAAGACGGTAGCATCCCGGACGACAATCCCTTTCACGGCCAAGGCGGGGTGACGGACGAGATCTGGACACTCGGCCACCGCAATCCGCTGGGCATCGACTTCGCGGCGGACGGCACGCTCTGGGTCCACGAGATGGGCCCGCGCCACGGCGATGAGCTAAATCGCATCGTGCGCTCCGAAAATTACGGCTACCCCGTCGTATCCAATGGCGACCATTACTCCGGCGTCGAAATTCCTGACCACTCGACCAACCCTGTCTATGAGAATCCCGCTGCCTGGTGGGACCCCGCCATCAGCCCGGCCGGGTTCGTGATCTATGATGGCGACCTTTTCTCGGACTGGAGCGGCGACGGTTTCATCGGCGGGCTGAGCTCGCAGGCCTTGGTGCGCGTCGTGTTCGACAAGGACAAGATCGACAATGTCGGCGGCAGCCCGTCCAAGACCGACATGCGCGAGACGATCGCCACCGAAGCCGAGCGCTATGAGTGGGGCGCGCGTATCCGGGAAGTGGAACAGGGGCCGGATGGGGCGATATATGTGCTGGAGGATGGTGAGGGCCGTCTCCTGAAACTCACGCCTGGGTAACGCCCTTGAGACAACGTTTTCACCCGCTCCGGAGCCGACGGCGTAGGGGCTGTAGCGGTTAAAACGTTAGCGTCCGACGCAAGGAGGACCCTCCAGCGACAGCTGGAACCCCGGCTTATGAGCCGGGAAGATCGCGCAGCGGTCGAACTCCGACATCTCGACCTACACAAGAATTAGAGACCATCGTCCCTCTCCCTTGAGGGAGAAGGGCGATGACGGGAAGCTCTGGAATATACCCAGTATTAGCTGCACCCGGCGCGCCACACCTCGGACCGCGCGCGGGGCTTCGCTGCAAAATGTCCCCCGGACATTTGTGCGGACGCTACGCGCCCAACAGCGGATAGCTCGCCTCCACATCATACCGGTTCGGCCCGGCCTTCGTGCGGTGACTGCTCATCAGCACCATGCGGTCGATCAGGAATGGCCCGACCTCCAGCGCGGCGTGTTTCTGCTCCCACTTCGCGATCTTGAGCACATCCGGGAACGGTTTCAGATAGGCCAGCGTCAGATGCGGGATGAAGCCGCGCGCGTCCATGCTGATGCGGAGTTCCCGCGCCGATCGGCGGCAGTGTTGGTGCAGGCGCGACAGCCCCGTATCCTCGCGCAGCCGGCAGTGGAGCTGATGCGGCTCGGCCCGTCCGAAATGACCGACACCATCGAGATAGAGCTCCAGCGCTGGCATGGGCTTTCGCGCCAGCTCCTCGTCGAGCTCTTCGGCCAAAGTGTCGGAGACTTCGCCGAAATAGCCGACCGTGATGTGGAGCTTCTCTGACGGGTGCCAGCGTGCGCCCGGGACGCCTTTCTGGATGCGGCGAACCGCCTTGGCGACACCGGGCGGAGGGAGGAGCGCAGCGAATAGGATCATATGATTTGGTGGCGCCTGTGCGCCTGTTGTGTTGAGCCCGCCGATTAACGTCCGAGCGGGCAGCGATAGGTTTCTTGAATACGCGTGGCCTGGGCTTCCATGGCATCGGTCCATTCGATGTCGTGGGCGTCGATGTTTTCAGCGAGCTGTTCCATCGACGTCGCACCGATGATGTTGGACGTCAGGAATTCACGGGACTCCACGAATTTCAGCGAGAACTGCACCGGCGTCAGGCCGAGATCGCGGGCGGTGTTGTTGCAGTCCATCCAGCAGTCGCGGTTCTTCAGATAGTTTTCCATGAAACCGGAGAACAGCGCCCCGCGCGAGCCGTCCGGGCGGTGGCCGTCATCATATTTTCCGGTGAATACGCCCATGCCGAGCGGGGAGTAGGCCAGCAGCCCGACCTGTTCGCGCATCGCGATTTCCGCGCGGTCATAATCGAACCGCCGCGCCATGAGGTTGTAGACGCACTGGTTGGAGACGATGCGCGGCAGGCCGGCAGCCTCGCTCAGCGCGATATATTTCATCGTCGCCCAGGCGCTCTCATTGCTGATCCCGATATGGCGGATGCGGCCCGCCTCCACGTGACGCCCCAGCGCGCCGAGAATGTCCTCCAGCGCAACCATGTCCGACGTGTCGTAATCGTCGTAGCTGTGAAAGCCGAAGCCCGGCATGGGGCGGTCGGGCCAGTGCAGCTGGTAGAGATCGATATAGTCGGTTTTCAGGCGCTTGAGGCTGTGCTCCACCGCATAGTCTATCTGCGCGGGCGTGTGGCGGGTCATGCCGACATCACCGCCGCGCGTCCAGGTCATGCCCGAGCGACCGACGACCTTGGTCGCGATGACGACATCGTCGCGCTTGCCGCGCTTTGCCAGCCACGACCCGATATATTCTTCCGTGCGGCCCTGGGTTTTCGGATCGGCGGGGACGGGATACATCTCGGCGGCGTCGATGAAATTGATGCCGCGCCCGTCAATCGCGTAGTCCAGCTGCTCATGGGCTTCGGCCTCGGAATTCTGCTGCCCCCAGGTCATGGTGCCGAGACAGACGGAAGTCACATCGATGCCGGTGCGGCCGAGTTTACGCATGTCCATGGGCAGGAAGGTCCTTTGAAAGGGAAGATGAATGGCGGAAGAGCGTGTCATCTAGCGAAGCCTGCGACGGCGCGCACGTGATATTTAATCGCGGCCCCGCGGCAACGCTTAACCCCACTGCCGCGTTATTCTTGGCAATGGCGTGCATTTGCGCCTATATACATCTCAAAGCCCCGCGACCCTCCGCGGGTGTGAACAGATACGGAGTTCATAATGAACGATTTTAACAGAGGCGTGATCGGCGGCGGCGTCGAAACCGAAGTCGGCCTCAAGAGCTTCATGCTCGGCACCTATCGCTGGATGATGCTGGCGATGATCGTCACTGCCGGTGTGGCCTATGTCAGCGGCCAGGCCATCCTCGCAAATCCGGGCTTTGCGGCCCTGTTGGGTAGCCCCTTCGTACTGCTGGGCTTCGTGATCGCGATTCCCGTTCTGTTCGGTTCGGTCGCCGCCAAGCTGCCGCGCATGTCGATGGGCGGCGTGCTGACCTTCCTGTTCGGCTTCGCCGCACTGATGGGTGTGTTCACCGGCGTCATCACCATCGCCTACCGCGCCGATGTGCTGCTGAAGGTCTTCTTCATGACCGTCGGCCTGTTCGCCGCGCTGTCCATGTTCGGCTACACGACCAAGACGGATTTGACGCCCTACCTGAAATTTGCGGCCATCGGATTTGCCGTCTTCGTGGCCTTTGCCGTGCTGGGCGCCTTCATCCCAGCCATCGCGCCGACGGGTACAGCGCAGCTGGTCATGTCCGGCGTCGGCCTCGTGCTGATCTCGGTCATCACGGCCGGCCAGACGCAGAAGCTCAAGAGCCTCTATTACGGCCTCGGCGGCGATCTGGAGATGATGAACAAATGGGCCGCCATGGGTGCCGCGTCGCTCCTGCTGTCCTTCATCAACATGTTCCAGTTCCTGCTGGCGATTTTCGGTCGCGACTAAGCGAACTCGGCTCACAGCCGCTGAATACAGAAGCCCCGCCAACCCGGCGGGGCTTTTTCTTTGTCTCTACTTCGGAGGCGGGGTCTTCTTCGCAAACCGACACAGATCCGCGATCCGGCAGTCATAGCATTTCGGCGTACGCGCCAGACACACATAGCGCCCATGCAGCAGGATCCAATGATGCGCGCCGAGCCGAAATTCGTCCGGTGTCACGCGCAGCAGGTTCAGCTCCACGATCGTCGGGTCCTTGCCCGGCGCCATGCCGGTGCGGTTGGAGACTCGGAATATATGGGTGTCCACCGCCATGGTCGGCTGGCCGAAGGCTTCGTTCAGCACGACATTGGCGGTCTTGCGGCCCACGCCGGGCAATTTGATCAAGCTCTCCCGGTCTTGGGGCACTTCGCCCCCGAAATCGTCCAGGATCATGCGCGACAGGGCGACCACATTCTTGGCCTTGTTGCGGTAGAGGCCGATGGTCTTGATGTGATCGCGCACCGCCTCCTCGCCCAGATCAACCATGGCCTGGGGCGTCGGCGCGGCGGGGAACAGTCGGCGCGTCGCCTTGTTGACGCCGACGTCAGTGGCCTGGGCGGATAGCGCGACGGCCACCACCAGCTGATAGGGCGTAGCGTATTCCAGCTCTGTGACCGGATCCGGGTTCTGATCGCGCAGTCGGCGGTAGATCTCCGCAATGTCCGCGCGGTTCATGCGCGGCCGTGGTAGCGTCTTGTAGAGCCGCTCTTTTTCGGACTTTTCTGGCATTAAGCGTTCGCCGCGAGTGCCGCCTTTTCCTGCGTGCGGCGAATGATGGCCTTCAGCATATTGTCGGCGAGGTCCGAGCTGGGCTGCGCCACCAGCGCGCCGTCATCGTCAAACGCCTTGGCCGCATTGCCGCAACCCACCTGGACCGGGATCACTTCGACGCCGAGCCGCGTGAGAATATATTGGATCTGGCGCATGCACATGATGCCGCTCATCGGGCCCGGCGTGCAGGAGGCGATCCCCCAGACAGGCCCTGTGAAATGCGCGCGATCAAAGGTCGAGGTCCAGTCGATCATGTTCTTGAGCAGCGGCGGCAGCGAGCCGTTATATTCCGGGCTGACCACCACCACGCCGTCAAAGGTGGCGAGATGTTTCACCAGCGCCTTGGTCGTCTCCGGCATTTCCAGATCGCCGTGATAGAGCGGCATCTCATAGTCGGCCAGATCGACGCGCTCCGCCGTCGCGCCGTGCTCCTCGGCGCGCCTCATCAGCGCGGTCTCCAGCTTGCGATTGATCGAGCCGGTCCGCAGCGAGCCGCAGAGGAAAGCAATTTTAACGTTAGATGACATGCGGCGCGACTATGGCAGGTCACGCCTGCGTGCAAGAACCTTGCGTGGCCAGCGCGCGCGCCCATATCGGGGGCCATGGTTTATGGTGATCTCGTCCTCTGGCTGGTGTTCGGCCCGCTCGTCCTCGCGGCCGTGGCCTTCACCCTGCGCAGCATTATCGGCCTTGTCGGTCTGAGCGCCGAGGCGGAGCACGATTTCGAATATCGTCGGCGGCACGACATGCTGCCGAGCGGCGTCGAGCATGATGACTTCGTGAGTGTCTATGTGCGCATCAACCGCCCGCGCGGTGCCATGCATGTCGCCGCCGCGCTCTGGGGTGCATTGCTGGCGACGCCGATTATCGCGATGGCGCTGGAGTTTCTGCTGGAGCTGTTGTGGCAGCTTTCCGGCCAGTCGCGCGTGTTTGAGCCGGGCTATCTCGTCTGGGCGTTTTTCATCTTCTTCGGCCTGCTCGGCGCCTGGGCCGTGATCGGCTACGCTGTCGCGCGCCATTACCACCGCCGCACGCCGCGTTCGCTGGAAGACGAGCTGCGACTGCTCTAGCCGCCCAGCACATCGTCCATCGAATAGAGGCCGGGCTCTTTTCCAACGGCCCAGCGCAGCGCTGACAAGGCGCCGTCCGCGAAGACGTCTCGGTTTAGCGCAGAATGGCCGAGCGTGATCATTTCCGAGCCGCTGACCAGCCGCACGTCGTGGTCGCCGTAAACGCCGCCGCCGCGCAGCACCGCAAATCCGATATCGCCTGCCTTTCGCGCGCCGTTGCGGTCATGGGCTGCCACGGTATCGAGCACGACGCCGCGCCCATCTGCCACCGCCTCGCCCAGCATCAGCGCCGTGCCGGACGGTGCGTCGACCTTGTCCCGGTGGTGCATTTCCAGGATCTCGATATCCCAATCCGCGCCAAGGCTGCTCGCCGCCTGCCGCGCCAGCCGCATCAGCAGATTGATGCCGAGCGAGAAATTGCCCGAACGCAGCACGATGAGCCGTTTCGCCGCGTGTCGCAGCGCCGTCTCGACCGACGCCTCCACCCCGGTCGTGCCCGACACCAGCGCGCAGCCGTCCCGGAGGTGCGGCAGCGCGCTGGACAGCGCTGCACCCGACGAGAAGTCGATCACCCCGTCACACTCGGCCAGCGACGCGTAATCCGGCGCGTCCGCGCTCACGCGCGCGACGACCTCCACATCGTCATCGGCCGCCGCCAGGCGGTCCACCGCCTGCCCCATGCGGCCGTCTGCTCCGAGTAGTCCGAGTTTGATCATGCCCCGCGCCCTACAGCCTTTCGCAAATTTAAGGAAGATGAGCGTCGCCTGCGCGGACTATTCAGTCGGAGTTCAATCGTTTTGCGCTAACTCCGGTCCATGAAAACGATTCGCTCACTCCTGCTGACCGCTGCTGTGCTGGTTCCCACCGCTGCCGCCCTGCCCATTGTGGCGAGCGCGCAGGTGCGACCTGCCCAGTCTCAAAGTCAATTTGCGCCCGCGCAACTGCCGGCCTTTACCGAGCCGCAGAACGTGCCAGCCGATCTCGCGCGGCTGGATGCCGCGCTGAACGGTACGGCCAGCTTTTCGGGCCGTTTCGCGCAATACGGCGCGGATGGATCCTACGCGACCGGTACGATCGAGCTGCAGCGTCCGGGCAAGGTCCGTTTCGAATATGACGATCCGAACCCGCTGCTGATCATCAGCGACGGCGTCACGCTCGCCTATCACGACCGCGCGCTCGACACGACGGACCGCGTGCCGTTGTCGGCCACGCCGCTGAACTATTTCCTGAAGGAGAACATTCGCCTGCAGGACGACACGGAGGTCGTGGCGCTGCAGAAGCTGCCGACCGAGTGGCGGATGAGCGCGCGTGACGGCTCCGGCAATCTGGACGGGACGATCACCATGGTGTTCGAGCCGCAGACGCTGGCACTGAAACAATGGATCATCAGCGACGAGTTCGGCGGTCAGACGACCGTGCAGCTGTCCGATCTGCGCTATAACGAGCGTGTCGACCCGCGTCGCTTCATCCTGCGCGATGCGGACCGCCGAGACCGCCGACGCCGGTAGATTTTGCCTCACCTGCGCCTCGCTCAAGCCAAGCGAGGTAGCAACCTTGCGCGTTCAAGCGCGTAGCAATCAGCCATGGCTGATCCCGCCCACGTCGTGAGTCTACGTCCCGGCCTCTCCCGGTTGAACCCGGAAGATGAGGCCGAGGTTGTCTCGCGCGCGCTGGAACAGCTGCAATTCACGGATGCCGAGCGCGAGCGGATGCAGGCGCGGGCCAAGACCCTTGCCAGCCAAGCCCGCGCGCGTGCCGCCCGCGGCGGTCTGGTCGATCGCTTCCTGCAGCAATATGGTCTGTCCGACGAAGAAGGCGTCGCGCTGATGCGGCTCTGCGAGGCGTTGATCCGCACGCCGGATATCCGCACCTCCCGCCTGCTGGTTCGCGACAAGATTGGCGATGCCCGCTGGGGCCGCCATGTCGGGGAGAGCGACAGCGCGATCGTCAACATCGGCACGCGCGGCCTGCAGCTGACCCGCGCCTGGATCGAGGCGACAGGCGGGCAGACCGCGGATAATCTCGCGGCGCGGCTGGGCGACCGGGTGATGAACCAGGCCGTGCGCCAGGTCATCGAGATGATGGGCGATCACTTTGTCATGGGCGCGACGATAGAGGACGCACAAACCCGCGCGCGCAAACTTGCCCGCGAACACGGCGAGGTATCCTATTCCTACGACATGCTGGGCGAAGCCGCGCATACGGCCGCGGACGCCGCGCGCTATTTCGCCGCCTATGCGAACGCCATTGACGCGCTGTCCCTCGATACGCCCGGGCAGACGACGCGCACGGCGGACGGCATTTCCGTCAAGCTGTCCGCCCTGCACCCGCGCTATGAACTATCCCAGGCGCAGCGCTGCGTAACGGAGCTGGCGGAGCGCGTCATCACGCTCTGCCGACAGGCGCAGCGCGGCGGCATCGGTCTGAGCCTGGACGCGGAAGAGGTAGAGCGGCTGGAGATGTCGCTCGACATTGTGGAGCGCATATTGGCGGAGCCGGGGCTGGCCGATTGGGACGGGCTGGGCGTGGTCGTGCAGGCCTACCAACGCCGCGCGCCTGCCGTGATTGATGCGGTCGCCCAGATGGCCCGCCGCGCAAACCGCCGCGTCAATGTCCGGCTGGTCAAGGGCGCCTATTGGGACCGCGAGGTCAAGCGCGCGCAAGTGCTCGGCCTGCCGGACTATCCCGTCTTCACCCGCAAGGTGAACACGGATGTGTCCTATCTCGCCTGCGCGCGTCAGCTGTTGGAGACGGACGAGCATATCTACCCGCGCTTCGCCACGCATAATGCGCACACGGTCGCCGCGATTGCGGAAATGGCGGGCCCGGATCAGCCCTATGAGTTCCAGCGGCTGCACGGCATGGGCGAGGCGCTGCACAGGACAGTCAGCGAGACGTCCAATCGGCGCTGCCGTGTCTATGCGCCCGTGGGCGCGCACCGCGATCTGCTGCCCTATCTGGTGAGGCGGCTTTTGGAGAACGGGGCGAATTCGTCCTTCGTCAATCAGCTGATGAACCCTGACGTGGCAATCGACGACATCGTGCGCGATCCGGTGGCGGAAGCCGCAGCGAACGACCCCATCGCCAATCCGAAGATTCCCGCGCCGCGCGACCACTTGCGCGGAGAACGTCTGGCCGCGCTGGGCTATGATCTCGGCGATGTCGCGACTGCGCGCACTGTCCTGCAGATGACCGCGGAAGATGCGACCGCCCCGCTGCCGGACATCGTCCCTGACGAAGCCGTCGAGACGGCGTCAGCGTCCGATTGGCCCGCGACCCCTGCCCCGGAACGCGCCGATATCTTGCGCCGCGCCGCGGACCGTATGGACGCCGAGCCAGATGAGTTCCTCTCGCTCTGCATCCACGAGGCGAAGAAGACGCTGCCCGATGCTGTGGCGGAGCTGCGCGAGGCCGTCGACTTCTTGCGCTATTATGCGGAACAGGCCACGGACGAGCGTATGGATGGCCGCGAGCCGCTGGGCATCGTCTGCGCGATCTCGCCGTGGAATTTCCCGCTGGCCATTTTCATAGGCCAGGTCGCCGCCGCCCTCGCCGCGGGCAACACCGTCGTCGCCAAGCCCGCCGAGCAGACGCCTCTGATCGCGGCGCTGGCCGTGCGGTTGCTGCACGCTTCGGGTGTGCCGGAGACGGCGCTGCAGCTCGTCATCGGCGACGGCGCGGTCGGCGCGGCGCTGGTCGAGAACAGCTCCGTATCCGGCGTGGTCTTCACCGGCTCTACCGCCACGGCCCGGCGCATCGCGAGCTCGCTGGCTGACACCCACCGCGCCACGATCCCGCTGATTGCGGAGACGGGCGGCATCAACGCCATGATTATCGACAGCACGGCGCTTTTGGAACAGGCGGTGTCCGATGTCGTCGCCTCCGCCTTTCAGAGCGCGGGCCAGCGCTGTTCGACCTGCCGTATCGTCTGTGTTCAGGAAGAGGTGGCGGATGCATTCGAGACCATGCTGGCCGGGTCCATGGCCGAGCTGGTCGTGGGCAATGCGGCGCGCCTGTCCACCGATGTCGGGCCGATCATCGACGCGCCCGCCCGCAGCGCGTTGCAGGACTATGTCGACCACGCCCGCGCGCGCTTCCGCGTCATCGCGCAGAGCCCTGCGCCGGACGGTGAGTTTATCGCGCCTATCGCGCTGGCCGTGGACCGCGTGTCGGATGTGACGCGCGAGGTCTTCGGCCCCGTCCTGCATGTCGTGCGCTTTGCGGCGGACGCGGTGGACGTCACCATCGACGCGATCAACGATCTGGACTTTGGCCTGACGATGGGACTGCACACCCGCATCGACGACCGGGCGGAGCGTGTGGCCGCGCGCGCCGAGGTCGGCAATCTCTACATCAATCGCAATCAGATCGGCGCGGTCGTGGGCGTGCAGCCCTTTGGCGGAGATCGTCTGTCGGGCACAGGACCCAAGGCGGGCGGGCCGCTCTATCTGCCGCGGCTGTCCCGGCGCGCGGGCGAGGTGTTCGTGCAAAGCGCGCCCGGCAAGCTGGGAGACGCCGCGCCATGCCGATCCGCACCATCCGCCGCAAACCAGCCCGACATCGCCGACCGATTGGAGCGCGCAGCCGTTGCGACGGGTGCGCAAGACCTCGCTCAAGCTGCGCTATGGAGCCGCGCGCATCCGGGCGTCGAGGTCGAACTGCCCGGCCCGACGGGCGAGCGCAACACATGGCGGTTGGAGCCGCGCGGCGTCGTGCTGATCGACGGCCTCGCCCCGACTGCCGATGTTCGCCAAGCCGCCATCACCGCGCTGGCGGCGGGCAACCGGGTCGTCGTCTTGGGCGGGACGCTCGACAGCCTGCCGGGTGAGCTCTCGCTGCCGGATGGCTGGCTGATATGCGATGCTGCCGAAAGCTTGCGCGCGTGGCTGGAGCACAGCGGCGACGCTGTGGTCTGCGACGGAGCGCGGCGCGGGGCAGTGGCCGATTATCTTGCGCGCGAAACGGGTCCGATCCGTCCGCTTCTTTCCGCCCATGATGCGCCGCACCGATATTGTGTCGAGCGCGTCGTGACCACGGACACGACGGCGGCGGGCGGCAATGCCAGCTTGCTTGCGCTGTAGAGAGAGCACAGTCTGGCCCGATGAGCCTGACGCCTGAAGACCTACGCATATTGAGCCAGCTGCAGGGCGATGCCTCGCTGTCGCGCGACCAGCTGGCCGATGCGGTGAGGCTCACCCCGAAACAACTCGCCGTGCGGATGGAGCATCTGCGCAAGGGTGGCTGGCTGGAGCGCATCGTCGCGCTGATCAGCAATGAGCGCGTCGGCCTGCCGCTGACCGTGTTCTGTTTCGTGAGCACAGATGAGCGCGCGTTCGATGCGGTCGTCGCCGGCATCCCCGAAGCGGCCGAGGTCTATGAGTTGGGAGAGGAATACGTGATCAAGCTGATGGTCGCGGACAGTGCGCATTACGCAGGCATCGAAGCCGAGTTACGCGCACGCCTGCCGGGCGCCGACATCCGCGCGCGTCCCGCCACACGCAAGGTCAAGTTCACAACCGAGTTACCTCTGCCCCGCGCCGCCGATTAGCCCTCGCGCTTTGGGTTTCGCCACGGCATGCATGCGCCATGGTTGGGTTACTGGGTATCATCGTATTTCTGGGCGTGGCGTGGGCGGCGTCCGAGCGACGCGGGGCGATCCGATACGCGGATGCGGCGCGCACGCTGGCGCTGCAGATCGTCATTGCGGCCCTCGCGATACTGACGCCTATCGGGACCGCCGTATTGGGCTGGCTGAGCGCGGGCGTGAACCGGGCTATTCAATATGCCAATGACGGTATCGTCTTCATGTTCGGCCCACTCGCCGATCCGACCAATGGCGTGGTGTTGGCGTTCCAGGTCCTGCCCGTCATCATCTTCATTGCCGCGCTGTTTTCGATCCTGTTCCACCTCGGCGTGATGCGCTTTGTCATCCGCTATCTCGGCGGCGCGATCCGCTGGATCACGGGCGCGTCGCGACTGGAGGCAACCTGTTCGGCCGCCAACATCTTTGTCGGCATGGCCGAAGCACCGCTGACGATCCTGCCCTATCTCTCGCGTCTGTCGCGCGCGCAGCTGTTCACCGTGATGAGCCTGGGTCTGGCCAGCGTGTCGGGTTCCGTCCTCGCCGCCTATGCGGCGCTCGGCATGCGCACCGACCTGTTGCTGACGGCGGCCTTCATGGCCGCACCCGGAGGCCTGCTGATGGCGCGGCTGCTGATCCCGGAAACAGGTGATCCCATCGACGCCGCCGATATGGACCAAATGGACGCGCAGGACACGGGCAAACGCGCGGCCTCGCTCATCGATGCGGTCACCACCGGCGCGCAGACGGGGCTGTCGATCATGCTGTCCGTCATCGCCGTGATGATCGCTTTCGTCGCGCTGATCGCGCTGGCCAACGGGATTGTCGGCGGTGTGGGTGGCTGGTTCGGCTATCCGGACGCGACGATCCAAGGCCTGCTGGGATATGTGTTTGCGCCCGTCGCCTGGTTGATCGGTGTGCCGTGGGAGGAAGCGGTGCGCGCCGGGCCCTATCTGTCGGAAAAAGTCATCGTCAACGAGTTCCTGGCCTATGCCAATTTCCGCGGCGAAATGGCGGAGTTCTCCGACGCCGGTCAGATCGCCATGATCGTCGCGCTCTGCGGTTTTGCGAACCTGACGGGGCTGGCGATCCTGATTGCGGGCTTGTCCACGGTCGTGCCGGAACGCCGCGGCGAAATCAGCAAGCTGGGACTGAAAACGGTGCTGGCCGGCACGCTGTCGAACTTTACCTCCGCCGCCATCGTCAGCGTCATGTTCGCGCTCCGCGGTCTGTTTTAGAGCAGCGGCATAAGCCGTTCGATGAATGCGCCCATCTTTGGTGCGGTGGTCTGCAATGTCTCCCATGCCTCCTCGGCCGTGGTGACATGTGGATCGTCCAGGCTGTGGACGCAGGCATTGCTGATCGCTGACACGGCGCAGACGCGCATAGCCAGTGCGCGCGCCACCATGACTTCGGGCACGGTGCTCATCCCCACCATGTCGCCGCCCAGCATGCGCATCATGCGCACTTCGGCGGGTGTCTCGAAGCTCGGCCCGGCAGCGTGGAAATAGGTGCCGCGCCGGGTGACGCCCGCTTTGCGCAGCGCGTCAAGCAGGGCTGCGTCATAGGCGCCGTTCATGGATACGAAGCGATCGTCTGTCCCTCGCAGCGGATCGCCGCCCGCGAGATTGACGAGGCTGATATGGTCTTCGATCGCGACCAGCTCGCCGGGCGACAATTCCGGATCGAGCCCGCCCGCCGCATTGGTGATGATCAGCGTGCGCGCGCCCATCGCTGCCATCAGCCGCACAGGCGCGGTGGCTTGGCGCGCGTCGTGGCCCTCATACATATGCACGCGGCCGCACATGGCGACAACGTCGCGCCCATGGAGTCGACCGATACGAAACTCCCCCGCATGGCTCTGCACAGTCGAGGCGACCAGCCCCGGTACATCGGCGTAAGGGACGACCGCGCCGCCGCCATCGACCGTGACCGCATCGGCCACACCACTCATGCCGGAGCCGAGGATGAGGCCGATCTCGGGCTGCAGCGCCGTGCGTCCGCGGATGTGTTCGAGGGCCCGAGACATCGATCTAGTCGAAGACGACCGTGCGCGCGCCGTTGGTGAAGACCCTGTCCTCGACAAGCGCGCGAACGGCCCGCGCCAGCACGCGCTGCTCGACCTCGCGTCCACGTGCGATCATGCGTTCGGGCGTGTCGGCATGGGTGATCCGTTCGACGCCTTGGGCGATGATCGGGCCCTCATCCAGATCGGCGGTGACGAAATGCGCCGACGCGCCGATCATCTTCACGCCGCGCCGATGCGCCTGGTGATAGGGCCGCGCGCCCTTGAACCCGGGCAGGAAGCTGTGGTGGATATTGACGCAGCGCCCGGCCAACGCCCGCGCCGCATCGTCGGACAGGATCTGCATATAGCGCGCGAGCACGACCAGCTCCGCGCCGGTTTCCTCGACAAGCGCCAGCAGCGCCGCTTCCGCCGCCGGCTTGGTCGCCTTGGTTACCGGGATGTGGTGGAAGGGAATGTCGCGCAGATTCACGCCGGGCAGCGCGCTTCCGGGGTGATTGGAGACCACGCCCACGATCTCCATCTCCAGCTCGCCCGTCCGCGCGCGGTAGAGCAGATCAACGAGGCAGTGATCGAACTTGCTGACCATGATCAGCACACGCTTGGGCCGGTCCGCGCGGCGCATTCGGTAGCTCATGCCGTGGGTATGGGCGAGCGTAGCGAAGGCCTTTCGGAAGGGGTCCGCGTGCTCCATCTCGAACACCAGGCGCATGAAGAAGCGGTCGGTGTCGGCGTCGTTATATTGCTGCGCATCGACAATGTTGCCGCCGTGATCGGCGAGCGCTCCCGACACGGCCGCAACGAGACCGGGGCGGTCTTCACAGGATAGGGCGAGGATATGGCGCGGCGTCGTCATGTTGCGCGCTCTCGCCATGCGGGACCACGCCGTCAAGTCACGCCTCCTCTCTTCGTCCACTGGCTGCGCTGCATCCCGACTGTTAGGGCGCAGGGATGAAAGTCTCTATCGCCAGCTGGAACATCAACTCCGTGCGTCTGCGCGAGGCGCAGGTGCTGCGCTTCTTGGGAGAGCGCGCGCCCGACGTGCTGTGTCTGCAGGAGATCAAGTGCCAGACCGAGCAGTTCCCCACGCAGCCCTATATCGATGCGGGCTACCCGCATATCGAAGTGCTGGGCCAGAAGGGATATCACGGCGCGGCGATCGTATCGAAACTGCCGCTGGAACGCCTGCCCACCAGCTTCTGCCCGCTCGATCACGCCCGCCATGTCAGCGTGCGCGTGGTGGTGGATGCGTCAATGGGTGACGCCGGCGATTTCGAGCTGCACAATTTTTACATCCCTGCCGGCGGCGATACGCCCGACCGGGAGACGAATGACAAATTCGCGCACAAGCTCGACTTCATCGAGACCATGCGTTGCTATTTCTCGGAGCGATTTGCGCAGGGCGATCAGCATCAGGTCATCGTCGGCGACTTCAATATCGCGCCGCACGAAAACGATGTCTGGAACCACAAGCAGCTGTTGAAGGTCGTCAGCCACACGCCGCTGGAAGTCGGTATCCTCGAGGACTTGCGCGCGTCACACGATTTTATCGACACCGCGCGGCTGTTCCGAAGCGATGACGAGAAGCTCTACAGCTGGTGGAGCTACCGCGCGAAAGACGTGATGGCGTCCAACCGCGGTCGCCGCCTGGATCACATCTGGGTCAGCCCCGCGCTGAGGCCCGCCGTCGAAGCCCCGGGCCGCGACGGCTACGAAATTCACACAGCCTGCCGCGTCTGGGAAAAGCCATCCGACCACGTGCCGATCGTGCAGGTGATGGACCTCGGCGCGCTCGGCGGCTGAGCCCTACTCCTCCGCCAGCACAGCCGTCTTGCGGTGATAGAGCTTCAGCCCGTTGACCGTGCTCATGGAGTCGGACTGCGTGTTCAGCGTCGTGCGCAGGCGGTCCAGGATGAGCGTGTCGATGGTGATGATCAGCCCGGTGACATAGGTCGCGTATTCGGCCGACACGCCCTGGCTGACGAGGATCTCTTCGAGCAGCACGACGGAGGCGCTGGGCGTCCCGGCGGCGGCCGTGGCGAAAATCAGGCTCTGGAAGCCGACGACCAGCGCGTCGGCGAGCTTCACCTCAATGCCGAAGGCGGCCATGGTGTAGAGCGACAACAGCAGCAGGCCGATCAGCGTACCGACCATATTGATGGTCGCGCCGATGGTGAAAAACGGCGTCGCCTCATCCCCGTCAGCATCCATGTCGTCGCAGGCCTGCTTGGTCGCGGTCAGCGTGGCGATGGAGCTGGATGTCGAGAAGGCGACCAGCGCCTGCGGCAGGATCGCTTTCAGGATGAAGGCAAGTCCCCGGCCCTGAATGGCGGAGGTGATGGCGACGATCACCAGCCAGGTCAGCACCATGGCAAAGAGATAGGGCGCGAGCAGTCCGGCGAGATTGCCCAGCGTCTCCACACCGCCCGGACGGTTGAGCGCCAGCGTCACGGAGCCGAAGACGGCGAGCGGGATGGTGTATTGCAGGAATTTGCGAAAGCCCCGAATGAACAGATCGGAGATCGCATCGGCTTCCCGGCCGAGGCCGAGACGTTTCAGCGCCGCACCGAACATAAGCCCGGTGTAAATACAGATCATGAGCGCGCTGGTCAGCACGCCATAGATCTTCACCGCAAAGGGCGCGGCCACGACATTACCGTCGCCTGCCCCGCCGGACGGGTCGGGCAGAATGGTCAAGCCGGAGAAGAGAAAATAGGCCGTGATGGCCAGCGCCATGCCGATCAGCGAAAACGTCACGAAGAAGATGAGCACGCGCGCGAACTTCGCCCCGACCCCGCCTGTGGAGATCGCAATCGAGCTGCCGATCGACAGGATGATCAGCGCATACATCAGAGGCTTGAGCGGCACGAAGAGCGAGTCCTTGGCGAGACCCGCAATGGATTTCGCCAGCACGGTGTCGCCGATGCGGATCGGCTCCGCCAGCGCACTCGCGCCCAGCGCCCAGAAGCCGAACGCCGCCGCGGCCGCGACGACGACGAGCAGCAACAACGGAATGTCGTGAATGGTCTTGCGCATGATGTTCCCTTTGGGTGTCACCCAATTTCGCCCACCTTAGACGTCCGCGCCAACCCCGCAAGTCGCGCAGTGATCAAGCGTGCGCGGGCTTCAGCCCAGCGAGAGCGCGTAGTCGTGGACGGGCGTTTCGGGCCGCGGTCCGTAGTGGCTGATGACCTCGGCGGCGGCGACGCTTCCCAGATAGCCGGCATCTTCCCAGCCCAGCCCCATGGCCCGGCCCGCGAGCACGCCGGCCGCATATTGATCGCCCGCGCCAGTGGTATCGACGACCGTCACATCTGGCACGGCGGGGACGTGGTAGCGGCGCTTTCCGTCGCTGATGATCGAACCCTTGGCACCTCGCGTGACGCAGATGGCGAGGCCTTCGCGCTCTACGGAATCGAGCGCCGCGTCCAGCGAGTCTGCGCCCACCAGTGTCAGAAGCTCGTCCTCATTGGCGAAGACGATGTCGCATTGGTTGGCGACCAGCTGGGCGAAGCTGTCGCGGTGGCGGCTGACGCAGAAGGGATCCGAGAGCGTCAGCGCGACCTGGCGTCCGGCCGCGCGTGCGACTTCGGCGGCGTGTACAAAGGCGCGCTTGGCGGGTTCGGCATCGAACAGATAGCCTTCGAGATAGAGCGTCTCGCCCGCGCGCACAACATCGTCATCTACATCGCTGCGGTCGAATTCGACGGAGGCGCCGAGGAAAGTGTTCATCGTGCGCTCGCCGTCCGGCGTCACCGCGATCATGCTGCGCGCCGATGCCGTGCCGGAGTCGGTCGGCCTGGTCGTGAAGGCGACATTCGCGTCCGAGTAGCCTTGTGCGAGATCCTGGCCCGTCTGGTCGCGCCCGACCTTGCCGATATAGGCGGTGCTGACGCCGAGCTCTGCCAATCCAACCATGGTGTTGGCCGCCGATCCGCCCGCGAGCCGCACCGCGTCGCCGCCTTCGCGCAGCGCTTTGTCGAGTGTGAGCGCGCGGTCCTGATCGATCAGCGCCATCGTGCCCTTGTCCATGCCGAAACGGTCAAGCAGCGCATCATCGACAGGAGCGATGACGTCCATGATGGCATTGCCGAGTCCGACGACGTGATAGCGAGTTTTCATGACGATGTCCGAGATTGGCTGGCGGCGCGAGGACGCGCCATGTTGACGGGTGCGCGCTAACCCAATAGCGGCGCGCGCACAACTCGCCCGCCCGCTGGAACATTGTCATGAAGATCGCACTGCTCGTCTCCTCCAATATGATCCCAGGCGCGGACAATGCGCGCGACGATATCCATGAGTATGACGAGGAATTGGGTTCGCTGATCCCGGCTTTCGCCGCGCATGGCATGACGTTGGAACCCCTGCTCTGGGACAGCGCCGACACGGTCGCGGACGACTACGCGGCCATGTTGCCATTGATGGTCTGGGACTATTTCGAAGGCAATGAAGCGCGCTTTCTCGACGTCATGGAACGGGTGTCGGCCAAGACCGCGCTGTTCAATCCCGTGGAGACGTTGCGCTGGAATTCCGACAAATCCTATCTGGAGCGCCTTGCCGCAAAAGGCGCACCGACTATCCCGACACTGCGCGTGGACGCGGTCACCGAGGCGGTCGCCGACGCAGCCTTCGCGCGCTTCGGCACTGACCGCATCGTCATCAAGCCGCAGGTCGGCGGCGGTGCGTGGCGGCAGGCGCTGCACAGCAAGGGCGAGCCCTTCCCGGCGGCCGATCAACTCCCGCCTGCCGAAGCCCTGATCCAGCCTTTCCTGCCCAGCGTGCAGAGCGAGGGCGAATACACTTTCCTTTATTTCGACGGACAATTCAGCCACGCATGCGTGAAGAATGCCGTGCCCGGCGACTACCGCATCCAAAGCATCTATGGCGGCACGGAAACGACCTATCAGCCCAGCGCGGAGGAGCGCGCCGTGGCGCAGGCCGTGATCGATACGCTGGACGAGGTACCGCTCTACGCCCGCGTCGACCTGCTACGCGGGCTCGGTGGCAAGCTTGCGCTGATCGAGATCGAGATGATCGAGCCCTATCTCTATTTGCCGCATGCGGAGATGTTGGGCGGGCTCAACCGTGGTGCGATGCGATTGGCCGGGGCGCTCAAGGCGCGGCTGGCCTAGCTCCGCGCGAGACTATACCCGCCGGCCTCGGTCAGCAGAATACTTGCCGTGCCTTTCACGGGTTCGATCTTCTGGCGCAGGCGGTAGACGTGAGTTTCCAGCGTGTGGGTCGTCACGCCGGAGTTGTAGCCCCAGACCTCTTCGAGCAGTTCGTTGCGGCTGACGGGTTTGCCGCCGGCGCGGTAGAGATATTTCAGAATATTCGTTTCCTTCTCCGTCAGGCGAATGTCCCTTGGCGCGGGTCCGTCTTCGGGCGCAGGCGGTGTCAGGCGCTTGGCTGACGGCTTGAACGTATAGGGGCCAACGCGGAAGGTCGCGTCCTCGGATTGTTCGAATGAGCGCAGGTGCGCGCGGATTCGGGCGATCAGAACGGACAGCCGAAACGGCTTGGTCACATAATCATTCGCGCCGGAATTCAGGCCGAGGATTTCGGACGCTTCGCCCGTATTGCCCGTCAGCATGATGATCGGCGCGGCGACGCCCTGTTTGCGCATGACGGCGCAGGCGTCGGTTCCCTGCATGTCGGGCAGGTCCACATCCAGCACGATGGCGTCGAATTCGCCGGCTTTCGCGGTCTCGATACCCTCCGTGGCGGTGGCGACGGCCGTCGTCTCGAACTCGTCGAAGAAGGCGAATTGCGAGGTCAGCTCCTCTCGCAGCGCATCGTCGTCATCGATGATCAATATTCTCTTTTTCACACTCATGGGCATTCCCTAGACCAGACGGTCCGAATAGGCCAATCATGAGCCTGTGAGGTCGGCGTGACACAGTGTGATATGGACGTGATCGTCTCCTGCGGGCGGGGCGAGTTGTCGCTTGGGGACTGGCGCGCAGCCGTGTCCACCGGGCGCGAAGGGGGCATTGCGGCGAGCCATGGCCGGGAAGGAGACGCCAAGACGCCGCTGGGTCGCTACACCCTGCGCTTTGGTTTCTACCGCGCGGACCGCTTGGCCAGGCCCGTCACCGGACTGACGATGCATGCGTTATCGCCGGACGACGGTTGGTGCGACGACCCAGAACATGCTGCCTATAACCGCTGGATCACCCTGCCGTTTGCGGCCAGCCATGAACGGCTCTGGCGCGCGGACGGGGCCTATGATGTCGTTCTGGTCATGAGCCATAATGACAGCCCGCCAGTGCCGGGCCTTGGCTCCGCCGTCTTCATCCATATCCGCCAGCCGGATCACCGCCCGACGCTGGGCTGCGTTGCGCTCGCGCCGGCAGACATGCTAAAACTGCTGCGCCGGGTGGGGCCGGGGACGATGTTGGATGTGCGGCCCTAGTCGTAATTCCGCGCGCCAAACAGCGCCGAGCCAACCCGCACCATGGTCGCACCAAACGGCACCGCCACACCGTAATCCGCACTCATCCCCATAGAAAGCTCTTTCATCGCGTGCTCGCGCGCCAGCCGCTCCAGCAGGGCGAAGTGGATGGAGGCGGGCTCATCCACGGGCGGGATGCACATCAGGCCGTCCGGACGCAGGCTGTATTCGCTCTCGAGCCGGTCGAGAAAGCCGCCCAGCTCCGCCGCGAGCACGCCCGCTTTCTGATCTTCCGCGCCCGTGTTCACCTGCGCCAGCAGGCGCGGCATGCGACCCACGGCGTCGGCGGCCTTCAGCAGAGCCTTGGCCAGCTTCTCCCGGTCCAATGTCTGGACGCAATCAAACAGCGCGACCGCGTCCTTGGCCTTGTTGGTCTGCAGCGGGCCGATCAGGTGAAGCTCGAGCCCATCTCGCCGATCCGCGAACCGTTCGCCCCAGCGGCCCTGCGCTTCCTGCACGCGGTTTTCGCCGAAGACCGTCTGGCCCGCGTCCAGCGCGGCGGCGATGCGCGCATCCGGCTGCACTTTGGACACGGCGATCAGCATCGGTGCGGGCACGGCGGCGCGCGCGGCGGCCACACTCAGTTGTGACAGGATTTTCGCGCGGGCTTCGGCTATTCCGTGAGTCATGGCCGCGCCTTATGACAGCCCTTCGCCCCTGCAAAGCCTCGTCAGTGTCGCGCGCCAGCTGCGCCGGGATTATCTGGCGAGCGGAGCGCCGCCCTGCCCGCTGGCGCCGCTGGTGCTGATGAGTGACCGCGACCGCACCCCGGATCTGATCCAGCTCGCCGCGCGCATGCCGATCGGCTCGGCGCTGATCTACCGCGAGACGGTCGGAGCGCATGACGTTGCGCTGGCAAGAGAACTGCGGACCATCACACATGCGCGCGGTGTGCAGCTTTTGATCGGGGCAGACGCTGAGTTGGCGCGAGAGATCGGCGCGGACGGTGTGCATCTGTCGCGCCGCGCCGAGGGAGATAGACCGACCGGACTGCGTATCATCAGCCGGGCCGGATCGAAAAACGGCGCAGCGGATCGGACATCTTTCGCCGACGCCGTCTTCATCTCCGCCGTTTTTCCCAGCGACAGCCCATCGGCCGGAACGCCGATGGGGTTGGGTGCGTTCAGATCACGAGTGGCCAAGAGCCGCGTCAGCGTCTTTGCGCTGGGCGGGGTGACGGCCGAAACCGCGCCCGCGCTTCTCAGTACGGGCGCTGCGGGACTGGCCTCCATCGACGGCCTCGCCCGCGCTTTGAGAGAGGATGCCTCCATGACTGTCGCCAAACCGAAGAGCGCCGTGACCATATCCAAGAATGAGGGCGGAGAGCTGATCACCTATATCGCGAGCGTGGAGGGCGAGAGCGCCACAGGCGAGCTGACCCTGCGCCGGGTCGCGGACGGTGTCTGGAATGCCAATCACACCGGGGTGCCCAAGGCCATCGGCGGCCGCGGCGTCGGCAAGGCGCTGGTCGAAGCCATGAGCGCGGATGCCCAAGCCCAAGGCTGGCGCATCATTCCGGGCTGCCCATTCGTGGCCAAGCTGTTCGAGCGCAAGCCGGAGCTGGCCGTCGGAATTACCTAAGAGCCTGGCTTGCTAGAACTTGATGCCGCCCTCGATGAAGATGGCGGTGGCCTTCTCCCCGCCGAGCGCGGCGATGCCGTCGACTTCGCGCAGGCTTTCGCGGTCGGAATATTGCACGCCTGCGCCGATTGTGACGCTGTCGTTCCAGTCATAGCTGACGCCGCCGGTAATCTGATCAGAGCTGAGCTGCACGAGATCGTCTGTCGCGTGGCCATAGTTCAGGGTGAAACCCAGCGGTCCGGGTTTGTACGTCACGCCGACATCATAGGCCGTGTAATCGCCCTCGAGCAGACCCTGGTTGGATTGCAGCCAGGAACCGCCGACGGTCCAGTCGGACAGACGCACTTCGACGCCCGCGCCGTAGCTTTCCAGATCGTCCAACCCGGCAAGGCCGGAAGCCTCCGATCCGCGCGCATAGGTGGCTGTGCCTTCGACCGACAGGCCGTTGGCGAATGTGCGGTCCAGCGACAGCCCCGCTTCGATGACGTCTTCGATATCCGGCGCGACCACGCCCGCAATGCCGTCCGGATCGACGCAGTAGTCGACACCGCAGACATTGGCGTCCAGCGCATAGGAAACACCGAACTGCACGCCGACGCCGATGCGGTCGCCGAGCAGTCTCGGGCTGGTGTAGGTGATCTTTTCCGAGAAGCCTGATGCGTCGTTGACGGTCTTGACCGCGTCGAGACCGGTGTAGTCAACGGGCGAATTGGATGCCCCGACATTGAGCGTCGTCGGTGCGCCGAGGCTGAACAGATAGGCCGCGCCGTCATCGCGGCCGACGGTCACGTCACCATAGGCGCTACGCAGGAAGATATGGGCGGATTCCAATGCGATCTGCGTGTCCTTCGCAGCGTCTGGGCCGAAGCTGTAGAATTGCGAAGTGTGACCACGCAGCGCGACGGGCGCGCCGTCGACAATGACAGAGGCGCAGCCGGCCAGCGTCGGCGGGCAATCGGGCAGACGCCGGGTGAAACCGCGTCGGCCGGGATCATATTGCGCGCGCGCGCCGATATTGAAGCCATATTCCAGACCGCCGTCGGTGACCGCGCTAACATCCAGATCGATATCGGCATCGCCGACGAAAGCCTCTTCCCAGCCGTCATCTGTGGCAGAATCCAGCTTTCGTGCGGCGGCACCGCCGCGCAGCCCGCCGCGGATCAGCGTCGACAATGTGTCGAGGCCGAGACGCTGTTTCCATGTCCGCGGTCCCTGTTGTGTCCGCGGGCCCTGTTGTTGCGCAGACTGCGGGTAGGCAGCATTGCCATAGGTCTGGGCACCATAGGGCTGTGCCGGATAGCCTTGTGGGAACTGGGCCTGAGGTGACTGAGGTTGAGACGCCCGACCTTGATAGGCCTGATTTGTGTAACCCTGAGACGGCGCTGTCCCATAATCATAGCTCGGCTGCGGTTGGCCGTAGTTGGTCGGAGCGCCGTATTGGTTCTGCGGTGGCTGGCTGGTCGTTGGCCGGGTTGTGGGCTGGCTCGTTGGAGCCACACCGTAGTCTGCGCCCCATTGCGGCGCAGGCGCGGGATTGGTGCCGTAGGGTTGTGTCGCGGCAGGCTGGGCCGGATAGCTCGGAGCCGGATAGCCCTGGTTTGGATAGCTGGGCGCGGAATAGCTCGGGCGCGGTGGAGCAGGAGCTTGAGTCGGGGCCGGCGCGGGTGCAGGCGTCTGGACTTCCCACGCCTGTTTCGTCTTCTTGCTGGCAAAGGGGCTGTTGCTCTGCGCCGACGCGACCACACCGACGCCCATGACGAGCAGCAGCGTCGGTCCGGCAGACAATAGCAGGCGTTTTGTCGAATGGGCGCGCATGCGGCAGGCTCCGAGGGTCAAGCGGCGTGAACCTCACCTGTCGCCCTTGGCCGTGAAGATAGGGTTAACGCAGTCTTTACGACCCGGCCGCTAGAGCCTCGATAAGCCGTCATCATGGCAAACTGTTTATGAAACGCGCCCTTCCCCGCGCCCCTCGCGCCCGTTATAGCCGCGCTCGTCACTGATTTTCCGCCAGGTCTCCTCATGTCTCACTTCCGTAATGCGGCCCGCCTCCTCACTGCTGCCAGTGCCTGTGCCATGCTCTCGGCCTGCGGCACGCTGGGCTTTGGCGAAAAGCAGTCCGAACAAGAGCGCGTATCCCGCGCCGTGCGCAATGCACCGGCCAATGGGGTGAACTCCTATCTGTGGCGCGCCACACTCGAGACGATCGATTTCATGCCGCTCTCCCAGGTCGACCCCTTCGGCGGCGTCATCATCACCGACTGGTTTGCCGACCCGGCCGCACCCAATGAGCGTATTCGCGCGACCGCCTATATCCTCGACACCAATCTGCGTGCCGACGCGCTGAAGGTCTCGGTCTTCAAACAGACACGCAGTGGCACAGGCTGGGAAGACGCGGCTGTCGATGCCGATACGGCCCGCCAAGTCGAGAACGCGATCCTGACCCGCGCCCGCCAGCTCTATATCGCAACGGTCGATAGCTAGGCTCTGCCCGCGGGTCTCTGGTATCTCTTGAATATCTGGGGGGTCTCCACTCGCCCCCGATCTATTTCTACCCAAAGACGGGCTTCACGATCGCCAGCACGACGATCAGGACTGTCACCAGCGCCGGGACTTCATTGATCCGGCGAAAGAACTTTTCCGATTTGGGACGGCCGCCGCCGAGGAACGCCTTGCGCGTCTTGGCGAGAAAGCCGTGATAGGCAATCAGCGAGAACGCCGCGAGCACCTTGACCCAGAGCCAGAGCTGTAGCCCCGCCGGACCGTTGCCCCAATTATAGCCGATCAGGATCAGCCCCAGGACAAAGGCCACGATCATGGCCGGGTTCATGATGATACGCAGCAGCTTGGCTTCCGCCTCCTCCATCTTCGACTCCAGCTCGCCCCCGATGTCCGCGACCGAATGATAGACGAAGAGCCGCGGCAGATAGAGCAGCCCCGCCATCCAGAAAATGACCGCGCAGAGGTGGAAGGCTTTGATCCAAAGATACATGGGGCGCGGTTAGCGGATGAAACGCGCTTGGGAAAGCGGCGCGCTAATCGAGACCGCGGACTCGGTTCACCACCGCATGCACGTCCTCGATCCGTACATCCGGGGTCACGCCGTGGCCGAGATTGAACACATGCGGTCCGCCAGCCGCGTCGCGCAGCACATCGTCGACGGCGCGCATCAGCGCTCGGCCACCTGTCCGGAGCGCCAGCGGATCGAGATTGCCCTGCACGCACATGCCGTCCGGGATGGTCGCGCGGAAGTCGTCCAGCGGCACGTCCGTGCCCGCACCGATGGCGGTGATCCCCGTGTCGTGCGCATAGCGCACGGCGTTCAGCCCGGCACCTCTTGGAAAGCCGATGATCGGTACGGTCACGCCGGCTGCGCGGACGCGCGCGACGATGTCGGCGGTTGGCCGCAGCACCAGCCGATCGAAGAGCTCGGGCGAGAGACCTTCGGCCCAGCTCTCGAAAATCTTCAGCGCCTGCGCGCCCGCTTTGGCTTGATGGATAAGATATTCGGCGGAAGAGACCACCAGCGCATGGAGCAGATCGGCCATGGCATCGGGATGTTCATAGGCGAAGCGCTTGGCGACTTCCTTGTTCGGCGAACCGCGGCCCTCCAGCATATAGGTCGCCACCGTCCAGGGTCCGCCGGCAAAGCCGATCAGCGCTGTGTCGTCATGATCCGCGTCGATCATGGCGCGGACCTTGGCGACAGTCTCATAGACGGACGCCACCCGGTCGGCAGCCCCGTCCACGGTCAGCGCACGGATGCCGTCCGCATCGATGGGGTCGAGCGTCGGGCCGATGCCTTTGACGAAATCCACCCGGCGACCCAGACCGATCGGGATCAGCAATATGTCGGCGAAGAGAATGGCCGCGCTCATGCCGTAGCGGCGCAGCGGCTGGACGGTGACTTCGGCTGCCTTGTCTGGCGAGAAGCAGAACTCGATGAAGCTGCTCGTCGTGGCACGGACTTCCATATATTCCGGCAGGTGCCGACCCGCCTGGCGCATCATCCAGATAGGCGGCGTGGCGAGGGTCTCGCCCTGATAAGCCCGGATGATCGACGGTATAGATGTGCTGGCCATGGCAAGGTCTATACCCCGTTCTCTCCACGGATCGCCCCTCCCCTTCAAACTTATTTTTTAAAGAAGTGGATGTAGTGGAGCCTGTGGAGTTGGGGAGAAGTGTTAGGGTTTTGGTAAGACCTCTTAACGGCCTCTCAATTTCTGTGGAGCGGTTTACGGCGCGTTATCCCTGTTCACATTTGGGGACGTTCACGCGCTTAGCCGGGGCTGTGCGGGCTCTGATTGATGTGGACAGTCTGGGGGTGAAAGCGGCCGACAGAACTTATCCCCGTCTTGCACGGGATTGCGGGTTAACGCGGGTGCGCCGTGGGCGAAATCGCGGGGTTTTCGGATTCGGTCCCCGACTCGACTCGGGGGCGTGACGACTCTCGGCTGCCCCTGTGAATCCCTGGGAACGGACTCCGCGCGATCTGGAATGGAATCCGGCACTTATTGACGCGCGCCATGCCATGTGGTCACAGGCGCGCATGACGGATGGGCTCGATCACGGCGCGAAGACAGGCGCACGGCCGCTGCGCAATTCCGCGATTTCCACCTGTTTTCATGTCCATCTGGTCAGCGACTCCACCGGCGAAACCTTGGTTGCGGTGATGAAGGCTTCGACGGCGCAGTTTCGTGCCGCCACGGCGCTGGAGCATCTCCACGCCATGGTGCGGTCGGACGCAGAGTTGAAGCGCGTGCTGGAGAGCATCGGCTCCAAGCCGGGAGTCGTGCTGCACACGCTGGTCGATCCGGACAAGCGCCGTCGGCTGGAGGAATTCTGCAGCCAGAACAATACGCCGGCGGTTTCCATTCTCGACCCGACGCTCGCCATGATCGGGCGCTATCTGGGTGTGACGACCACGGCCGAAGTCGGAGCGCAGCGCACGCTGGACGCGGCCTATTACAACCGTATCGCGTCGCTGGATTTCGCCATGGCCCATGATGACGGGCAGAATGTGCTGGGTCTGCGGGATGCCGATATCGTGCTACTGGGCGTGTCGCGCACATCCAAGACGCCGACCTGCATCTATCTGGCCAATAGGGGCTTCAAGGCGGGCAATATTCCGCTGGTCCCCACAGCCCCCCTGCCCCCGGTGGTCGAAGAGCTCGCGCCCAAGGGCGGCGACAAATTGGGTCCGCTGGTCGTCGGTCTCGTCGCGGCGCCCGACCGAATTGTCGAGATCCGCGAAGCGCGTCTGAAAGGGCTGTCGGCGACGGGTCAGAGCAATTACACCGACGCCGGGCAGGTCCGCGACGAGCTGCGCGAGGCCAAGCGGCTGTTCGCGCGCCGCGGCTATCCGATCATCGATGTGACGCGGCGATCCATTGAGGAGACCGCGGCGCAGATCATCAATCTCTACAAGATGCATCGTCCCGAGCGGGCGGCGCTGCACGTCCTATGACCACTCCCATCATATTGGCATCCGGCTCCGCCATACGGCGTGAGATCATGGAGGGCGCGGGGCTCGACTTCGACGTCCTGTCCAAGCCCGTCGACGAGGCGGCCATCAAGCACGCCATGCTTGATGATGGCGCTCGGCCGCGCGAGATCGCCGATGCGCTCGCCGAGGCCAAGGCGCTGCGGGTCTCCCGCTTCCTCGAAAGCCAGGGTCGGCGCGCGCTCGTCATCGGAGCGGATCAGGTCATGGTCATGGACGGGACGCTCTTCGACAAGCCCGTGGACCGCGCTGAGGCGCGGGCCCGCCTGCTTTCCATGCGGGGTAAGCGGCACGAGCTGATCGGCGGCTTGGTCGTGGCCGAAGGCGGCGCGCCCGTCTGGCGGCACATGTCGGAGACGAAGCTGTGGGTGCGGGAGTTTAGCGAAGATTTCCTCGATGCCTATCTGGAGCGCGAGGGCGATCTGGTGACCCGGTCCGTAGGCGCCTACCGTTTCGAGGGTCCGGGCGCGCAACTCTTCTCCAAGGTCGAGGGAGATTTCTTTTCCATTCTTGGCCTCGCCCTGCTCCCGCTGCTGGATTATCTGCGCACGCGCGGAGTGATCCCATCATGAGCGGAGCCGCCCTGCCGAAACTGGCTGGCGTCTGCGGCTGGCCGATCCACCACTCGCTCTCGCCCGTGCTGCACAGTCACTGGCTCCGGCAAGCGGGACTGCGCGGCGCTTATGTGCCTTTCATGGTCAAGCCGTGGGACGCGCGGCGGGCCTTCGAGACGCTGAAACGCACGACGATTGCCGGCGTGAATGTCACCCTGCCGCTGAAGACCGACGCCTTTCTGGCTGCCGATGAAGCGACCGAGGATGCGCAGCGGATCGGGGCGGCCAACTGCCTCTATGTGCGCCGCGGTCGATTGATCGCGCATAATACAGATCTGGAGGGCTTCGCCGCGCCGCTGTTGACTCGCCGCACGCCGCAGCAGCTCTCGGGTGCCACGGTGCTGATCATCGGTGCGGGCGGCGCGGCGCGCGCTGTGGTCGGTGCGCTATTGAGCCTCGGTCTGCCGGAGATCGTGCTGACCAACCGCACGGATGCCAAGGCCGAAGAGCTCGTGCGGCAAGCGGGACTGCCGAGTTTCTACGCCCTGCCCTGGGCCGAACGACAGACCGCTGTGCGCCGCGCGGATATCATCATCAACGCCAGCTCGGCGGGAATGAGCGGCTATCCGGCGCTGGACGTTGATGCGCGCGAAGCCGAGGCGGGCGCATTGATCTATGACCTGATCTATGTGCCCGAGGTGACACCGCTGATCGCGGATGCGCGGGATGCAGGCATCGAGACTCTCGGAGGGCTCGACATGTTAATCGCCCAAGCCCGACCGAGCTTTCGTCTGTTCTTCGGGGCGGACGCGCCAAACGGTGGTGAGGCGGAGGTGCTGCGTGCCGCCCTCTCGAGCGGAACCCGATGATCGTCATCGGCCTCACCGGTTCCATTGGTATGGGCAAGTCGACGACGGCGCAGATGTTCGCGGCGCGGGGTGTGCCGGTCTTTGACGCCGATGCGGCGGTGCACCAACTCTACGCGCCGGGCGGTCGTGCGGTGCCGCTGATCCGCGCGGTCTTTCCCGACGCGATCGGCCCGGACGGCGGCGTGAACCGCGCGCGACTGAGTGAGCATATGCGCGAAGATCCGCTGAACCTCGAAGTGCTGACCAGCTTCGTCCACCCTTGGGTTGGGGAGATGCGCGCCGAGTTCCTCGCGCGGGCTGTTGCAGACGGCGCGAAAGCTGTTCTGTTCGATGTCCCGCTGCTATTCGAGACCGGAGGCGACGCGCAGGTCGATGCGACAGTCGTCGTGACGGCCCCCGCTGATGTCCAGCGTGCGCGTGTCATGTCCCGGCCCGGCATGACGGCTGATTTGTTCGATACGCTGCTGTCACGACAAATGCCCGATGCGGAAAAACGAGAGCGCGCGGATTTTATCATCTCGACCGCGGATGGAATGGAGTCGGCTCAAGCGCGGGTGGATGCCGTGCTCAAGGCGGTACTCGCGCGCTGACCGGATTTCCCTTGTCCACAGCATCACCCGCGCACCTCCCCTTCCCCATATCGCTTTCAGCCCCTAGCGTCATGCCATGCGCGAGATCGTTTTCGATACCGAGACTACCGGCTTTGACAGCCAGGGCGCGGACCGCATTACAGAGCTTGGCTGTATCGAGCTGATCGACTGGCTGCCCACGGGTGAGCAATTTCACGCCTATCTTGATCCCGGTCGGGACGTGCCGCCGAAGGTCGTCGAGATCACCGGGCTGACGACGGAGTTCCTGCGCGGCAAGCCGAAGTTCGACGAGCGAGCGGACGACTTTCTCGCCTTTATCGGGGATAGCCCGCTGATCGCCCACAATGCGCAATTCGACCGCGGCTTTATCAATGCCGAGCTGAGGCGCTCTGGCCGTGCGGAAATTCCGGGAGACCGCTTCATCGACACGCTGAAGATGGCGAATGAAAAATTCCCGGGTAGTCCGGCCTCGCTCGATGCGCTTTGCAAACGTTTTGGGGTCAGCCTGTCATCACGCGACAAGCACGGTGCCATCATCGATAGTGAATTGTTGGCGGCGGTCTATCTGGAACTGAAGGGCGGCCGCGAACGGTCGCTCTCATTGGACCCGGTGGGGACCGTTGAGGCTTCCGTCGATTTTGTGTCTCCGACAGCGCGTCCCAGTCCCTTGCCGAGTTTATTGTCCGACGAGGAACGCGCAGCCCATGCGGCGTTTATTGAACAAATGGGCGGCAGCGAGTTATGGGAGCGCGTGCAGCGCCGGATGGATGGTCGGCGGTAGTGGCCTAAATACCGTTATCCCTGGAATTAACTATGCTATATCATTGATATTGCTGTAATTTATGCGCTTCCGAGCCGCCTCAGTAGATCTTCCATATCTTTCAGATCGCGATAGGCCAGCCTGATTTCTCCGCCTTTGCCCTTGTGACGAATATCGGCTTTGAACCCGGTTCGATCCTGGATCTTCTGTTCCAGCTCACGCAGGTCGGCAGATTTTTCCAATTTAGCCCGAGCGGGGGCGCGTTCCGGTTTGCCCTCGCGTCGAACCCAGTCTTCGGCCTGACGCACGCTATAATCTTCGCGCAATATCGCTTCGGTCAGCGCATCGGGATCGTCGGCAGCGAGAACGGCGCGGGCATGGCCGGCTGTGAGCTTGCCTTCGGCCACGAGTTCGCGCGCGCGGTTCGGGAGTTTCGTCAGCCGCACCATATTGGCGACATGGGCGCGGCTCTTGCCGATCGTTGTGGCGATTTCCGTCTGGGTACGGCCGAACTCGGCGATCAGCTTGGCATAGGCGAGGGCTTCTTCCATGGGATTGAGATCGGCGCGCTGAACATTCTCGATCACGCCGATTTCCAGTACGTCGCGATCCGACAGTTTGCGGATGATAATGGGTACTGACGTGAGTCCCGCTTGCGTCGCGGCTTGCCAACGGCGCTCACCCGCGACGATCTGGAATTTCTTCATATCCGGCAGGGCGCGAACGAGAATGGGCTGGAGAACGCCCTTCTGCTGGATGGAGGCGACGAGGTCGTCCATGGCATCGCGGGCAAAACGTCGACGGGGCTGGTCGGGATTTCTGACCAGGCGGGAGATGGCGACATTGGACACGCCGGGCTGTTCCGCAGGACGATCTGGGGCAGGGGCATCGACGGGCGCGGTGAGCGCGTCCGACGTGGTTGGTTCCTCGACCGGTGCGTCCGCCTCGACCGCGCCGAGATCGTTCATCAGCGCCGACAGGCCGCGTCCGAGCCCTCGGTCCTTTTTGCGTCCGGCCATGTCTAAGCTCCTGTAATTACTGTTATTTCTTGCGCGACGCGTGTTTGCGAATGACTTCGCGCGCCAGACGCCGATAAGCCTTCGCTCCTTGGCTCGAAGGGTCGTAGGTCGTCACGGGTTCCGCAAAGCTCGGTGCTTCCGCGATGCGTACATTGCGCGGGATGACCGTCTCGAACACCGCCCGACCGAGGTGTTTGCGCACATCGTCCGCGACCTGCGCGGAGAGTCGATTGCGGCGGTCATACATGGTCAGCATGACGCCATCGATGGCGAGTGAGGGGTTGATCCCGGCTTTGGCCATTTCCACTGTCTTGAGCAGCTGGCTCAGTCCTTCGAGCGCGAAGAACTCGCATTGCAGGGGCACAATGACGGACCGGGCGGCTGCCAAGGCATTGAGCGTGAGCAGGTTGAGCGAAGGCGGGCAGTCGATCATGACATAGTCGAAGCCCGCGGTCCCCGCGTCCAGCGCGGATTTAAGCCGACGCGTTCGCCCGTCCCGGGTTCCGATCTCCAGCTCCGCGCCGGAGAGATCGGGATGGCTCGGCACAATATAGAGTCCGCGCACGCGCGTGGGCTGAATCGCGTCATCCAGCGCGATGTCTTCGGTCAGCACGCTATAGCTGGAGCGTTCGCGTGCATCGCGCGGGATGCCGAGGCCGGTCGATGCGTTACCCTGCGGGTCCATATCGATGAGCAGAACCCGCTGTTCGTGCTCAGCGAGGGCGGCGGAGAGATTGATGGCCGTGGTGGTTTTACCGACGCCGCCCTTCTGATTGACGATGGCCATGATGCGTTTGGGTGTCACGGCGATGTCTTTCAAAGGCGGTTGCGGGCCTCCGGCATTAGTCTTTTGCGCCCATGACTGTCGAGTGTTTCACGTGAAACATTACGGGACAAATATGTTTCACGTGAAACAATCAGCGCCGCCCAAGCCCCATAAAGGCGACGACGACACCGTCACTACCCGACAAACTCGCGGTCGTCTGACGCTCGTAAACCCAGTCCGATGCGACCGCGTCTTCCTCACTGGAAAGGTCCGCGCCCTTGAGCAGGATGAGCTGACCGCCGCCGCGGAGGTGGTGTTCCGCCATTGGGAACAGCCGCGAGAGCGGGGCAAAGGCGCGCGCGGTGATGACATCTGCGCCAAGCGGCTCCATCGCTTCGATACGCTGGCTGTGCACCGTTGCGGGGAGGTCGAGCTCCCGGATGACCGTGCGGATGAAGCTGGCTTTCTTGCCCGCCGATTCGATCAGGTGCACGTGCTGATCGCGGGAAGGATTGTGTTTGGCCTCGATCGCGATGGACAATCCCGGGAAACCCGCACCCGAGCCGAAATCCACGATCGTGCGCGCCACGTCGGGGATGTGCGGGACGATCTGTGCGCTATCGAGCGCGTGTCGGATCCAGAAGTCGGGCAGAGTGCTGGGCGCGACGAGATTGATCTTCGCATTCCATTTGCTGAGCAGCCTGCCCCAGCGGTCGTAGTCGCTCAGGCTTTCCGGCGAGATCGGCGCGCGAGAAACAAACTCATCGCGGCCGTGTGTTGGAGCGCTCACGCCGCGTGCCGCCTGCGCACATAGGCCAGAACCGCCATGAGCGCGCCGGGCGTGACGCCTTCCAGTCGCGAAGCCTGGCCTAGCGTTTCGGGACGCGCCGCGATCAGTTTCTCGCGCACTTCATTGGAGATGCCGCCAATGGCCGCGTAGTCCAGCTGATCCGGCAGACGCAGGCCTTCGTCGCGTTGGAAGGCTTCGATGTCGCGCTGCTGGCGTTCGAGATAGCCCGCATAGATGGCGTGAATCTCTGCAAAGCGTTTGGCCCTCGGGGTGAGGGCGTCGAGTTCTGGAAAGACGGGCGCGAGCGTGTCGGCGTCGAAATCGGGATAGGCGAGCAGATCGGCGATCGTGCGCAGCTGGCCATCCTGATTGACCGACAGACCCGCGGCCTTGAGCGTCGTCGGGCTTGCGGTCGTGGTGGTGATCAATTCCCGAGCGGCTTCGAACTCGGAGTGTTTCACGTGAAACATTTTAGAGCGCTCACGCCCGGCGAGACCTGTCTCGATGGCTTTTGGCGTCAGGCGCATGTCGGCATTGTCCGCGCGCAAGTGCAGGCGATATTCCGCGCGGCTGGTGAACATGCGATAGGGCTCGGTCACGCCTGTACGCGTCAGGTCGTCGATCATCACGCCGATATAGGCTTCGCTACGGTCCAGCACGAGCGGCTCTCGGCCCTGGCTGGCGAGCGCGGCATTGGCGCCCGCGATCAGCCCCTGCGCTGCCGCTTCCTCATATCCGGTCGTGCCGTTGATCTGTCCCGCAAGGTAAAGACCGGGCAGAGCCTTGGTCTCCAGCGTCAGGCGCAGCTCGCGCGGATCGACATAGTCATATTCGATTGCATAGCCGTAGCGCTGCACCTCGACCTGCTCGAGGCCGGGAATAGTGCGCAGGAAGGCGTCCTGTACCTCGGCCGGCAGGCTGGAGCTAATGCCGTTGGGATAGACCGTGTCGCCGTCCGGATTACCGGGCAGGCCTTCGGGCTCCAGGAATATCTGATGGCGGTCACGATCGGCGAAGCGCACGACCTTGTCCTCGATCGATGGACAGTAGCGCGGGCCTTTCCCGGCGATACCGCCACCGTAAACCGCTGATTTTTCGATATTTTTGGCGATCACAGCATGGGTGCGCGCATTGGTGTGGGTGATGCCGCACTCGATCTGCGGGACAGTGATGCGGTCCGTCATGAAGGAGAAGGGCACCGGCTCGTCATCGGCGGGTTGCATGGCGAGACCCGACCAGTCGATGGAGGATAGCGTGAGCCGCGCGGGCGTGCCGGTCTTCAGCCGGCCCATGCGCAGGCCGAGCCCGTAGAGCCGCTCGGACAGGCCGATGCTCGGCGGCTCGTCCCATCGTCCGGCGGCGGTCTGCTCATGGCCGACATGGATCACGCCCTTGAGGAAAGTGCCCGTGGTCAGCACCACACGCGCGGCCGCGAAGTCGCGTCCGTCCTCCGTCCGCACACCGCAGAGCCGGCTTCCGTCCATGATCAGATCATGAGCGGACGCCTCGACGACGGTCAGATTGTCCTGGCCCGCGATCTCCGCCTGCATGGCGACTTTGTAGAGATGACGGTCGCTCTGCGTGCGCGGGCCCTGCACGGCTGGACCTTTGGAGCGGTTGAGCAGGCGAAACTGTATACCGGACGCGTCCGCGACCCGGCCCATCACTCCGCCCAGCGCGTCGATCTCGCGCACGAGGTGACCCTTGCCCAGACCTCCAATCGCCGGATTGCAGCTCATCTCGCCGATCGTGTCCGCACGGTGAGTCAGCAACAGCGTGCTTGCCCCAAGCCGCGCCGACGCACAGGCCGCGTCGCAACCCGCATGGCCGCCGCCGATGACAATGACGTCGTAAGTCACATGAGTAGACCTGGCGGCAGTAGACATGGCGGCGATATAGGGCAGGTGAGGCCGCACCGCTAGCGTGCGCTGGAGTCGTTATGTTGTAACGTTTATCGCGCTTCGCCGCTCGTTCCCCGTCTCTTACTTCCCGACACAGAACTGGCTGAAGATCCGGTCGAAGACCTCCTCGATGTCGGAGCGTCCGGCGAGCTCGTCAATGGAACGCAGCGCACGGCGAATGTCTTCGCTGGCGAATTCCGGAGCGACGCTGAGATGGCGCGCAGCAGCGCGCGTCGCGTCGAGCGCGTCCTGGGCGAGTCGCGTGTGGCGAGCGCGGGTGAGCCCCGCCGACTCCTGCCCGGCAAAGCGCGCGGTGATGATGTCCTCCAATCGGTGGAGTAGACCGTCCAGACCCGATCCGGTCTTGGCGTTGATCTCGCTATCGCCCGCTCTGCCGTCGACATTGACGAGGCGGATGTCGCCTTCTTGTAGGGGTGGCTCGGCCGAACCGTCGCGCACGAGCCCGATCCGCAGCTCCGCCCGGTCGGCGCGGTCCAGCGCCCGGCGCACGCCCTCATGCTCCACGGCATCATCGGTTTCGCGCAAACCTGCTGTATCGGACAGGGTCACGGGCAGCCCGGCAATGACCATTGGCACCTCCACCACGTCGCGCGTCGTCCCGGCGACGGGCGAGACGATGGCGGCGTCGCGGCCTGCGAGTTGGTTCAGCAGCGTAGACTTGCCTGCATTGGGCGCGCCGATGATGGCGATGTCGATGCCCGATCGCACCGCCTGCGCTCGGCTCGCGCGCTGCAGGGCCGCGTCGATCCGCGCCGCAACATCGGTCAGGATCGGATAGGCGGCATGGGACAGCGCATCGGGCACGTCGGCTTCGTCGGCAAAGTCGATCTCGCCCTCGATCTGGGCGAGCGCGTCGAGCAGCTCCGCCTTCCAGCCTTCGTAGCTCTGCCGCAGCGCGCCTTCCATCTGGGCGAGGGCCTGGCGGCGCTGGCCCTGGGTGCGCGCATCGATCAAATCCATCAGCCCCTCGGCCTCGGTCAAATCCATACGTCCGTTTTCCACCGCGCGGCGGGTGAAGGCGCCGGGTCCGGCAGGCGAGGCTCCGGCGGCGAGCAGCGCTTTCGAGACCGCGTCGATGACCGCAACTGAACCGTGGCATTGCAACTCCACCACGTCTTCACCGGTGAAACTGTTCGGTGCGGGGAAGTGGATCAGTACCGCCTCGTCGATGGGCTCGCCCTCCCAACGCAGCACCCGCAGCACGGCCCGGCGTGCGGGCAGGGCGCGCGGCCCGGCGAGCGCCTGTGCAATGCTCAGCGCATCGGGTCCGGACAGCCGGATCACCGCCACGCCCGCGCGTCCCGGCGCACTGGCCAGGGCGAATATCGTTTCAACTCTCACGCCGGTCGCCTTATAGGCCGACGCCATGAGAACCAAGATGACAACGCTCACGCTGATGGCCGCCCTGCTCTGTTCCTGCGCGGACGCCAACGCACCCGACACGGCCGAGAGCACGCGTGTCGCAAACACCGCAACCGCCACGCCGGGTAGCGGCCTCGCCCCGATCCGAACCTTTCTCGACTGCCTGCCGGATGACGCCGCGCTGGTGGCGGCTCACCGTGGCACGGGGATGGGCATGGACGCACCGGAGAACTCGGTGTCGGGTCTCGAAGCGCTGATCGAGGCGGGCGTGATGATGGCGGAGATCGACATCGCCCGTATCCGCGACGGTACGCTGATCAGCTTTCACGACGGCGTCTGGGAAGAGAAGTCGTCCGGGACGGGGCCCGTCGTCTCGACCCGCCGTGCCGATTTCGAACGCATCCGGCTGCGCACGCGCGAGAACGGTCCCATCGGCGGTGAGCCTGTGCCCACGCTCGAGGCCATGCTCGATGCCGCGCGGGGGCGCATCTATCTGGAGCTGGACTTCAAGACATCCGCCGACATACCGCGTGTGGTCGATCTGGTGCGCGCGCGGGGTATGGAGGACGAGGTCATTCTCATCGCGACCGACGCGTCCGAGGCCAAGCAGCTCGCGCCTTACGCGGACGAGTTTCTGCTCTCGCTCGGCTATAACCAGCGCATGGCGGGTCATGGTGTCTGGGTTGGCGGGCGGTGGCGCGACGACGCGCAGGACAAGCTCGGCCAACGGCATTACCGGCTTGGCGCGCAGTGGCGACGCGACGCGCAGGAGCTGAACCGCGCGCGATCGCGGCTGGATCTGCTCGTGACCGACCAGATCATGCGCTACGCACCGATCGAGGGCCTGGACAACCGCCGCGCTTTCGATGCCTGCCTTGCGCGCGGGTGATTGGCGAAAAAGGCGTAATCACAATTTCCGTTTGAACCCTTCCGGGGTCTTTCCTATCACAATCCCGTGACCTGCAGGGAAGACGCGGGGTTGAGGGGAAGCGTGATGCGTAGATTTTTCGAAGACCGGCTGTCGCTCGAGCTGGGAACAGGCCTCGTCGGGCTGGACTTCGCCGATGGATTTCAGGCCGTGGACTTCCGCGCAGACTTTGCCGGAACAGATGGCCTTGCGCTCGCCAAACCCGTGCAGCCTGCCCGTATGGAAGCGGACGATCACGGCAATGACGCCGCCAGCGCGACCGTGCTGGAACAGGGCGTGTTCCAGTCGGCGATGCTGGAAACGGCGGATGACGAGGACTGGTTCTCGCTCCAGGTCACGGCCGGCACTGAAGTCGTCGTCACCACATCGCTGGAGCTGGGCGGCTTGACCGACGCCACCTACCGCATCGTGGACCAGGACGGCGTGGACGTGCCCTTCACGGCAACCGAGAACGACAATATGGAGACGCTCTCCACTGTCGCCATCGACTATGACGGCCTGCTCTTCATCGTCGCGGTGGCGAACGGGGCGGGCGATCTGCCCTATATGCTGAGCGCGCGCACGGCGCAGGACGATTTCGGCGACACACCCGAAACGGCCGGAGCCCCTGACGCCAATGGCCTGATCGCGGGCGAGATCGAAGCGCAGGGCGATTCCGATTGGTTCGAGATCGAGGTGAGCGGCAGTGACAACACGCTGCTGGCGCTGTTCAACAATCCCGACTTCGAGCTGCAGCAAGTGACGCTGTCGCTCTATGACGCCAGCGGGCAGCAACTGTTCGCGACCGAGCTGGACACCTTCGTGCAGGACCCGACTCCCTTTGCCGATCTCGGCAATGGCACCTATTACCTCGGCGTGTCGGCCGGGTTCGGCGCGGGCAGCTACACGGTCCAGACGTCTTTTGCCACGGATGACTATGGCAGTTCGCTGGCCCAAGCGGAAAGCTTCGCCTTCGATACGCAATATAGCGGCACGATCGACTATGCGGGCGACCGCGACGTTTTCACTTTCACCTTGCTGGAGTCCTCGCAGATCAGCTTCGATCTGGTCGAGAACGGCGTGCAGGATGTCTTCCTCGAAGTTCAGAACGTCGACACGCGCGAGACCAGTTCCGGCTCCAGCTCCTTCGTCGCCAGCCTCGCTGCGGGCACCTACACGATCAGCGCGCAGGGCTTTGACGGTACCGGCGAATACAGCTTCTCGGCCAGTGGCGGCGAGGCGGCGGCGGACGATACGCCGGGCAATGCGTCGACGACCCGCGTGGCAGAGGTCAACGGCGCGTCCGTGTCCGGCGTGATCGAGTTCGGGGGCGACGACGACTGGTTCCAGATCTCGACCGTGCAGGGCCAGACCTATGAGTTCAGCCTGCCGGACAATGCGTTGGACGACCTCACCATCCAGGTCGTCGATGGTAATGGCAATGTCGTGGACGAGGCATTCGTCGAGGCGAGCTTCGACCTCACGGAGGTCTTTGTCGGCTTCGTCGCCTCGCAGACAGGCGATTATTTCCTCAGCATCTCGGAGGGCAATAGCGGCTTCTTCGAACCGATCTCCTATGATTTCACCATCGCGAGCGAGGCAGTCGCCGAGGACGACTTCGCGTCGGACACATCGACCACGGGCGTCGTCACGATCAATGCCGACGGCACTACCGGATCGCTCGGCGGTGTGCTGGAAGAGAGCGGGGATAGCGACTGGTTCGCCTTCGACGCCGTGGCCGGACAGACGCTGCAGTTCATCGGAACGACCGAGATCGTCTTCGAAATCTATGACGCCAACGGCGTCCGGGTCACGGAGGGCGTGCGGCTGACGGGCGGGCAGATGGACCCGGGCAGCGCCGTGTTCGATGTCGCGGATAGCGGGCAGTATTTCGTCGCCGTGTCTCAGTCTTCGGGCGTTGCGCCGATCAACTACGGGGCGAGCTATGCCGTCGTCCCGAGCGATGAGACGGGACCGATCGATCCGGGCGACACGGTGACGGTCTTTCTGTCCGACGCCCAGGACGTCGACGATTACACCATCACTCTGGAAGCCGGGACGGAATATTATTTTTCCGGCGGCGGCAATGCCTCGATGGTCGACCTGCTCGACAGTATCGAGAACTTTACAGCGGGATTTGACACGCAGCGCGTCTTCACGGTTTCGGAATCTGCCGACTATATCCTGCGCTTCATGCTCGATGCGTTTTCGGTGCCGAGCGAGCTGTTCAACTTCCGCCTGATCGAAGTGCCGGATGACGAAGTCACGGTGTCCACAACCCAGGCCGCGCTGGAAGCGGGCGTGCTCTCCTTCTCCCACGGGCAGGACGATCTGGACGGCTATAGTTTCGATCTCAGCGGCTCGAGCTCGCGCGCTTTCCGCGTAATTTTCGAAGACGAGGATGCGGGCGTGGCGCTCGACAATTCCGTAACGGGCGCGGGTGGCCCGTCCACCGTGTCGGGCACGCTGGGCGGCGTTCTCACCGTCTATTTCGAAGACAGCCTCGGCGATACCGGAGAGCTGGTGCTGACAGGCGCGAGCGACGGCGAATATAAATTCCGTATCGAGGAGATCGAGGACGACTTCGTCAACTCTTCTGCTACGACCAGCACGCTGAGCATTGGCGACGATGGCACGGTCTCGGGCGATATCCAGTTCGCGGGCGATTCCGACTGGCACGCGATCACGGTGAGCGAAGCCGTGGCACTCCGCCTGTCGGCAGCCGGCACTCAGGGCGTTTTCTTCGCGACACCCGTCGATGCGCAGGGCAATGATCTGAATGTCGATCCATTTGCATCGGGAACCGATCCGCAGACGGTCGTGCTCGACGCGGGCGAGACGATCTATGTCGCCGTGAGCGGCGATAATCCCGATTTCGGCGCCTATAATCTGCGCGCGGACGTCATCCCCGACGATCACGCCAACGGCGCGGACGGCGCGACCGTCATCAATGTCGGCGACAGCGTGGTCGCGCGCACCGACTACCACACCGACACCGATGCCTTCACCATCACGGCGGACGCGCGCGATGTGATCGTCGTCGAGTTCGAAGGAAATTTCTTCGACGACTACGCGCTACTGGGTCCGGACGGAGAGGTCATCGAGCTGGGCTTCGGCGGCTTTGGCGAATTTGCATTCCAGGCCGAGGTCGCGGGCGACTATACATTGGTCATCAACGCAGGCAGCGGCGAGATGAGCGAGGGCACGGAGACCCGCTTCGAGGTTTCCAGCCGCGTGGACGAGCTCACGGGCGGGACCGACACCGTCGGGCGCATCGAGACCAACAGGACCGCAAGCAGCAGCTATGAGTTCTTCGGCGATGTCGATGCCTTCGGCTTCACAATTGAAAGCGGCGAGGCGATCACATTCCAGACCGTGAACGGCGGCGTGCGCCGGTATCAGGTTCTCGACGCGGACGGCAATGTGGTGCGCAGCGGACTGCCGGATGAAAACCTGACCGTGGACGGCCTGTCCGCGGGCGAATATTTCCTCGTCCTCAACAGCACCGAGGGCAGCACCTCCTACGGCGGCGACTACCGCATCGCGGCGATCTCCAGCATCGATGATTACGGCAATCTGCCGAGCGACGCCAATATCGGCTCGGTCGCGGTCGGCGGCAGTGTGACGGGCGCGTTCAACCCCGGCGCGGCAACCGACGGCACCATCGCCGATCAGGACGCCTTCACGATCACCCTCGCCGAGGGTCAGAGCATCGTCGTCGGCACGCGTTCAATCAATGGCGGCAGTCGTGTCGGCACGCTGCTGCTCGGCCCGGACGGTGCGCCTCTCGCGGCCAATCTCGATCTGGACGACAACTACACCGGACCGCTGACCTTCACGGCCGAAGTGGCGGGTGACTATACTCTGATCGCCTTTGGCACGAGCGAGAACGTGACGGACATTTACTCGCTCGACATCTACACGCAGAGCGTCGGCGGGGATGGCTCTGATCAGATCGTGGGGACCGGCGCGCGCGATGTCATCCAAGGCGGCGCGGGCGATGACATGCTGTTCGGCGACGGGCCGCGCGGCGTGCCGTCTGACAGTTTCGAAGCGCAGCTCTACCGCTCCTATCAGGCCGTCTTCGACCGCGCGCCGGATGCAGCCGGTTTCGAATTCTTTCTCGACACGCTGCAGCTCGGTATTTTCACCCAGGAGTCGGTGCTCAACGAATTCGTCGGTTCGCAGGAATTCCAGGACACATATGGCGATCTGTCCAACCGCGAATTCGTCGAACAGCTCTACCGCAATGTGCTGGACCGCGAAGGCGACGCAAACGGGATCAACGCCTTTACGGCGGCGCTCGATACCGGCGCGACCCGCGCGCAGGTCGTGCTCGATTTCGCCAATTCCGGCGAGTTCATCCAGAGCTCGGCCGTCGGCACGGCCGCGTTCCTGAACAACGTCTCGCTCTCGCCCTATGAGGGCCAGGTCTACCGCGCCTATCAGGGCGTGTTCGGACGAGAGCCCGACATCGGCGGCTTCGATATCTTCATCGGCGCGCTGGAAATCGGCCTGCTCGATCTGCAGGGCATCATCAACGATTTCACCGGGTCGCCGGAGTTTCAGGACACTTACGGCGAGCTGTCGAACGCGGACTTCGTGGAGTTGCTCTACACCAATGTGCTGCCGGGCAATACCGACCCCGTCGGACGCGCCGCCTTCACGGCTGCGCTCGACAATGGCGATCTGACGCGCGCGCAGGTCGTGCTGGACTTTACCGAGAGTTTCGACTTCCAGCAGGCGACCGCAGCCGACGCCATCGCTTTCCGCGACGGCATTTTCGTCAATAATACCGATCTCATCTTCGGTGGGACGGGCAATGACACGATGTTCGGCGGACGCGGCGTCGACGTCTTCGTCTATTTCAACGGAATGGACGGGGAGGACACGATCCTCGATTTCACCCCTGGCGTGGACGTCATCGACATCGGTCAGACGAGTCAGGCCTTGCCCTTCATCTTCGGCTATGGCGAGCTGCAGCAATATATGAGCCAGGACGGCAATGACGTCGTCATCGACTTCCTCGGCGGCAACACGCTCCGGCTCGCCAATGTGCAGATGGACGCGCTGTCCGAGCGCGATTTCGTCCTGACGAACGGCATTGCCGAGGACACCATCTTTACGTCCGCGGAGCTTCCGCCGGAGAGCACCGATATCTCCAAGCCGGAAATTCCGCCCGTCTCCGAAGTGGCCGACACCGCGCGGGTGGACATCGACACAGTCGAAGCCACAGTCACTTTCGACGGCCTGTTCTGGATGATGGACGACCACGCCCTGTTCTAGGGCGTGGCAGTCGGCCAACTCTGCGCAATAGGGTCGGACCTGCATCCACACGTTGAACGCAGATCGCAGCTTGCTTAAGCCAGTCACGTCGCGGGCAGCGATGCGATTGCGGTTGGGGAAACGATGCGCGGTGACACTTTGAATGGCCTGGGCGAAAACGCGCTGACAACGATCGTCACGCGCGGCCTTGTCGCCCTACCGTCGACGACGGGGCTGGCCAAACCCGTCATCGATCCGCGCTTCGAGGAACCGGATGTGCCGGGCGATGCGACCACGACCGTTGTGCTCACCACCGACGACGCCCTGTTCGAAGGTGGTGTCTCCGCAACGGATGAGGATTGGTATCGGTTGGAGCTCGGCGCGGGAGAGCGCATCGACATCAACGTCACTGCGTTCAATCCGGACGCCAATGTCACGCTCACCGTGCGCGACGTCGACGGCAATATGATCGCGACCGTATCGACAGCGGATGATGTAGGCGGTGTCGCCGGGATTACCCTGTTCGATGGCGAGGGAGAGTTCTCCACACAAGTGGAACCGGGGCTCTATTTCGTGGCGCTGTCCAGTGACGTCGACGGGGCCGACTACGTGATATCTGCCGCCTTGCGGCCCGAAAGCGATGGCGGGGACGGCATGCCCGTCGAAACGGACGAGGGCGACGGCGACTTTGCGGCTGATGCCTCCACCACGGGCACGATCGCACTGGACGGCTCGGCCGTCACCGGCCGGCTGAACCCCGACGGTGATGTCGACTGGCTCGCCGTCACCGTGGACGGCCCAACGGATATCATCTTCACCGTTGCCGTCGGTGACGACGACGAATTCGTGGAGCTGGATTTTCAACTGATCGACGTGGCGGGAAACCGCGTCTCGATCCTCGGTGTCGACACCACCGACGCAGCAAGCGGCGCGGCCTATGAGGTGCGCGGTAATTTCGCCGAAGCCGGCACTTATTACTTCTCCATCGGGGTGAGCGAACTCATCCCGGACTCGCTGCGCGGGATCTATTCCATCAGCGCATCGCAGGAGTCCGGCGACATTCCCGGCAATGCATCCACAACCGCCACGCTCGCGCTCGACGGCACCATAGTGGACGGCGAGATCGACTTCGTCGGCGATCAGGACTGGTACGCGGTGGAACTGCAGGCGGGGCAGACCTTTAGTGTTCTGGCAGAAGACCCGATCGGGCCAACGGGTCAGCCCGTAGATATCGCCCTACGCCGCGCCGACGGGACCGCGGTTGACGCATTCTCCGTCTATTTCGACGGACGCGAGGGAACGGAAAGCTCGACTTTCCGCGTGGCCGAGGCGGGCACCTATTTCGTCTCCGCACAAAGCCAAGGCGAACCCACAGATTACCGCCTTAGCGCGACGTCAATCGACGATGGGCTTGGCCCCAGCGCGACGACCTCGCTTTTTGCCGACACGGATTTCGAAGCCGCGCTGGCGGAGGGCGCTCCGGGGCGTGTGACCGCAGTCACCGAACTCCTGCCAAGCGGAAACCGCTTGGTCGCCGTGCTGGGGAACGAAGCGGGCGAAGAGGGAGTCGCCGTCGCGATTGTCGATCCCCTCGGCAATACGCTGACCTACCGCTTTATCGCCACAGCTCTCGAGACCTTTGACTTATCGCTTGCCACAGATGGTAACGACACCGCGCTGGCTTACATGGGCAGAAACTCCGCATCTGGAGAGACCGAGAGCCTCGTCTATCTGCTCGATGAACAACTGGAAACGACATCGCAGTTCGACACTGCCGATGTGTTCAACACCAACGCAGCTGTGAGCGTGATGGCTTTGGGTGAGGATGGTGCCATCACCTTCGCTGTCACCCGCTTCACACCGGGCGCGTCCGACATCGACCCGGGCACGACGGCGCTGCAGGTGATAAGCTATAACCCGATCACGACGGCTCTGCGTACGGAGTTCGAAGGCTCGCTCTTCGACGAAAACTCTTCCGCCACACTTGAATTGGTCAGAGACGACGGCAGTTTCAGCGTGCTGCGCGATGTGTTTTCCGACGACGGCTTCGGAATAGAAAGTCGGACGCTCCAACGCTTCGACCCAAGCGGAGAGCTGGACAGCAGCATTGCGCTGGAGCTATCGATCGAGGGCGCGCGCGTGATCGAACTCGCCGATGGCCGCCTCCTGCAATATGGCAGCCAGACCGAGGGCTTTGACAGCACCAACGTCTACGCTGTGTTCAACGCCGATGGCACGGTCGATACTCCCGTGACCGAGACGGGTTTTCCAGGCTTCGACGGCTTCTCCCTGACCGCAGAGTTCACGGCGCTCAACGACGGAGGTTTCGTCGTCGTCTTCGGCAATGTGATGCAGCGCTACGACGCCGAAGGGACCGTCACGAGCGGACCGCTGCGGCTCCCGCGCACAGTCGAGAGCATTGTCGAGACCGTCGACGGGCGCTTGCTCCTGACGACGGCCGTCGCGCTGAATGATGGCAACCCCACGCGGTTGGACGTTCTGTCGCTCGATCTTGGCGAGAACGCGCTGCTTGTCGGCACGGACGGCGCGGATGGGTTGGTGGCGTCCTTTACCGGATCGACGATCGCGGGCGGCAATGGCTCGGATAGTCTGTTCGGAGTGGATGGAAACGACGCTCTCTTCGGCGACAACTTCACGGGTCTTCCGTCGGACTCCGCGTCTGCTCAGCTTTACCGGAGCTACCAGGCGGTGTTTGACCGCGCGCCGGATGCGGCGGGGTTCGACTTCTTTCTCGGCGCGCTGCAGGCGG
>CALDUL010000029.1 GCA_937923575.1 uncultured Algimonas sp.
GCAGCGTGCGCTTGCATGGCGAAACCCGCAACAAGGCAGCCCTCAATCAGCAGATGCGGGTCATGGCGCATCATCTCCCGGTCTTTGCACGTACCCGGCTCACTCTCATCGGCATTGACGACGAGATAGTGCGGCCGCTCGCCCACTTCCTTGGGCATGAAGGACCATTTCAGCCCCGTCGGGAAACCCGCCCCGCCGCGACCACGCAAACCGGAGGCTTTGACCTGGTCGATGATCCAATCCTTGCCCTGGCCCAGCATGGCCGCCGTGCCCTCCCAGGCGCCGCGCTGCCGCGCACCGTCCAGACCCCAGTCCTGCAGGCCGTAGAGGTTCTTGAAGATGCGGTCTTCGTCAGTGAGAAGCTGTGTCATTAATCGCTGCCTCCCGACATCGCGTCGGATGTCTGTCGCTTGTGAAGCGTCCAATACACAATGGCGAGCGCACCGAATACGACGCCCACTGCAATCTGCAGCGCCACCGCTCCCGGCGTGATGAACGCCACGACAAACCAGGCGATAGACGCCATGGTGAACAGGACAGCCGACATCAGGTAGAAGTTCTTCATTTCGACGCCTTCGCCGATGCTTTCGCCAGCGCCTTGGCTTGCTTCACCCAGCCGTCGCGTTTGATGCGCCCCGGATAACGCGCCATTGCGTCCGTCTCGACAGCCTTGACGTCTGCGGCTTTCCACGCACCAATCTGGCGGTAGTAATAAATACCCTTGCCGTTGAGCTCGCGTTCAAAAACCGGGCCCACACCCTTGATTTTCTTCAAGTCATCCGGCGCACCATCTGTCGGGCCATCCGTGTAGAGCACCTTTACCTCTGGCACGGCACCGGACGTGCGGCGACGCGGCGCGACGGCGGCGCCCTTTGGATCTGGCACGGCTTTCCCGTCCACCTTAACCGGCTTTCGGTCGGTGATTTTCTTGGCTCTCGTCGCGGGCACGGCGGCTTTGGCCATGTCCTTCGCCTTGTCGAGAAGTTCGCCCGCTGGGCTGCGCTCATTATCGACACGCGTGGACGGCGGCGGCACTGGCTTGTTGCGGCGCCCCGCAACAGTCGCGCGAACACCCTTTGCGTCGGCCGCGTGGCGGCGCAGCGTGACTTTCTTGCCTTGGTTCGGCAACGACGTCAGCTTCTTACCCTGCTTGTAAATATCAAGCGTTGTCAGCGTCTTCGGACCACCTTCTGGTGCAGAATTGGTCCGACCGTTCTGCGGCCCGCGCTCCGGGTCCTCGCCGCGTTCAAACGCATCGAGAATGGCCTCCAAGCTCTCCGGCGTCAGGTCCTCATAGTAAGGGTCCCGGTCGACATCGGTGGAGACCTGCATCATCGGCGCATTCGCACACGCACCAAGGCACTCGACCTCGAGCCAGGAGAATTTGCCGTCGGCGCTAACCGAGTTCTGCGGTCCCACGCGACGCTGGAGCACCTCTTTCAGAGCGTCGGACCCGCGCAGCCAGCACGGCGTCGTGCCGCAGAGCTGGATATGATAGGCCCCGACCGGCTCCAGATTGTACATCGTGTAGAAGGTCGCGACTTCGTAGACCCGAATATAGGCCATGCCGAGCATGTCGCCGACCTCGCGCAGGATCACTTCCGGGAGCCAACCGCCCGCATCCTTCTGCGCGATCCACAGCGCCGGGATCAGCGCCGAGCGTTGACGGCCCGCAGGAAACTTCTTCGTCCAAGCGAGGATCTCCGCCTGCGCCTCGGGCGACAGGGAAACGTCCTTGGGCTGGACAGCGGCCATGCGTCGAGCGCTCATCGGTCGATCTCCCCGAACACGACATCGAGCGTGCCGATGATAGCGGAAATGTCCGCAAGCATGTGGCCCTTGCCCAGATAGTCCATGGCGGCAAGATGCGGGAAACCCGGAGCGCGGATCTTACAGCGGTACGGCTGGTTCGTGCCGTCACTGACCAGATAGACGCCGAACTCACCCTTGGGCGCTTCGACGGCGGCGTAAAACTCGCCCTCGGGCACCTTGATGCCCTCCGTATAGTGTTTGAAGTGGTGAATCAGGGCTTCCATGCTCTGCTTCATCTCGGAGCGGCGCGGCGGCACGAACTTGTTATCCGTCGTCATGACCGGGCCTTCGGGCATCATGTCGAGGCACTGCTTCATGATCTTCACAGACTCGTACATTTCCTCGACGCGGCAGAGATAACGGTCGTAGCAATCGCCGTTCTTGCCGAGCGGAATCTTGAAGTCGAGTTCGTTATAGACTTCATAGGGTTGGTTGCGGCGCAGATCCCAAGGAATGCCCGAGCCGCGCACCATGATTCCGGAGAAGCCGCGCTCATAGCAGTCCTGCTTCGACACCACGCCGATATCGACATTGCGCTGTTTAAAGATGCGGTTCTCGGTCAGCAGAACTTCGATCTCGCGCACCTTCTCAGGAAACTGCTCACACCAGACATAGAGGTCGTTGATCAAGGCAGGCGGCAGGTCCTGATGGACACCGCCGGGGCGGAAATAGTTGGCGTGCATCCGCGCACCGCAGGCGCGCTCATAGAACACCATGAGCTTTTCGCGCTCTTCGAAACCCCAGAGCGGCGGCGTCAGCGCGCCGACATCCATGGCCTGCGTCGTGACATTGAGGAGGTGCGAAAGAATGCGCCCGATCTCGCAATAGAGCACGCGGATAAACTGCGCCCGGCGCGGCACCTCGATGCCGGCCAGTTTCTCGATGGCGAGGCAGAAAGCGTGCTCCTGGTTCATCGGCGCAACGTAGTCGAGGCGGTCGAAATAGGGGATCGCCTGCAGATAGGTCTTGTGCTCAATCAGCTTTTCCGTGCCGCGGTGCAGCAGGCCGATGTGCGGATCAACCCGCTCGACGATCTCGCCCTCCAACTCCAGCACAAGGCGCAGAACGCCGTGCGCAGCCGGATGCTGCGGGCCGAAGTTGATGGTGAAGCGACGATCCTGCTCGTCGGTAATGAGGGCTTCGGTGGTGGCCATTATTCAGCAGCCTCGCTCTTCTCGTCGCCGGGCAGAATATACTTCGCGCCTTCCCACGGGCTCAGGAAGTCGAAATTGCGAAATTCCTGTTGCAACACAACGGGCTCGTAGATCACTTCCTTGCGCTCTTCGTCGTAGCGGACTTCGACAAAGCCGGTCAGCGGGAAGTCCTTGCGTAGCGGGTAGCCCTCGAAGCCATAGTCGGTGAGGATACGACGCAGATCCGGGTGCTGGTCGAAGACGATGCCGTACATGTCGAAGGCTTCGCGCTCATACCAATCGGCATTCGGAAACAGCGACACCACGCTCATGACAGGCGTCGTCTCGTCCGTCGTGCATTTCACCCGGATGCGCGTGTTATGCGCCATGGAGAGGAAGTGATAGACCACCTCAAAGCGCCGCGCGCGGGATGGATAGTCCACGCCGCACAGATCGATCAGCATGTTGAAACGGCAGATCGGATCGTCACGCAGAAATGCGATCAGGTTCAGCAGATGCGCACGACCCACGGTCAGCGTCAGCTCACCGAATGCCTCGCTGGCCTCGGTTTGCTCACCGTGATGGGCGGCAATGTGATCGCGGATGTCAGCGAAGTCTGTCATCGGATGATGTTCCCCTCGCGGCGAATCTTCTTCTGCAGCTGCAAGATGCCGTAGATCAGCCCTTCGGCGGTCGGAGGGCAGCCGGGGATGTAGACATCGACCGGCACGATGCGGTCGCAGCCGCGCACGACACTATAGCTATAGTGGTAGTAGCCGCCGCCATTCGCGCAGGATCCCATGGAGATCACATAGCGCGGGTTGGGCATCTGGTCGTAGACCTTGCGCAGCGCCGGAGCCATCTTGTTAGTTAGAGTACCCGCGACGATCATCACGTCGGACTGGCGGGGGCTGGCCCGCGGGGCAAAGCCGAACCGCTCCAAATCGTAGCGCGGCATGGACGCCTGCATCATCTCGACTGCACAGCAGGCGAGACCGAAGGTCATCCACATGAGCGAACCGGTGCGCGCCCAAGTAATCAGATCGTCAGAGGCCGCGGTAATAAAACCCTTGTCGGCGAGCTGGTCGGACAGGCCGTCAAAGCCGCCGTCATGCAGCTTTGGATCATAGGCAGGCGTGCCGAGGTCGCGCGCGAAAGTTCCGTTGGGTGCGAGTATGTTGGCCATGAAAGCTCTCCTCTATTCCCAGTCCAGGGCGCCAATCTTCCACGCATAGGCGAGCCCTGCAAAGAGCTCGAGCAGGAAGATAGTCATGATCGTCCAACCATATACGCCCACCACGTCCAGACTGACTGCAATCGGGAAGAGAAAGGCCACTTCGATGTCGAAGATGATGAACAAAATCGCGACAAGGTAGAAACGGACGTCAAACTTCATGCGCGAGTCGTCGAAGGCTTCAAACCCGCACTCATAGGTCGAGACCTTTTCGGCGTCGGGATCGGACGGGGCGATGATCGTCGGGACGACCAGAAACGCGATCGACAGCACTAACGCTATGCCGAACAGGAAGACAACCGGGAGATATTCGATCAGAAAATCGGGCATGGGACCTCAGTCTGCCGCAGGGCTTGCGGAATCGACTGGGGTTTATGGCGCAAGGTTTGGGATTGCAATGTGGTAAGGCACGAAGAGGAGGAATTGCGACGAACTCCCGCAGTCGGCGAGGTTTGGCAAAATAGCGCCCGTCCCTTTAGCCCTCCCAGCCCGGCTCTCCGGGCCAAACCGTGATACGCTTCAGCAACGCCTCCTCGCCGCCAACGGTAAGCTCGCTCACGGTCGCGCCCTGCACACTCCAGCCGGCCTCGTGAATCGACTGCACGGAGCCACTGCGCAGGTGGTGCCATTCCGGCAGCGGCTTGCCCTCATGCAGCAAGCGATAGGCGCAGGTCTGAGGCATCCATGTGAGCTCTGCCACCGTTTCGGGCTTTAGGATGACGCAGTCGGGCACGTGACGCTTGCGATTGGGGTAGTCAGAACACAGCGCCGTGGCGCCGTCGAACAGCTTGCAATGCACATCGGTCAGCAGGATTTCGTCCGTGTCCTCATCCTGTAGGCTGATCAGGCAGCACTTGCCGCAGCCATCACAGACGCTTTCCCACTCGGCCGGGCTCATTTCTGCCAAAGTTTTGGTCTTCCAGAAGGGTATGGAGATCGGGCTGATTCCTGTCGTTATGCGTTTACGCGCGGGGGCTTTCGGGCCAAAGCGTCAGCATGCCAACCTACCGGGCAGATATCAACGTGGCTGAGACACGCCAAGCCAAGCGCCGCTTCGGCCGCCGTTCGACCTGGGTGCTGGGCACGATTGGCACACTGGCGGTGATCGGCACGGTCGGATTCTTGGGCGCCAAGAATTACCTGATGGACGGCCTGCCCGATCTGCCGGACAAGAAGACAATGTGGCAGTTCAATGTCGCGGAGACGATCACCCTGCTCGACCAAAACGGCCGGATGATCGGACACCGCGGACCATGGCTGGGCGAACCGCTAAAGCTCGCAGACATGCCCTCCCATATGCCCAATGCCGTCCTCGCCATCGAAGACGAGCGTTTTTTCGAACATGAGGGCGTGGACAATAAGGCGGTGCTGCGCGCGCTGGTGAATAATGTCAGTTCTGGCGAAAAGAGCCAGGGCGGGTCAACGCTGACGCAGCAATTGGTCAAGACCATGCTGCTCACCCCTGAGAAAACCTATCGCCGCAAGTTTCAGGAAGCCGTGCTCGCTCGCGACATGGAAACGGTGCTAAGCAAGCCTGAGATTCTCGAGCTGTACATGAACCGCATCAGCCTCGGTCCGCAGATCTTCGGCGTCGAAGCGGCAGCGCAACGCTATTTCGGCAAGAGCGCGCGAGATGTGAACCTCGCCGAAGCCGCCATGCTGGCCGGCCTCGCGCAGGCACCGTCGAAATACAATCCCACGCGCAATTACGACTCCGCCATCCGCCGTTCCAAGCGCGTGCTCGATCGCATGGTGGCCAATGGCATGGTCACTTACGAAGAAGTGCAGTTCGCCATCGCCAACCCGCCGGAGATCGTGACCGATCCCGTCGCCGTGCTCGATCCGGATATTCTGGGCTACGCGTTCGATCATATCGACAAGCGCGCGCGTGCCATTGCGGGTTCGTCTGCGCCGGACCTCGTCGTTACGGTCACGCTGGACGCCGAGCATATGACATCGGCGCAGACATCGCTGAATGACGTGCTCGACAAAGAGGGCGAGAAGAAGAAGGCCAGCCAAGGCGCGGTCGTGACGATCGACAACAAGACGGGCGCCGTAACGGCCATGGTCGGCGGTCGCGACTACGCCAACAACCAATTCAATCGCGCGGTCCAGGCGCAGCGCCAACCCGGCTCCAGCTTCAAGAGCTTCGTCTATGCCGCTGCCATGATGGACGGCTTCACGCCCGCTACTGTGCGCATCGACCAGCCTGTGAACATCGATGGCTGGGAGCCGAAAAACTACACAGAGCGGTTCCGCGGCCCGATGACGATCCGCGAGGCGCTCAAGCTCTCCATCAACACTGTCGCCGCGCAAGTCGGTGCGGAAATCGGGCCGAGCCGCGTGGCGGAGACGGCCCGCAGCTTTGGCATCCAGTCGCAGCTGAGACCGGAGTATTCTCTCAGTCTCGGCAGCTCCGAAGTGAACCTGCTGGAGCTGACGAACGCCTATACGGTTTTTCCGAACGAAGGCCTCGCACGGCCGCCGCATTTGATCACTGCGATCCGGTCGACATCCGGCGAAGAAATATACAACCGAACGCCCGCTCCCGGCCGCAGGGTCTACCCCGTCCCTTACGCGCGACAGCTGACCTCAATGCTGCGCGATACGGTGGAAACGGGCACGGCCTACGGCGCCAAGCTGGGCAAGCGGCCCGCTGGCGGCAAGACCGGCACGTCGCAGGACTACCGAGATGCGTGGTTCATCGGCTTCACCAATCAAATGACGACCGGCGTCTGGATCGGCAATGACGACAACAGCTCGATGCGCAAGGTGACGGGCGGCCTGCTGCCAGCCGATGTCTTCAAGGCCCACATGCGGGCCGTGCATCAAGGTCTACCCGTCGAAGCCCTTTCGGCGCCTGACCCGCTCGTGGACGATGAAACTGTACAGCGTTTGGTGCAATTCTACGGCCGCATGAGCGAGGCGATGGAATCAGAGCGGGATCTTGCGGCTGGCGCGGGCGGCTCCGGTAACCGCTGAGCAACCCTCCGAGCCATGCGTCGCTAAAGCAGTTTAATCTCCGTTCGACCCTGTCGGATTATTAACCGTTTTCCCAACGTTTCCTTAGCTATTTCCCTGTGTGTTGCCCTTTGAGAACGTCGGAGGAGCGCTATGTATTTGTCTATGAGAATGGGGATTTTCGCAGCCGTTTTATTGCCGCTGCTGACGACAAGTACGATGGTTGCGGGGGCGACGGGTGCGGCGAAGGCCGACATGTTCAAGCCCGATGACGGCACCTATAAAACGGTGGCCGTAAGCACGCCCGAAGAATGTTCGGAGCTTTGCAAAGCCGACACAACCTGCCGCGGCGCCGTGACCTATCAACCCGATGTGACCAAGCCCGACGCCGTGTGTCGCCTGAATAACGGTTTTGGCGCAAACCCCGTCTTCCCGCAGGTTGAGCCGGAATCACTCAACGTTGCGCTCGCTGTCTCTGAGCTCAATATCTACCGAGCCGAGCACGGCCTTAGCCCTCTCACCGTCAGCACGAAGCTGAATGAGGCGTCGCGCATTCACTCCGCCGATCTGTCGCGTGCGGGCATCATCAGCCACGAGGGCACGGACGGTTCCACACATGGCGACCGCGCGCATCGCGTCGGCTACAACTTCACCATCGCAGGCGAGAATGTGGCGACTGGACAGCGTAGCTGGGACGACGTCTTCCAGGCGTGGAAGGACAGCCCCGGTCACAATGAGAACCTGCTCCGCCCGGACGTGTCAGAGTTCGGTATTGCGCTCGTCTATGAACCGACGACGACCTACTCCACCTATTGGACCATGCTCGTCGCCGAACCGATGGATGTGACCGCCATGCAGGCCCGCGCCGACTACTAGCGGCTGCGTAGCGCGACTTCGGTCGGGCCACTCACAGTGACTATTTCGCTCGAACCATTTGCGGACACGGTGAACTCACCCTTCATCGGACGCAGCGACACATAGCCGTTTGCATCTGTGATGAGCGTTTCGTCCGTCCAGAGGTCACGATACACCAGATCGCGATAGGCCGTGTAGGCAGGCTTGGGCGTCCAATCCCTGCGGATCATGGCTGCATTCGGCTTCCAGTGGTCACCCTCCCAGAATTGCCAGAAGACGAAGGCTTCCACCTGCGGGACTGACAGAGACGCTAGGATGAAATCGCGGGTGTAGTCGGCCTGCGCGCTCTCATCGAGCGTCTCGACGTCGAACTCGGTGATGTGCAGCGGCAGGTCGTATGTCGCGAAACCCTCGAGAATATCGATTACACGCTCCGGCGCAGTCAGCCCTGCGGAAAAATGACTTTGAAAGCCGATACCGCCAACAGGCACGCGCTTCCCGCGCATCTCTCGCAGCCAGTCATGGTAATACTCGATCGCTTTCGTGTTCAGCCCGCCATTGTTCAGGATCGCGTAGTCGTTCACGAATAGCGGAACCTCTGGCGCGATCTCATGCGCAAGCTGGAAGACGTCCTCCACCATGTCGGGCTGACCATTCTCCTTGAAGAAGCGATTGACGCGGGGTTCGTTAACCAGGTCGATCGCCATGGGCTCGCGCGCGGCCACGAACTGCATGACCTCTCTCACGTGGTCCATCACGAGCTTACGGCGCTTGCTCTTCGGCGCGTCGAGAATACGGGACGGCATATTGCCTTCTCCCGGCCAGACGATCGGGTGGGCGCGCCAGTCCTTTCCTTGCGCGGCGACATAGTCGATCATGTCGCGATAGTCGGCCTCCAGCGAACCGGAGCCGTTCCAGCCCCAATCCGCCCAATAGGTCGGCAGGGTCAGCAGGTTGAAGCTCTCGTCCTGAATCTTGCGCAAACCGCGCTCGTCCGATGTGGTCGGGTCGCCATAGCTGTGACCGACAAAGGTGCCCAGTTTGAACGCATGGGCGGTCTGTCGAACCGTGACAGGTGCATTCGCAATCGGAGCACCCGCCGCGTCGGTCACCTGCACTCGCAGATCGGCGCGGCGATGCTCGTCGATCCGCGCCATGGCGGCCCTGCGCCACGGAGCATCCGCTGCACGGCCGTCATAGGTGACTTCGTTAATTGGCAGATCGCGCGCCGAGACGCCTTGCCCCAGATTGAAGACATAGGTCGGGCCGATCCGCAGCTTTTGCTTGGTACTGCCAAGGTGCATCGAGATACCCGCAGGCCCCGGCGCTATATCGACATCGCTCGTCCCGCCGACATAATAGAGCTTCCAGTCGCGACTGAGAAAGGCCGCGCCGCTCGCAGCCGAAGCATAGTCTTCCCCGCTACGCTGCAATCGGATGGGCGAAATGGCGGGCGTCTGGCTTTCATTTTGTGCGCTGATGCCCTTGGCCCAGACCGCGACCAGCACGGTGTCGCCCTTGCGTACGGGCTCTGAGATGGGCCAGTTCACGCCCGTGCTCCAGCTCTCGAGCCCCGCCTTTTCGACGTCGATCTCCAGCGCCTTGCCGCCCGGAACACCGGCGTCCGAGACGATGCGGTGTTTGAACATCTCGCCGTAAACACCGGCACGGTCGAAATCCATCGGCGAGATTCGGCGCGGATCGCCCGGCAGCTTTGCCATCAGCGCATCGACATCGCGCTGGATGGCTGGCGAGAGCGCGCCTCCATCGCTTGCGTCAGAAGAGGCCACAGGGGTTGCTGCGACGGGAGCCGCTGGACCAACGCCCGGCAGAGCAGACGGATCAATCGCCGCCGCGCCAATGTTCATGATGTAGACCGGGCCGAGCTCTACCGTTTGCTTGCCCGTTGCGAGGTGAACCGACGCGCCGACGTCCTCCTGCCGAAAGTCGCGCGGAAGCCGCGCGTGAACGTAATACTGAGCCCAGTCGCCCGTGAGCTCAGCCTCGGTGTAACCAAAGGTCTCGTAGTCACCGCCCTGCTGTTGGATCTGCAGTGGCAGGCGCACTGTCTTGGCGCCACGTGGCATTTTCGTGGCCCTTGCCCAGACGACCGCGACGAGCGTGTCGCCCGCTTTCGTCGGCAAACCCGTCACCGCATTCGCGCCAATGTCCCACGGGTTTTCGCCGACCTTGGGCACCTTGATAATCTGCACCGTATCGCCAGGCACGGCGTCATCGTCTCGTGTCCTTATGTCTGCGCCGTATATGGACCAACTCTTCGCGCCGGGCTCGGCGATCAGTTTGGAAGGCGCGGGCAAAAGCTTGTAGATGCGCACGCCTTCGCGCTCGAGCTCACCCTGTGGATCGGCGTAGGCGGGCGCTGACAGCGTTGTCACAAGGAGCGCAGCGAGAGGAATGAGATAGCGGATCATGTTTGCTCCTTGGGTCTTGTGTCTAGAACGCGCTCTGGCGTTGCCAGCTAGAGCGCGTAGCCCCGCACGGTCTTGAGGCTTGTCCCGACGCTGTCGCGGAACGGCGCGGGCGGAGAGTCATGCTCGGTGATGAGGTAATCGATGCCCGACACCTCATCCATCTGCAGCCAGCTCTCAAACGGCAGGTCGCCCTCCCCGACATTGACCATCAGGCCCTTGTGGATTTCGTCGAAGTTCAGCGCATTTGGGCCTTCCGGATCGAAGTCGCCGAGCTTGTCTGTCTTCATGTCCTTGATGTGGCAGAGCTTAAACCGGCCGGAATGGGCGCGGAACAGGGCGGGCACGTCCTGACGCGCCAGCGCGGCCCAAAACAGGTCGAGTTCGAACCAGACTTTTTCCGGGTCGGTCTCTTCCAGTAGGATGTCCATGCCCGTGCGCGGACCGTCGATCTCCCAGAATTCGAAATGATGGTTGTGATAGGCGAAGCGGAGGCCGTTCGCGTTCATAACGCCGCCCGCCGTGTTCAGCCGCTCGGCGAGCTGGGCATAGCCTGCCGTCGTTCGCATCTCGTCCGGGGTCCAGGGTAGGATGGCGTATTCCGCACCCAGCTCGTTTGCCTGATCCGCGAGCATCTGCGGGTCTGTCATAAACGTGTCGAAGCTCACATGGGTTGCGGCGACGGGAAGGTCTGCGGCCTTAAGCGCGCTCACCAGATCGGCCATCGGAATGCGAGTGAAATCGCGCGAATTGGTCTCGACAAAATCATAACCGACGTCCTTGAGCATGCGGAGCGCCGCGCGCGTGTCCTCCTCCATCGCGTCGCGAATGGTGTATGTCTGGATGCCGACGCGCGGCTGTCCGGCCTTGCGTTTATAGCTCACGGCATCGCTCATCGCCTGTTTGGCGTCGCCGTCACCGGAACAGGCGGCCAGCAAGAGCGCGCTCGCACCGCCCCACAAAGCGTCTCTACGTGTCAGCATTACAGCACTCCTTGTTCGATAAGATCGGCCGCATGGTGCGCCGCGCGCGCGGACATGGCCATATAGGTGATCGACGGGTTCTGAACGGCAGAGCTTGTCATGGCCGAGCCGTCAGTGATGAAGAGATTGTCCACGTCGTGGCATTGGTTCCACTTGTTGAGCACGGACGTCTTTGGATCGCGCCCCATGCGCGCTGTGCCCATTTCGTGGATGCGGTTGCCGGGCGTGGACGGCTCGACAGGGTTGATTTGTAGGTCCTGTATCCCAGCGGCTTTCATCATAGCGACGGCGTCCGCTGAAGCCGCTTCCAGGAGTGCGCGCTCATTGGCGCGGTGGGTAGCGCTGATGCGCGGCGCGGGCAAACCCCAGGCGTCGGTCAACGAGCCGGCGACCGTCACGCGGTTGTCGGCATAGGGCAGGACTTCGGCATAAGGATCGAACGTCACCCACCAATCCCCCGGCATCCTGTTTTCGTCCTTGAATGCTGATCCGATGCCGGGGCGATCACCCGTCCAGGCCGCACGGTTGGCATAGACCTGATAGGCGAAGCCGCGCTTATAGGGTCGATCGAGCGCGTCGAGATTTTGGTAGCGCGGGATGTAACCCACCGTCGGTCGGTTTCCGAAATGATGACTGTCGTGCAGGCCGGGAATGCGCCCCGTGACCTGCGCTCCTGCGACATGATCCATCAGGTTACGCCCGACTTGATCGGAGCTATTGGCCAGACCGGATGGCATGTCCTCTGTCGCGGAATTGAGCAGGATCATGGCAGAGTTGATTGCCGATGCATTCAAGAAGACGACCTTCGCCGTGTAGACTGTCGCCGCCTTGGTCAACCGGTCGATCACCCGCACGCCACTGGCCCGCTTGGTGTCTGGATCATAGACAATGGAGTGGACGATGCTGTCGGCTTTGAGCGTAAGATTGCCCGTGTTTCTCGCTGCCGGCAGCGTTGCAGAATTGGAGCTGAAATAGGCGCCGAAGGAACAGCCGCGAAAGCACTTGTTGCGCACTTGGCACGCGCCCCGGCCGAGCTCCACATGCTGCGGGTCTGCCCGGCGCAGATTGGCGACAGGGGCAATGATGAAGTCGCGTTCGGGATGACTTGTCTTGAGCTTCTGCTTGAACCACGCCTCGCCGCCGTTCATCTCGAAGGGTGGTAGATATCTGCCAGCCGGGATCTGCGGGATGTCGTGATCTTCGCCCGACACGCCGACAAACTCCTCGACCGTGTCATACCATGGCTCCAGATCGGCATAACGGATAGGCCAGTCCACGCCGACACCGTCGCGCCTATTGGCGTTAAAGTCATAGTCCGAGAGACGGAAGCTCATCCGTGCCCAGAGAAGGCTGCGCCCGCCGACCTGATAGCCGCGCAGCCATTGGTAGGTCGTGTCTGGCGCGACGGCATATGGGTGCTGGCTATCTTTCACCCACAGATGTTTGGTGCTTTCGAAAAAGACATAGACGTCCTTCTGAATCGGATAGTCCGCGTCTGCCTCTGCCGGACTGATCCGGTCCAGGTTCTTATACTCCCACGGGTCCATCATGTCGGTGTAATCGGTGGTCGGATCAATATCCGGCCCGCGTTCCAGCACGAGCGTCTTCAACCCGCGCTCGCACAACTCCTTTGCCGCCCATCCGCCCGATATACCGGAGCCGATTACGATGGCGTCGAAGTCGGGCACTAGATCACGCCGTCTTTCATCAACTTGGCTGCATGGTCTGCAGCCCGCGCCGAAAACGCCATATAGGTCAGCGAGGGGTTCTGGCAGGCGGAGCTGGCCATGAAGCTGCCGTCGGTCGCGAACAGGTTAGGCACGTCGTGGCTCTGGTTCCACTTGTTCAGCACGGATGTCGTCGGGTCGTCGCCCATGCGGCAGGTGCCCATCTCGTGAATGCCGTCGCCCGGTGCGTGCGGCATCAGGTCGGGCGAGTTGTTGGACCATATATCTGTCGCGCCTGCGGCCTCCAGCATCTCCACCGCATCACGCGCGGCCTGACGCACCGAATTGATCTCATTGTCGGAATTCTTCACGTCCATGACCGGAATCGGGAAGCCCCATTTGTCGCGCTTGGTATCGTGCAGACGGACGTGGTTCTCATACCGCGGTAGCATTTCCGAAAAACTGACGAGGAACGCGGAATATGCGCCTGGCTTGCGAATGGAATCCTTGAACGCCTGACCGACTCCCCGCTGGTCGATACGCGACCCCCAGCCGAGGCGCTCGACATTGCCCTGAAAGCCGAAGCCGCGCAGATAGCCGTCGCCCGGCTCGGTGTGATTGCGATATCGCGGGATGTAGAAGCCGTTAGGACGGCGTCCATAATAATGGATGTCCTCGAACCCGGCGATGATCCCCCCCGCCAGCGCCTTGCCCGCATGGCCATGAAGATTACGCCCGACATGGCCGGAGCTGTTGGCCAGCCCGTTGGGCATTGCCTGTGACTTCGAGTTAAGCAGGATCGCCGCGGTATTGATCGTCGAGGCATTCATGAAGACGACGCGGGCCGTGACTTCGACAGGCTCCTTCGTCCGGGTATTGACGCCGCGAATCCCCGTCGCGCGGTTGGTATCGGGATCATAGGTGACCGCGTGAACTGCTGTATCCGCCATCAGCGTCAGATTGCCCGTCTTCTCAGCAGCTGGGAGCGTTGCGGAGTTGGAGCTGAAATAGGCTCCAAAGGAACAGCCGCGAAAACAATGGTTGCGCGCCTGACATTGACCGCGCCCAAGCGCGATCTGTTCTTCCGTCGGCTGTGTCAGATTGGCGGCCCGTCCGATGATGACCTTGCGTGTCGGCCAGCGCTCCTCGACCTTGGATTTAAAGAATAACTCACCCGCCGTCATGTCGTGCGGGGGCTGATACATGCCGCCACTGGGCAGAATGTCCAGTCCGTCATCATTACCGGACACGCCGATGAAACTCTCCACCCTGTCGTACCACGACGACAGATCGGCATAGCGCACAGGCCAGTCCGGGGCCGTCCCGTCCTTGGCATTGGCCTCGAAGTCGATCTCGCTCATGCGGTAGCTCTGGCGCGCCCACATGATCGAGCGACCGCCGACGTGATAACCGCGCCGCCAGGAATAATCCGTCCCATCGGCCGTCTCGTAAGGGTGGTCGATCTCGTCCGCCCAGAACTGCTTGGTGTAGCTGTGAAAGGCGTAGTAATCGGACATGACCGGATAGCGCGCGCGCATGGCCGGGCCCGTCATGTTCAGATGTTCCATCTGCCACGGGTCCATCATGTCGGTATAGTCCTCGACCGGATCGAGCTCGCGCCCCCGCTCGATAACAGCCACCTTGAAGCCCTTCTCTGTCAGCTCCTTGGCGACCCAGCCGCCGGACATGCCGGAGCCGACCACGATGACGTCAAAGTCCGCCACTAGATCACTCCGTCTTTCATGAGCTTCGCCGCATGGTCCGCCGCGCGCGCGGAAAAGGCCATGTAGGACAGAGACGGGTTCTGGCAGGCAGAGCTCGTCATGAAACTGCCGTCAGAGCAGAACAGGTTCGGTATATCGTGGCTCTGGTTCCAGCGATTGAGCGGCGCCTCGGCCGGATCGTCACCCATTCGGATTGTGCCCATTTCGTGGATGCCGTTGCCGGGCGCAGACAGATAGGCCTCTGTGATCTTGCCCTTATTCGACGCCAGCACCGTCGCGCCAGCGGCCTCCAACATGTCATGCGCGTCGGCGGCAGCCTGCTTGACGGCGTTGATCTCGTTATCGGTCCAGCGGCAGTCCATGACCGGGATGGGAAAGCCCCATTTATCAGTCTTGGTCTTGTGTAGCGCGACATGGTTTTCGAATCGCGGCATGGTCTCGCCAAAGCTGCCGATCCAGATGTTCCATCCGCCGGGCTTCTGGATCTCCGCCTTGTAGCCCGCGCCAATTCCGGCCTCGTCAACCCGTCCACCCCAGCCAGCGCGCGTGGCGCTGCCTTGGAATCCGTAGCCACGCAGGTAGCCATCGCCCTCTTCCGTATGATTGCGGAAACGCGGAATGTAGAAGCCGTTCGGACGACGGCCATAGTGGTGAAACTCCTGCAGCCCCTCGAAATAACCATTCGCGTAGCCCCCGCCCACGTGACCGAGCAGATTGTGTCCGACATGGCCGGAGCTGTTGCCCAGCCCGTTCGGATGCTTGGCGCTCTTGGAATTGAGCAGGATCATCGCGCTCGGAATGGCCGACGCATTGAGGAAAACCGCGCGGCCCGTTATCGTGACCGGCTCCATCGTCTGCGTATTCACGCCCTCGATGCCCGTGACGCGGTTGGTCGCCTCGTCATAGCTGAGCTTGTGGACAGCCACGTCAGAGATGAGCGTCAGATTGCCCGTCCGCTCGGCCGCAGGAAGCGTAGCCGACATGGAGCTGAAGTAGGCTCCGAAAGAGCAACCCCGAAAACAGTGGTCGCGCGCCTGACAGCTGCCGCGACCGAGCGCGAGTTGCTCCTCTGTCGGTTGGGTCAGATTGGCGGCGCGGCCGATGATCATCTGGCGCGTCGGCCATTGGCCCTCGATGGCCTTCTTCATGTGCTTCTCAAGCGCCGTCATCTCGTGAGGCGGCTGGTATTTTCCGCCATGCGGCAGCACTTCGACGTCATCATTATTATCGCCGGACACGCCCGCGAATTCTTCGGCATAGTCGTACCAGGGTGCCATTTCGGCATAGTCGACTGGCCACGGTGTGCCGTAGCCATCCGTCGCGTTCGCCTTGAAATCGATCTCGCTCATTCGGTAGCTTTGTCGCGCCCACATGATCGAGCGACCGCCCGTGTGATGACCACGTCGCCAGCGGTAGCGCGTGCCGGGCGCAGTCTCATAGGGGTGATCCGCGTCCTTTACCCAGAACTGCTTGGTATAGCTGTGAAAGGCGTAGACCTCCGACTGGATTGGATAGTCCTCATAGCTGTCGGGCCCCTTCATGTTGAGGTGCTCCATCTGCCACGGGTCGACCATGTCAGTGTAATCCACCTCGGGCTTCAGCTCGCGGCCGCGCTCGACAACGGCGACCTTGAAACCGCGCTCGCACAATTCCTTGGCCACCCAACCGCCGGACATGCCGGAGCCGACAACGACAAAATCGAAATCTGCCATCAGATACTTCCTTCGCGTTTCAGCTTGGCCGCATGGTCTGCCGCGCGGGCGGAGAACGCCATGTAGGAGAGTGACGGGTTCTGGCAGCCTGCACTCGTCATGAACGAACCATCTGAGATAAACAGGTTCGGAATATCGTGACTTTGGTTGAAGCCATTAAGTACGCTGGTCGATGGATCGCGGCCCATGCGCGCCGTGCCCATTTCGTGAATACCGTCGCCGGGTGCGCTCGGCATGGCGGTCTCGGGATCGTCGCCGCGGATCATGTCCATACCCGCCGCCGCCATCATAGCGCGTGTGTCGCGCGTGGCTTGGCGGACCATGTTGATCTCATTGTCCGAGTGCTTTGCGTCGATGATGGGCACCGGAAAGCCCCAGCGATCGGTCTTCGTCTTATGCGGGCGGACGTGGTTGGAGTAGCGCGGCAATATCTCGCCAAAGGCCACGACGCCGAACCACCACTCACCCGGAGTCCGGAACGACGCCTTCCAATCCGCGCCGACGCCCGGACTATCGACCCGACCGGACCAGCTATTGCGGTAGATACGTCCTTGATAGCCATAACCGCGAGAGAAGCCTTCGCCGTCCTCCGTGTGATTGCGGAAGCGCGGAATGTAGAAACCGTTGGGCCGGCGGCCGTAATAGTGGCTTTGCAAGCTCGCAGGCATGCGGCCATAACCGCGCGCGCCGCTGAAATGGTCCATCAGATTATGGCCTAGCTGGCCCGAGCTGTTCGCCAGCCCATTCGGCGCATAATCCGTTGCGGAATTGAGCAGGATCAGCGGCGAGACGATGGCGGAGGCATTGAGAAAGACCGCATCGCCCGTAATTGTCACGCCTTCATTGGTCTTCACATTGACGCCCTGCACGCCGGTCACGCGGTTCGTCGCCTCGTCGTGCAGCACCTTGTGCACGGCGACATCGGTGATCAGCGTCAGATTGCCTGTCCGCTCTGCCGCCGGCAGCGTCGCGGAATTGGCGCTGAAATAGGCACCGAAGGAACATCCTCGAAAGCAATGGTCCCTCGCCTGGCACTTGCCGCGTCCGAGCGCTGTCTGTTCCTCAGTCGGCTGCGTCAGGTTCGCCGCGCGGCCCGGAATTACCTTTCGACCTGGGAAATTCGCCTCGACGGCGGCCTTGAACGTCTCCTCGGCGATGGTGAAATCGTGCGGCGGTTGAAACACGCCGTCGGGCAGGATCTCGAGGCCTTCCGTCGATCCACTAATTCCGGCAAAGCGCTCCGCATGGTCGTACCACGGCGCGATATCGGCGTAGCGCACGGGCCAGTCGATTGCGAAATTCTCGCGCTTGTTGGCGGTGAAGTCGATCTCCGACATTCGGTAGCTCTGGCGCGCCCACATGATCGAGCGTCCGCCGACATGATGACCGCGCCGCCATTTATAGTCCTGGCCTTCGGGCGTCTCGTAGGGGTGCTCCCCGTCCTTGACCCAGAACTGCTTTGTGTAGCTGTGAAAGGCGTAGACTTCCGACTGGATCGGATAGTCGGCGAAAGTGTCAGGACCCTTGAGATTCAGATGCTCCATCTGCCAAGGATCGACCATGTCGGTGTAGTCATCGACCGGGTCGATGGCACGGCCACGCTCGACCACGGCAACCTTGAAGCCGCGCTCGCACAACTCCTTGGCCACCCAGCCACCGGACATGCCGGAGCCGACGACGACGAAGTCAAAATCCGCCATCTAGGCCGCCTTCCCCTGCGAACCCGACGCCACGCCTAGGTGGCCCAAGTCTTCGGATATTTGCTGATGGGGGCTTGTCCGATCCACTCGCCGGGCACGGGCTCATAGGCCAGCTCCTCCGTGGCGCCGGGCTCGCTCATGTAATAGGCCGTGGCGACCGTCTTTTTCATGTCGCGGTAGAAACCGTCTTCCGTCTCGCCGCCATAGACCTTGGCGTCATAGGCACCGAGAACGGCCTCGCGCTCCTGCGCCGACATGGCCACGAATTTGGTCTCACCCGATAGCGACTTGTACACGCGGCGCAGACCCTCCCGCCAATATTGACGGAAGTTGTCATCGCCCCATTCCGACGCCAGCCCCTGGATCACATCGGGCACGCCTGCCGCTACCGCGCCGGGCGTGTCCGTCGTCGGGATGATGGTGTCGGCAATGGCCGAAAGAGCCTTGATCTCGGCATCGGAGAAGAACTTGGTCGGCTTGGCATAGCGCAGGAGATCGATCGACTCAGCTGCGGTCTGACCGGCACCGGCGCCATTTCCACAGGCCGCGAGCGCGCCGGAGGCCGAGATAGCCAGCAGACCCGTGAGCGCGCTGCGCCGGTTCATCCGGGCCTGTGTCAAGTTTAGCCTAGTCATGGGCGATCACCTCTCCGCCTGTGTCTTTTGTGATGCGGCCGCGCAGGAACCACATGATCGCGAAGCTGATGACGAGGATCAGCGGCAGCGCGACGAGCTGAGACAGAGCGCCCTGCCCGGCTGCGAGCTCCACTGCGTCTCCGGTCAGTCCGGTCTCCTCGGCAGTCTTGCGCGCGCTATCGATCCAACCGCCGATGACAGGGTTCCAGATCGTCAGGCCGAACATGCCGGCCGCTCCGACGAGGCTCATGCCGAGCGCACCGGATCGCGGCGCATATTCTGCCGTCACGCCGATCATGGTTGGCCAGAAGTAGCAGACGCCGACCGCGAAGACGACGGCTGCAAGATAGACCAGCGGGCCCGTGATCGTGGCGAGCATGAACAGGCCGACCGACGTCACGACCGCACCGAAGAGCAGCACGCCGAGCGGGTTCAGCGCGTGAATGACCGGACCCGCGAAATAGCGGCCGACCGCCATGATGCCTGTCACCAGACCGAGGATCAGCAGAGGCTGCGCGCCAGAGACGCTTAAGATGCGCTCGACCCATTGCTGCGTGCCGAGCTCACTTGCTGCGGTCAGGCTCATCAGACCCATCAGGATGACAAGCAGGATCGCGTCGCGTGTGCTGCCCGTGATGTTCTTAACCAGCATGAATGTCAGGACGAGAGCAATGGCCAGCGGGGCGATGAAGCCACCCGGCAGGCCGGACACCAACGCATTGGGCGTACCGATCAGAACCAACAGCGCAAAGACAGCGGCCATCAGGATCCAGGCCACAGTCGACAGGGTCGCGCGGTTCTCCTCCTTGGACACATCCGGGAACTTCGTCGTGAAGATCATGAAGCCATAGATCAGCGTCGGGATGATCATGATCGCGATCTGCGGCTGCCAGCCTGTGTTCGCCTTGGTCATGAAGTAGGACACCAGCGCGCCGATCACGATGCCGCCGGGGAACCAGACGTGGAAGCGGTTAAGCCACTTCGTCTTGTCGTCCTTGTACATCTCCGAAATCATCGGGTTACAGGCCGCCTCGACCGAACCGTTCGCGAAGCCGATGAAGAAGGTGGAGATTAGCAGGCCCATGAAGCCGCCTGCCGTGATCGTCAGCACCAATCCCAGCAAGTGGCCGAGGAAGGCGAGGATCATGATAAGTTTAGGCCCCAACGCATTGTAAAGAAAGCCAAACACGACCATCGCCAGCGGAAAGCCGAGGAACGCCATGCCGTTGACCCAGCCGAGCTGCGTGTCGGTCAGAGCGAACTCGGTCGAGAGCTGAGAGAGAATACCCGCGCGAATTGCAAAGGTCATCGCTGTGACGATGAGCGAAATACAACTGAGCCAGAACAGCTTATTGCGATTTATGACGCCGATGTCGGCGCCCTCTGCTGTGACAGCGACCATGATATTCTCCCCTTTGGTCCCGTAGTTCGGGTTCCCCTTGTCTCGGCCGGCTTAGGCCAGTCCGAGCATTTTTCTATTGGCTTCGACGCTCACCTCGCCGCCGGCGAAATCGTCGAAGGCTTTGTCCGTCACCTGGATCATATGCTCCGCGACGAATTTCGCGCCCTCGCGCGCACCCGCTTCCGGATGCTTCAGCGCGCATTCCCACTCCACCACGGCCCAATCGTCAAAGCCATATTGCGCGAGCTTGGAGAAAATGCCCTTGAAGTCGATCTGTCCGTCACCAAGCGACCGGAAGCGCCCGGGACGTTCCACCCAAGCCTGGTAGCCGCCGTAGATGCCGGACTTGCCGTTCGGACGGAACTCGGCATCCTTGACGTGCATCATTTTGATGCGGTCATGATAGTGATCGATGAAGGCGAGATAGTCGAGCTGCTGCAGGATGAAGTGGCTCGGATCATACAGGATGTTGCAACGCGCATGGCCGTCGACTTCTTCGAGGAAGCGCTCGAACGTCACGCCGTCATGCAGATCTTCGCCCGGATGGATTTCGTAGCAGACATCAACGCCCTCATCCTCATAGTGGTCGAGGATAGGATGCCAGCGCTTGGCCAGTTCCGCAAAGCCCTCTTCCACCAGCCCGGCGGGACGCTGCGGCCACGGGTACATATAGGGCCAGACAAGCGCGCCCGGAAAGCTGACCGAACGGTCAAGACCAAGACGGCGGGATGCGGTCGCCGCATATTTTACCTGCTCCACCGCCCATTGCTGTCGCTCTTTGGGCTTGCCGTGCAAATGGGCGGGCGCGAAAGCGTCGAAAGCGGTGTCATAAGCCGGATGAACAGCGACGAGCTGTCCTTGGATATGAGTCGACAGATGCGTGATCGCGACGCCGTTTTCCTCGCAGCGGCCCTTCAGCTCATCAGCGTAAGTCTGGCTCTCTGCGCACAGCTTCAAGTCCATGACAGTCGTGTTATCGCTGGGGAGCTGCACGCCGATATAGCCCGCATCCGCCATCCAGCGGCAGGCATTCTCCAGCGTGTCGAAGGGGGCACCGCCCATAAACTGGGCCAGGAAGATCGCTGGACCTTTGATGTTCGCCAAACTCATATCGAAATCTCCCGCCACGCGGCGTCATTGTTTGAACTGTCGACCATGGCGTCGATGAAGGCCATGCCGCGCAATGCGCTGTCGATGCCGGCCGACACGCCCTTACCTGATCGGACCGCTTCAGCGAACTCCAGGTAAACGTTTGCGAAGGCCTCGATATAGCCTTCCGGATGGCCGGGCGGTGTGCGGAACATCGCTTGGGTGTCTTCGTGCAGATAACCCATGCCCGCGCGTAGCACTTCGGTGGGGCGGTCGAGATAGGTGCGGATGACCGTGTTCGGCTCTTCTTGATACCATTCCAACCCGCCGGTTTCGCCGTAGACGCGGAGGCTGATCGTATTCTCTTTACCGACGCAGATCTGCGAGGCCGACAGGACGCCCTTGGCCCCGCCGCTCATGCGGAACAGCGCGGAGCCGTCATCATCCAGCCGGCGACCCGGCACGAACGCCGTGAGGTCCGCCGCGACATGGGTCATGGTCTGGCCGGTCACATATTCCGCGAGGTTGTGCGCGTGGGTGCCGATGTCGCCGATCGCGCCCGCCGCGCCGGACCGCGCGGGGTCCACACGCCAATCGGCCTGCTTGCCCTGAATGGGCTCGGCCAGCCAGCCTTGGATGTATTCGGCAAAAACCTTTCGCACTGGGCCGATGCCGCCGTTTGCGACGATGGTCTTCATCTCGTGAACCATAGGATGACCGAGATAGGTGTGGGTCAGGCCGTAGGAGAGCTCGGGCTTTGCTTTCAGGATATCACGCAGCGCTGCCGCTTCCGCATAGTTCAGCGTGGCAGGCTTGTCGGACAGCACGTGAAACCCAGCTTCCAGCGCCGCTTTGGCTACCGGGAAATGGACATGGTTCGGTGTCACGATCGCGACGAACTCCATCCGCTTGTCCTCCGGCAAGGCGGCTTCGGCGCGCATCATGGCGTTGAAGTCAGCATAGGCACGGGCGGGGTCGAGCCCCAATTCCGCAGCAGTCGCCCGCGTATTGTCAGCATCGCGCGAGAACGCACCGCAGACGAGTTGCACGCGTCCATCGAGCCGTGCGGCAAGTCTGTGGACCGCGCCGATAAAAGCGCCCTGCCCGCCGCCGACCATACCCATGCGTAAAGGTGCGTTGTTCATTGATCCCCTCGCTGACCTCCGCCTTATGGCGATTACCTTATGACAGCGGTGTCATTTGGTCCGGGGCAACCCCGACTGTCAAGCCTTCGACTGTCCCTTCCTGCGCCGTTCTTCCATCGCCGACACGATTGGCGCCGACCCAGCGCGTGCTGCAGCATCAAGATGCGGTGACGCTTGCCAGAACTCGAAGGTTTCCAGAGCGTGCCTTAAATAGTCCGGATCGCCTTTGCTGATGCGGTCAAGCAATTCGCAAGCCTCTTCGATTTTTCCGAGGTGGCCGAGCGCGGCAAGCTTCAGGAAGAGCAAGCCCAACGCCGTGTCTTGATCAATTGAATCGATGGCGTCGTCCACATAGTCGAACTCGCCCTGCGCAACTTTCAGCGCGAGCGGCGCGATGTCGAACCAGGGCGGAGGGTTGCCGACGAGATTGCGGGCCGATTCGCTCAAGGCCTTCGATGTATCAATGCGGCCGAGGAAGGCCTCCGTCACCGCGAAGTAAGCCAGGATCAGATAGTCGTTCGGATTGAGCGCCAGCGTGCGCTCCGCCATTCGGTCGGCTTTGTCGATCTCCCCGTCGTGGTAGAGCGCCTGGAACCGCGCAAAATATCCGAGCGCATTCTGCGGGTCGACTTGCGTCGCCTGGGACGCCAACGACAATGCGGCATCCAGATTGATGCGCCGGTCGCCATGCGGAACGCATTGCGTACAGAGATAGACGTGGAGCAACGCGCGGATGGCGTAGCCGGTCGAAAAATTATCGTACTCCTCCGTCAGCTGCCGCACATCCTCGAGCAGCTGTTTCGCCTGTTCGAGGTTAGGCGACATCCCCATATCGTAGAAGCGAAGGACAGCCTCATAGGCTGGGACGGAATTGCGACGACCCGCGTAGGCGCGGCGATTGAAGCGATTTATCTGCCCAAAGGGCGCGGCGATCAGAGCGACGACATGGCTGGCGATACTCTCCTGAAGATCGAAAACGTGATCAGCTGTGTATGTCCGGTCGAACGTCTGCCCAAAGAGGACCTGCCCGGTCTCCGCCACGATCAGATTGACGACGACGCGAAAGAGGTCCCCCGCGCGCCGGATAGAGCCGGATAGAATAAAATCCGCATCGTATTTTTCAGCCACATCCTTGGTGCTGATCCCCTTTGACGTCGAGGACACCGTCGGACGAATGGCAACCACTCGGATGTGGCGAAATTGCACGAGGGCGGACACGATCTCCGCGGTAAGCCCTTCGGCAAAGAAGTCCGTGTCTTTCACTTCCGACAGATTATCCAAGGTGATGACCGCCAAGCCGGGCCGCAGCTTTCGCGCTTTGGGCGATTCGATCAGCTGCAGGATCTTGGCTGTTTCGGGTTCGGGCGTGTTGTTGCGGAACTCAAAGCTCGGCGCATATCGCCCCTTCGGGATCGTCAGGCGTATAGGATCGTCCTGCCCGGCCCCGCTGTAGTAAAGATCAAGACGGCGGCGAAGCTGTCCTGCCTGAACGCGCACGATCGTGTCGCCTTGCGGATCGAAGTCCTCCGGCCGGTCGAAGACCTCCAGACCGATGGTGTAACCCTTAAGGCGACTCGCTCGGCCCGCCAAAGCCTCTAGGGTAACGTAGCGCAGGAAGCGCTTCATCCGGGTCGTTTCTGAAAATAGTCTATCGGCGAGGATACGTTCAAGCTGCGCGAGAACCGCTTGCTTATCGTCCTCGCTCATCACGGGAGCGACGGCCTTGGTTGCGGCTGACTTCTTCGCCATTGCGCCCTTTCTATCCAACGGCATGTTGTTAACGGCTGTGCTCCCGGGTGCAATGATAGACTTACGGATATGGTCAGATCGTGCGAGAATGTTGCGATACCAAGAGAAGTGGCGCGCAAAGGCGGACCCGATGACCAGATTTTTCCTCTCATTACTCCTCGCCGCACCGCTGTTGACCGCGTGTGCTTCAACACCTGACCCGGCGAAGGTGTGTACAGCCGAATGGATCGCCCCACGCGCCGAGCGTGCAGCCGATCGTTTGGAGGACAAAACCGCCAAAGCGTTCCGCGCTTTACGCAAGGTCGGCGCGCAATGGGTATCGGGAGACAAGCCAGGTACATTGTCCCTGCTGAGCCTGCGCGGCGCGGTGCGCGATCTGGAAGATGAGCTAAAGGACGGCCGCGGCGTGCGGGATCTGCGGACGCTGGCTCAGACTTGCAACGACCCGGAGCTCGTCCGCACTGAGGTCACAAAAGTTCTCGAGCGACAGGAGATACCCGCGCCAGTCCTCAATTTCCTGCGCGGGAGCAGTCTGCTCGACCGTCTGATAGAGCTTGCCGAAGGCACGAAGGCCGACACAGCGAAGCCTGTGCGCTAGCTCATGTTCCGCGTTGCCGCTCTCTATAAATTCGTCTCGCTGAACGACACTGACGCCATGCGCACACGCTTGCTCGCGGAGGGCGGGCGCTTGGGCATCAAGGGAACGCTATTGCTCGCGACCGAAGGTATAAACGGCACGATCGCCGCAGAGCCGGACGCGTTGGACAACATGTTGGACTTGCTTCGATCCGACCCGCGCTTGGCCGAGTTAGACATTAAATACAGCGAGGCGGATACGCAGCCCTTCTTGCGCTGGAAGGTCCGGCTGAAGCGAGAGATCGTCACGCTCGGTGTCGATAGCGTCGATCCGACACAGACCGTCGGGACCTATGTGTCGCCTGACGATTGGAATGACGTCATTTCAGATCCCGACACCGTGCTAATCGATACACGCAATGATTATGAGGTCGAGCTCGGTACGTTCCGCGGCGCAATCGATCCAAAGACCGATAGCTTTCGCGATTTTCCCGCCTGGTTCGAGGCCAACCGTGCTCAGCTTGAGGGTAAGCGCGTGGCCATGTTCTGCACGGGCGGGATCCGCTGCGAAAAGGCCTCATCCCTGCTGCTGGGCGAAGGTGTGCCGGAGGTCATGCACCTGAAAGGCGGCATCCTGAAATATCTCGAGACGCAGGCGAAGGACAGCTCGCTCTGGGACGGCGACTGTTTCGTTTTCGACAACCGCGTGGCGGTCGGACATGGTCTTGCCCAAACCGACTGGGACCTATGCCACGGCTGCCGCATGCCCGTGTCTCCCGCCGACAAGTTCGACCCCAAATATGAGGCGGGAATCGCCTGTCCGCGCTGCGCCGACACCGAGCGCGACCGCGAACGCTATGCCGAGCGACAGCGGCAGATGCAGCTCGCCAAAGCCCGTGGTGAGGCGCATCTCGCGCGCAAGGTCGAACGTTAATATCCCCAGCTAGACCACGGCATTTGCAGCGTTTTGTGGATAGGCCGCCCAAATCCACCACTGCGGCGCAACGGTTATCCACCCTCGTGAACCGCGCCCGGCTTGCCAGTTCCGCCTGACGTCCTACCGTCAGGACAAGGATTCGCAGGACGTGACATGGCACTTGCCGACGACAGATTTGTAAGGCCCGCACCGCGTCTCGGCGCGCTTGCCGCGCTGCGCGACAACCCTGTCGACGCCTTCGTCCGCATTGCGATTGCCGAAGGCTATGACCACGAACGCATGTCACCCAATGAGTTGCATATCGATCTACGCGGTCATTTCTGCGACTACGATCTGTCTCTCGCCTGGTCTCCGGCCGACGAAACGTTATCAGTCTTCATCCTGTTCGAAGGCCGCGTGCCGGGTGGACGGTCGGACGCCATCTGCCGTTTGCTCTCGCTGCTGAACGAAAGGCTGTCCGTCGGTCACTTCGACTACTGGGCCCGGAACGGCGGCCTGGTCTATCGCCATTCCGTCTCGCTGAAGGGCGGAGCGTCGCTATCGACGGACCAGGCGCTTGACCTCATGGGTCACGCAATGGACGCCGCCGAGCAGGGTTACCCGGCCGCACAATATGTCGTCTGGGCCGGCCGCTCACCGGAAGACGCTCTCGCCGAAGCGCTTGTGGACCTCGCCGCGCGCCAGTAACAGCGCACATATGGCGCTTACACATCTAATCATCGGTGCTGGCAATATGGGTGGAGCCCTGTTGGCTGGCTGGCTCGGCGACGGACTCGTCAATCGACGCAATATCGCAATTCTCGATCCACGCCCCGGCGCGGATGCCGTCTACGCCATCGAACGCGGCGCGAAGCATCTGTCCGACTCAAGCCAGATTCCTAAATCCATCAAAGTCGCACTGCTCGCCATTAAGCCACAGATGTTCGCCGACATGCGGGAAACGTTGGGCGAAAGCCTACCCAAAGGCGCGACGCTGATCTCCATCATGGCGGGAATTTCGCTGTCTGACTTGCAGGCCTGCGCGCCACAATGCGAGGCCGTTCGCGCCATGCCCAATACCCCGGCCTCCATCGGCCGGGGAATAACGGCCTATGTCGCGGATGCCGACACTCAAGCTGACACCATCGCCAATGCCGAAGCGCTGCTCGGCGCCTGTGGCGAGGTGGTGCGGGTCGACACCGATGACCTCATCAATGCCGTCACGGCCATATCCGGCTCCGGTCCGGCTTATCTCTTCTATCTCTGCGAAGCGCTCGCCAGCGCCGGCGCCGCCATCGGACTGTCGGCTGAGACGGCGGACAGGCTCGCCCGGCAGACCGTCGTGGGGGCCAGCGCCCTGCTCGATGCGTCGGACCGTACGCCCGGTGCCTTGCGCGAAGCCGTCACGTCTCCCGGCGGCACAACCCAGGCCGCGCTCGACGTGTTGATGGGCGAGGACGGCATGGCGCAACTCATGCGACGCGCCGCCAAAGCAGCGCTTGACCGATCGAGAGAATTGTCGCGCTAGCTAAAGCGGCAGCGTAATCGTCACGCGCAGCCCCCCCGCTGGGCTGTCGTCCAGTTTCAGCCGCCCGCCATGCGTCTGCGCAATGTCGCGCGCGATGGATAGGCCAAGCCCCGTCCCCTCGATGTTCTGAGAGCGCGCCGTATCGAGCCGGGAGAATGGCCTTAGCACCTCCGCACGCTGATCAGCGGGAATTCCCTCACCCGCGTCGTCGACGTGAATTTCCAAATGCGTCTCGGATTGCTCTAATGACAGCGACGGCTCTCGCGCATATTTCTTGGCGTTACCGATCAGGTTGATCACCGCACGGCGTATCTGCTGCGGTCTCGCGTCGATGATCGCCGCTCCGTCCGCCTGTATGGGGATGTCTTCAGTGGCAGCGATGTCGCGGAGCAATTCAGCGATGTCGACCTCCGTGACCTCGCCCTCACCGGCGCCGCGGGCGAAATCGAGATAGGCCGACAGCATCGCTTCCATCTCGTCCAGATCGCGGCGCGCCTCTGAGATATCCTCCGGCGTCTCCGCCATGGAAAGCGCGAGCTTGAGCCGCGTCAATGGTGTGCGCAGGTCGTGACTGACCCCAGCAAGCATAAGCGTGCGCTGATCGAGATGACGCCCTATACGCTGCCGCATTTTCAGAAAGCTCTGCCCCGCTCGCCGGACTTCCGCCGCGCCGTGCGGGCGATAGTCGCTCGTGTCCTGCCCCTTACCGAAAGCGTCGGCAGCGTCAGCCAGATCGCGAATGGGCAGCGACTGCCGCCGGATGAAGACGATCGACACCATGGACAACAGCACGGAGGCCGTCACCAGCCAGAAGATGAAGACGAAGCCTGTCGGCGCAAAGGCCCGATCCCGCGCCGCGTAGAACTGCAGCACACCCGCATCGACCTGAACGCGGATGTCGATATGGTTGGGATAGCGCGTCGTGTCGAACCAGACCGGCTGTTCCACAGCGTTACTCAAAGCGCGGCGCAAAGACTTGTCGAGCACACGCCAGGGGTTTCGCCGCCGCGTGACGGGCAGGCTGCCACCGGGCTTCAGCCGAACGGAAAGCTGCATCTCGGGCCGCAGAAGCGCGTCGAGCTCCTCCGCCTTGGCCTCCGTCGGATCGCGCTCGAAGAGTTCCGTCGCAACCGCCACATCGGCCGCCACCGACTGCGTCAGGTTCGACGTGACTGTGGCCCAATGCGCGTTGAAGAAGAAATAGGCGACGATCATCTGCATCACCGCAATCGGCAGCACGACGATCAGAACGGATCGCCAGAAGATCGATTTCGGCAAATAGCGCCGCGAAGCCGACTTCAGCAGACCCACTAAAGCGGCCGCGCCACCAGACGGTAGCCCTTGCCCCGCACAGTCAGCAGAAACTCCGGCTGCGACGGGTTCTCTTCCAGCTTTCGACGCAGCCGGGTCATCTGCACGTCCACGGCGCGCTCACTGTCTCCATTGACGTTTTCCGACAGCACATAGCGGGACACAGCCCCACCACCTTGGCGCACCAGCAGGTCCAGCAGCGTCACCTCACCCGTCGTTAACCGTACAGTCTCCCCGTCCTTCTTCAGGACCCGCGCTTCCAGATCATAGACAAACGGACCAAAGCCGACCTGCTCTGAGAGCGCCTTGCGGCCTGTGCGGCGAAAGATTGCGTCGATGCGCAGGAGCAGCTCCTCCGGCTCGAACGGCTTGGCGAGATAGTCATCTGCGCCTGCCTTCAGCCCTCGGATTCGCGCCTGAGGATCGCCAAGCGCGGTCAGCAAAATGATCGGGATGTCGCGGTGCTCGCGCAGGCTGGCTGTGAGCTCCACCCCGCTTTCACCTGGCATCATGACGTCGAGAACGAGCAGATCATACTCGAGGCTTTCCATCTTCGCGCGCGCGTCCGCTGCATCGCGCGCCGATGACACTCGGTAGCCTTCGCGCACCAGATAGCGCGAGAGCAGATCGCGAATGCGGTCATCGTCATCGACAACCAGCACGTGGGTGTCACGACGGTCCAGATATGTGGCTTGCTGTTCCAATTATCTCTCCTGTGAAACCTTATGAAGGTTGACTTGCCGCCCGCCTAGGAAAGAATAGGCCACATGTTGGAAAGCCCCTATCACGACCGCGACGGCCACATCTGGATCGACGGTGAATTCATTCCCTGGCGCGACGCCAAGGTCCACGTACTCACGCACTCGCTTCACTATGGCTCCGCCGTGTTCGAGGGCAATCGCGCCTATGATGGCGAGGTCTTTCGCCTCGACGATCACAGCCAGCGCCTGCTGAACTCCGCACGCTTTGTCGGCTATGAAATCCCCTACACAAAGGAACAGATCAACGACGCCTGCCGCGCGTCGCTGGCCAAATCGGGCCTGGACGACGCCTATATGCGCCCGGTCGCATGGCGCGGCTCGGAAATGATGGGTGTGGCGAGCAAGAACAACAAGATCCATCTCGCCATCGCCTGCTGGCACTGGGGCAGCTATTTCGCCGACAAGATGGCCGGCATCCGGCTGACGATCTCCAAGTGGAAACGCCCCAGCGCGGAGACTATCCCGTGCAAGTCCAAGGCTGCGGGTCTCTACATGATCTGCACCATGTCCAAGGACGCGGCCGCGGCGGCGGGTTGGGACGATGCGCTGATGTATGACATCAACGGCTATGTCGCGGAATGCACCGGCGCGCATATCTTCTTCGTGCGCGGGACAGAGCTCCATACGCCGAGAGGCGACGACATTCTCGACGGCATCACGCGCCACACGGTCAAACAGCTGGCGCAAAAGCGCGGCTACACCGTGGTCGAGCGGCGCATCCATCCTGACGAAATGCCTTTCTTCGACGAATGTTTCGTCGTCGGAACCGCAGCCGAAGTCACACCCGTGCGAGAGATCGACGGCATTCACTACACACCGGGCGAAGTCTGCAAGACACTTGCCGCAGATTACGATGCATGCGTGCGCGGTGGTATCGAGATCGAAACTGGTTGGTACGAGGCCGAGGTTGTCCCCTCGATCTAGCGCCAGCGCTAAATCCTGTGGCTCCCTCCGAAGGGACGTGGGAGCTCGAACCCTACTCTAGTCTCGGATCGCGTCCCGCAGATAGAGCGACCCGGTATAGACGCTTAGCACCGCCGCGAGCCAAATCAGCGCGAGCCCGATTGCCCTCGCCCACTCCCGAATGTCCGGAATGACACTGTCGATCGGCAGATAGGCGCGGCTCAACACCCACACCAGCAGTACGCCAATACCAAGGAGCTCGAACGCGGTCTTCCACTTGGCGAGCTTCGTCGGCGACATGATCTTGCCTGTCAGAGCCGCATGCTCCCGTGCGCCGGAGACGAGGATGTCGCGAAAGATAATCGCGATGCCGGGCGCGAGGAACAACCACTCGCCTCTTGCGGCGATCATGAAAGCGATCAGGCAGCCCGCGACCAGAAGCTTATCAGCGATAGGGTCGATCATGCGGCCAAAGCCTGTCACGACTTTCCAACGCCGGGCAAGAAAGCCGTCCAGCCAGTCGGTAAAACTCGCCAGCACGAAGAGCGGGCCCAGCACGGACAGCCTGCCAAATGGGCTGCCCCAGCCGAATTCCAGGCTGAGGATGCCGATGATCATCACGGGGATCACCAAGATGCGCGACACGGTCAGCGCATTGGGCAGCCAATAGAGTGGATGACGCGCGGAAGCGTCCGGAGCGGCGCTCACGCTGCGTCGACTTCGCGCTTATGCGTCAGGATCTGAACGCCCGCGATAACGGAGAAGATGGCTGCGATCCAGAGCGCGACCTCGCCCACGACCCAGACCAGTGGCGAGCCGCCGGCAAGCACTTCCATCACATTGTCCGGCGTTGCGCGGGTCATGTCGATCCACTGTGTCAGCCAAGGCGAACCGACCAACAGCGCAGTACCCAGCATGGCAAAACCGCCCTTTGCGCTGGAGTAGAGATTGTCCGGCCAGCCATAGCGCGAGAGCTCGAAGCCCTTGACCAGACCAACGATGAGTTCTCGCAAGACGAGCACGGCGACGGGAACAAGCCAGGTCCAGCTGACAAGCCCCTCACGGAACAGAACAATAGCGAGCGCCGTCAGCACACCGACGAACAAGACCGTGTCCGCGATGTCGTCCAAATAGCCATATCGGCGGTACTGGCTGCGCGCGGAACCGCCGAAGAAATCATCGAAAATATCAGTGAGGGCCGCGACAATGAAGAGGAAGCTCGCGAGTAGCGCGACCTGTAGCTCCGGCCAGCCCCAGATTATCAGCACCATGATCACAGGTGTCATGGCGATGCGCAGGAAAGTCAGCGCATCGGCAAAGGCACCGCCCTTGTCCGAATCGCTCAATTCGACCTGTGCATCGGCTTCTGGCGAATAGCGCGGTGTCGGCTCGTCAGTGGAAGTAGTCATATATGGTCTGCGCCAGCTTTTGGCTGACGCCCTCCACCGCGGAAAGTTGCGACACGGCGGCCCCTTTGACCGCCTTGGCCGAACCAAAATGCGCCAGCAGCGCACGTTTTCGTCCCGGACCCACACCGGGAATACCATCCAATGGGTTTGACTTCATGTTCTTTTTTCGACGCGCGCGATGGGTCCCGATTGCGAAGCGATGCGCCTCGTCGCGCAGGCGTTGCAGATAATACATCGCCGGGTTGCGCGGCGGCAGGGTGAAGGGATCTCGGCCGTTCATGTAGAACGTCTCTCGCCCCGCATTGCGTTCCGGCCCCTTGGCGATGGCGACAAGCGTTATGCGGCCAAGCACGCCGAGTTCCCGCAAGACGCCGGTCACGGCCGAGAGCTGCCCCTTGCCGCCGTCGATCAGCACGAGTTCAGGCCATTCCAGCGTGTCATCCTTGACCAATCGCGAGAAGCGCCGCTCCAGCACTTCGCGCATCATGCCGAAGTCGTCATTGCGGATGTCCTCGCCCTTGATGTTGAAGGTGCGGTAGTCGCGCTTGCGCATGCCCTCCGGCCCCGCGACGATGAACGCGCCAATGGCGTGGCTGCCCTGGTTGTGGCTGTTGTCATAGACTTCGATGCGCTGCGGTGGGGCGTCCATGCCGAATAGCTCGCGCACGTCTTCCAGCAGTTTGGCCTGATTTTTTGTCTCCGCCATGCGTCGGCCGAGCGCTTCCTGCGCATTTCGATAGGCTGTATCGAGCAGCTTTTTCTTCTCACCGCGCAAGGGCCGCGCCACCTCGATTGCGCGGTCCGCGCGCTCAGACAGCGCCTCCCGGACCAGGTTGATGTGCGGCAGGTCGTGGTTGACGAAAATCGACTTCGGGATCGGCTTGTCGGAGTAGAATTGCGCGATAAAGGCTTCCAGCACCTCGCCCTCGTCCTGATCCTTGTCGTGGCGCGGGAAATGCGCGGAGTTGCCCCAATTCTGCCCAGCTCGGAAAAAGAAGACCTGGACGCAGCTCTGCCCGCCCGCGCTGTGTATCGCGATGACGTCGCCATCGCTGAACGTCTGCGGGTTGATCTTGCCGAGATTGCTGTTGTTGATTTTCGCCAGCGCGCGCAATCGGTCTCGCAACTCGCCCGCCTTCTCGAAGCGCATCTGCTTGGAGGCCGCTTCCATCTCCCCTTGCAGGCGCTTGGCGAGATTGTCCGAACGGCCTTTCAGAAAGTCTTCCGCATCCGTGACGAGCGTGCCGTATTCCTCGATCGGAATGACGCCGGTGCACGGCGCGGAGCAGCGCTTGATCTGATATTGCAGGCAGGGGCGAGTGCGACTTTCGTAGATGCTATCGCTGCAGTTACGCAGGCGAAAGGCACGCTGTAGCGTGTCCAGCGTGCGGTTGACCGCACCGGCACTCGCAAACGGGCCGTAATAGTCGCCCTTGATGGTCTTCGCACCGCGATGCTTCACAACCTGCGCCGCCTCGTGGTCCTTGCGCACCAGAATGTAGGGAAAGCTTTTGTCGTCGCGAAGCAGGATGTTGTAGCGCGGCTTGAGCCGCTTGATCAGCTGCGCTTCCAGCAGCAGGGCCTCGACCTCGCTCTCCGTGACGACGAATTCCATATTGGCCGTCGCGCGGATCATCCGGCGCAGCCGCGTCGGATGGCGGTCGTAATTGGTGTAGGCCGTAACGCGCTTCTTCAGGTCTTTCGCCTTACCCACATAGAGCACCGTCCCGTGCTCGTCGGTCATGCGGTAGACACCCGGCTTGTTGGGCAGACGGCGGACATAGTCCTTTATCCGCTCCGGTCCCGTCTTGCGCATACGAACGTCGGACAGCTTTGTGGCCTGCTCGGCATTGTCGCCGAGTTCCGTGACGGGGGTGACTGATTCGTGCGGGTTCACACGACGATAGCTAGGAGTCGCGGGGCTCTACTGCAAACTGCTGGAGTGTAGAAAGTGTCACACGCTCCAGCGCGATCTGGTGGGTGGCCTCCAGCACCACACGCGGTGCAGCTCCGGCTTTGTGGGCCTCACGCCATCGTTCCAGACACAGGCACCATTGATCGCCAGCCTTCAGCCCGGGAAAGCGGTACTGCGGCATGGGCGTCGTGAGGTCGTTCCCACGCGACTTGGAAAACGCCAGAAACTCATCTGTCATCACAGCACACACGATGTGACGCCCCCGGTCCTGCGCCCCCGTCTCGCAACACCCATCGCGAAACCACCCCGTCATCGGCTCGGTGGAGCAGGACTGCAGCGGCGTGCCGAGCACGTTGAGAGAGCCGAAGCGGGAGGTCATCGCGCCTTCACGATCTCGACGCCCGCAAAGTCGGCTTTCAGAAGCGCTTGCGGTTTGCTGATGGAGACGGAGACCCGTTGCACCCGCGCGTCCTCGGCCAGCGCCCAGTCGCAAATGCGCTCGGCGAGAGTTTCGACCAGCTGGACATGGGCCGCGACGGCTATCTCTTCTGCCTTGGCAGCGACAGTGGCGTAGTCGAGCGTCTCGGCGAGCTTGTCGTGCTCCGGAAGCGCCATATCGCCCATGTCGAGTTCGATATCCATGACGATAGGCTGGGTGCTCTCGTGCTCGTGGGGGTGCACGCCGATAGACGCCTGAATCAGCAGGCCGCGCACGAAAATGCGGGTCGCCGTGCCGGGGCTCTGGCGGACGAAACGCTTAAGGAGGGGGCGGCTAGACATCTGATATTTCTTCGAAGTTGAGGTGCTGACCGCCGTCGACGGCGATCATCTGGCCCGTGACCGAGGTCGCGCTGAGCAGATAGCGCACGGCGTTCAGTATTTCGTCGGGTGGGGAGCCATTGCCAAGCAGGGTCGAGAGCTTCTCTCGCTCGAACTCATCGACCGACTGGGTGTGATTTCGCAGCGTTGGACCTGGCCCCACACCGTTGACGCGCACGTCGGGTGCATAGGCCTGCGCCATTGTCTTGGTCGCCCACAAAAGGCCGGCCTTGGCGATGCCGTAGGTAAAGAACTCCGGCACGGGACGCAGCACGCGCTGGTCGATCATGTTGATGATCGCGCCCTGCCCCGGCGCTTGGGCGGCGAAGTCACGCGACAGATGCAAAGCAGCACGCAGATTGACATCGATGTGGTGGTCGAAAGAGCCATTGGACCACTCACCCGCCGTGTCCAGGTCGAATGTCGAAGCGTTGTTGATCAGCGCATAGAGCGGACTGCCGAGAGCTTGGCGCGCGCGCTGCACGAGCGACGCGACATCGCCCGGCACCATGAGGTTGGCCTTGACCGCGACGCCGTCGATGTCCCTCGCCAGCCCTTCAGCGGGTGCGGCGGACGTGCGGTAGTGAATGCAGACCCGCCAACCATCACTCGCCAAACCGCGCGCGATATGCGCGCCGATGCGGGCCGCGCCGCCGGTAATCAAGACTGTCTTCAAGACGCGAACACTCTAGCGCGCTCGCCGCAACTCGGTCGGCCGACTTCAACGCAGGATAATCCAGGAAGCTGAGGCGCGAGCCTCTCCATGATCCAGGCGGCAATCTGCTCCAGCGCGGGCTGCTCCAGCCCCTCGACTTCGTTAAGCAGCACATGATCGAGCTGGTCGGTGACGGACTTCACGATCTGTTCGATCTTCCACAGATCACGGATCCAGCCCTTTTCTTCCTGGGTGTCGCCCTGGATGGTCACAGTCCCGCGGAAGCTATGGCCGTGCACCTTCTTGAACAGGTCGTTGGCGTCCGCGTGGCCGAAGTAGTGGGCGGCCTCGAAGGTGAAATCCTTTTCGATCTCGAAACGCATTAGACGTTGGCGAGCACGATGGCGGCCATATAGGCGACATAGGCCAGGACGAAAACCGCGCCCGTCTTGCGACCAATCGGCTGTCGCCGCAGCACATAGGCGAGCAGCGCAAATGTCACGATAATCATGACCCAAAAATCGAAGGCATAGAGCTGCGGCTCAACCATAACAGGTCCTGCCAGCGCTGCACCGCCGCCCACGGCCAGCAGGTTGAACACATTGGAGCCCAGCACATTGCCGAGGGCGACGTCGCTATGTCCGCGCAGGCTCGCGACGACAACTGTTGTGATCTCGGGCAGGCTCGTGCCGATCGCGACGACGGTCAAGCCGATGACGGTTTCAGAGACGCCAAAACCGCCAGCGACGATGATTGCATTGTTCACAATCAGCTCGCCGCCGATGAACAGACCGACGAGACCCGCGATGACATAGACGAAGTCGGTGATAACGGATTTCGGCAGGCCGTCGCGGCCCTCCTCGATTTCGCGCATTTCCTCCAGGATCGTGTCGTCCGCGCCCGATTTGGCGAGCAGGAACATGTAGAAGAGATAAAGCACGATGCCGCCGAACAGGATCGCGCCTTGCCAGCGGGCCATCGGATTGCCGATCATGGCCAGCGCTATGAAAAGTATCGTCGCCACGACGGCGATAAAGGTGTTGCGCGCAACGCCGGTCATATTCGTCGGGATCGCCATAATCAGGGCGGGCAGGCCCAGTGCGAGCAGGATGTTGGCAATGTTGGAGCCTACGATGTTACCCACCGCCATCTGGCCGACACCGTCCAGCACGGCATTAACGCTGACGACAAGCTCCGGCGCGGACGTGCCGAAAGCGACGATGGTCAGACCCACGATCAGCGCGGGCACGCCCCAATGGCGCGCGAGCGCGGCCGCACCGCGCACAAGCACATCGCCGGCCACGACCAGCACCACAATGCCAGCGATAAGGAGAAGGATAGGTATCAGCATGTCAGAGCCGAGCGCATCTGCGCTTCGGAGCGTCCTAGTCGATGCGCTTCTTGTCGATGTAATTCAGCACGGCGAAAGCACCGAAAATCAGCGCAAAGGCAAGCAGGGCCGGATCGATGTGAAACAGGCCGAAAACGCTAACGCCTGCTTGGATGATGTTGGCCATGACTTGTCCGTCCGTCTTTCTCGCGGTTTGCCCGCAGTCCAATCTCGCGCGCCCATAGCGGCGCAACCTCGCACATGGAAGTATGAATGCGACCGGATGCAGTTCCGACGCAGCCGCATCGGAGCATTGAATTGCGCTTGCAAACAGTGGCCCTTGCCCACTACCCATGCGGCTCAATCACTGGAGACTCACATGTTCGGAATGATCCCTTTCGTCAAAGCGGCAGGCCACAGCCTCGGCAAGATTTTCGGCGGCAAGGACGCCAAGGAGAAGCTGGAGAAAGAGGTCAAGGGCTATGACCTCGACACCACTGGCATAGATATGGATGTGGCGGATGACGGCACGATCACGATCAAAGGCGAAGCCGTCAGCCAAGAGATGAAGGAAAAGATCATCCTCGCCGTGGGCAATGTCGAGGGCGTCGGCGGTGTCAGGGACGAAGCGGGCACCAAGGTCGCCGGCCGCGCATCGCGTTTCCACACGGTCGAATCCGGCGACACTCTGTCCGCGATTTCAAAGACGTATTACGGAACGTGGAAGCTTTACCCGGAGATCTTTGAGGCAAATAAGCCGATGCTGAGCGATCCGGACAAGATCTATCCAGGCCAGGTGCTGCGTATTCCGGACCTGAAGACGGCCTCCGCCTAGGACACGCCGAAGACACGAATCGAAAAGGCCGCCCATTGAGGCGGCCTTTTTTGTGGCAGTCGAGTGGAGTGCGCCTTGGCGTCACCTATTTCTTCGAAGAGGCCTTCCTCGCTGGCGCCTTACGCTTTGGCTTCGCGGCCTTCAGTGTCTCGATTTCGGCGAGGGCCGCATCCAGTCGTGCCTTCAACACATCGAACTCGTCACGCGTCACCAAATCCATATCGGCGATGAATTTTTCCGCCTGACTGCGGGTCATGGCTTTGATCTCGTCGCCGACACCCTTGGCCGCGCCCACGGCATTGGCCATTAGATTGGACAGGTCTTCGAGCGGTTTGGACTTCGATTGCATGGCGGCTCTCCTTTGTTCCTCAACGATATAAGCGCGCAAAATCGGGTTACAACGTCTGCCGGCCTGCGCTAAGCGGCGGGCGTGATCGCACTCATCGACATAATAGCCGCCATCCGCTTTCCGGAGTGGATATCCGAGGACGCCATCCGCATCGGCTCGTTCTCGGTGAAATGGTACGGCCTCGCTTATATGGCCGGGCTGTTCTGCGCCTATCTCTATGCGTCGAAAGTTGCGGAAAGCCGCAAATACTGGCTCCCGGCTGGCCCTACGCGCGGAGGCTCCAAGGTGCCGACGCGCGACGATCTATCCGACCTGATGCTCTATTGCCTGATCGGCATCATTGCTGGTGGACGCCTTGGCTACATTCTCCTCTATTCGACCAGCACGATCTGGACGGATCCGCTGGACATCGTGCTCGGCATCCGCGGCGGCGGGATGAGCTTTCACGGCGGCTTCCTCGGCGTTTGTGCCGCTGTCGCCTATGCACACTGGCGAAAGGGTATCGAATACATGCGGCTCGCCGACCTCGCCTGGATCGGTGCGCCGATCGGCTTGGGACTCGTGCGGATCACCAACTTTATGAACCAGGAACTCTACGGCCACCCGACCGACATGCCGTGGGGCGTGATCTTTCCCAAAGCTCCCGACAGCGCACCGCGCCATCCGTCGCAGCTCTATGAGGCCGCGCTGGAAGGCCTCGTGCTCTGGCTCATCCTGCGCTTCGTGACGACGCGCGGCGGGCTGACGAAACCGGGGCTGGTCACAGGGCTCGGCGTTGCGGGCTACGGCGTTTTCCGATTCTTCATCGAGTTTTTCCGCACGCCCGATCCGATCGCGCAATTCGGCCTGCTGACGCGCGGCATGGCCTACAGCCTGCCCATGGTCGTGGTCGGGGCAGCCGTGGCGTTCTGGGCCTGGCGGCGCGAGGCCGTCGATCCGGTCTACGCCCGCCTCGCCGCCAAAGAGGTTGAGGACAAAGCGGAAGCGTGAGCACGCCGCTGGAGCAACGCATCCGGGCGCGCATCCGCGAGACCGGACCAATTAGTGTTGCGGAGTATATGACACTCTGCCTGCTCGACCCAGTCGATGGCTATTACCCGACACGCGATCCGCTTGGGTCTGACGGCGACTTTATCACCGCGCCGGAGATCAGCCAGATTTTCGGCGAATGTCTCGGCCTGTGGGCGGTGCAGAGCTGGGAGGATATGGGGCGGCCCGAGAGCTTCAACCTCGTCGAGCTCGGCCCGGGCCGCGGCGTGATGATGGCGGACATTCTGCGCGTGGTCAGTCTTGAGCCAGCGTGCAAGGCGGCGTGTTCCGTCGTGCTGATCGAAGCCTCTCCCGCTCTTCAGGCCGTCCAGGCCAAGACGCTCGGCCGATCGGGTTTCCAGGTCATGTGGGCCGACAGGATAGAGGCACTCAGCGTTGAGCCGACTTTGATCATCGGGAATGAATATCTCGACTGCCTCCCCGTGCGGCAGTTTATCTGCACGGATCCGTTTGCAGGGGATAAAGGCTGGAGCGAGCGACGCGTCGGCGCAGACGATAACGGCTTGCGGTTCGAGACGGATGGTCAGCCAATCAGCGAAGCCACGGCCGCGCTCTTTCCCGGCACGCACGAGACCCCAAAGCTGGACGACCTACTGGAGGTCTGCCCTGCCGCCGAACAATTGACCGATCACCTCGCCACGCTGTTTTCCATGGCCCCCGGCCGAGCTCTATTCATCGACTACGGCCCTGAAACCTCGAGTTTCGGCGATACGCTGCAGGCGCTGAAGCGGCATGAAAAGGTTGGCGTGTTCGAGGCGCCCGGCGATACGGACCTCACCGCGCGGGTTGACTTCGAAGGCCTCTCTTCCCTCGCCGAAACTGCCGGGCTCGACGTCCAAGGCCCCGATACGCAGCGTGCCTTCCTTTCGCGCCTGGGCCTTGAACTTCGCGCCGTCGCCCTGCTCCGCGCCCATCCGGACGCCAAGCCCAAGCTCGCGCGCCAGCTGCACCGCCTGACCGATGAGGACGAGATGGGCACGCTATTCAAGGCGATCTGCCTCAGCGCAAAAGGCCTGCCGCATCCCTTGGGGTTTGCGTGAGCGTTCCGTACCAGACTCACGACCGCCTACCCGTTCCGCATGGCTTCTTCGGGCGCGAGGGCGGCGTGAGCGAAGGCGTCTACGCAACCTTGAATGCTGGCCAGAATTCAAAGGACGATCCCGCCCGCGTCGCGGAAAACCGCCAGCGCATTTGCATGGCGCTTGGTGCCGACCATCTCGTCAGTCTCAGCCAGATCCACTCCGACGTTGTCCATATCATCGACGCAGCGCCAACGGAAACGCTGCAAGGCGACGGCTTTGTCACACGTGTTCCCGAGATCGCCATCAGCGCATTATCGGCCGATTGTGGGCCGATCCTTTTCATCGACGAAAAGGCCGGGGTCATTGGCGCCTGCCACGCCGGGTGGCGCGGCGCGGTCGGAGGAATAATCGAGAGCACGGTCGCGGCCATGTGCGAGCTGGGCGCGTCGCCCGCGCAGACAAAGGCTGTGCTCGGCCCGACGATAAGCCAGGCAAATTACGAGGTCGGCGCGAAATGGAAAGCTGAGCGGTTGGACGAGGGAATCGATGCGCGCTTCTTTGCTGACGGGCCGAGCAGCACGCCGCATTTCGACCTGCCCGCCTTTATCCTGTCTCGGCTAAAGGCTTGCGGGGTCGCGGGCACATGGACTGGCGACTGCACCTACGCCAACCCCACCCGCTACCACAGCTACCGCCGCAACACCCACAACGGCGAAAGCCGCTATGGGCGCAACATATCCGCAATTATGCTCGCCCCCTGACTAGCCGCGCCCATGCCCCGCCGCTAAGCGCAGCTCAGCTCTAGTAAGGTCCTCTCCATGAAGCTCATCAGCGGCACGTCCAATCCGAGGCTCGCAGCCGATATCGCGGACGTCCTCGACGTCCCCTTGACCAACGTCGATATCGAACGCTTCCGCGATCAGGAGATTTTCGCCAAGATCAACGAGAACGTTCGCGGCGAAGACATATTCCTGATCCAGCCGACCAGCGCGCCGGCTAACGACCATTTGATGGAGCTGCTGATTCTCATCGACGCGCTCGTCCGGGCGTCCGCGCAGCGGATAACGGCGGTGGTCCCCTATTACGGCTATGCTCGGCAGGACCGAAAGACAGGTGGACGCACGCCGATCTCAGCGAAGCTCGTCGCCAACCTCATTGCGCGCGCCGGGGCCGATCGGGTTCTCACTGTCGATCTCCACGCAGGACAGATTCAGGGGTTTTTCGACATCCCGACCGACAATCTGTTCGGCCAGCCGGTCTTCGTCGCCGACATCAAGGACCAGATGTCCAAGAAGGACCGCGACGATCTGATGTTCGTATCGCCCGATACGGGCGGCGTGGTGAGGACGCGCTCCATTGCCAAGCAATTCAATGCCGACATCGCCATTGTCGACAAGCGCCGACCCAAAGCGGGCGAGAGCGAAGTGATGAACATCATCGGCGACGTCGCGGGTCGCAATTGCATACTCTATGATGACATCATCGACTCAGGCGGCACCATTGCCAATGCAGCTGCGGCTCTGAAGGACCACGGCGCTAGCAGCGTTTCGGCCTACATCACCCACGGTGTGCTGTCCGGCCCGGCCGTCGAGCGGATCACCAACTCCCAGCTGAAGGAAGTCGTGATCCTCGACACAATTTCCCAGCCGGATGCGGTGAAGGCCTGCAGCAAGATCCGTGAGCTGAGCGCGTCGAAGTTGCTTGGCGAGGCAATCCGGCGGATCGCGAATGATGAGAGCGTGAGCAAGCTGTTTGGCTGAGGACCGCTCTCGCGCGCAGCGACCGCGCTGAGTCACGACGGTTGCTATCTCTATCGTCCTGCTCTATCGCGCCCGCGAACCAGCCGCCCTTCTTTTCGGGGCGGCTTATCTTTTAGTTTGAACCATGAGTAGGAGAGTATCCGATGGGTGTAGTTCTTGATGTAGAAGTCCGCGACAACACGGGCACAGGGGCGGCGCGCGAAGCCCGCCGCAACGGTCTTGTGCCGGGCGTAATCTATGGCGGCGACGATGGGCCGGTCGCGGTCAGCGTTAAATTCAACGAAGTGCTGAAAGTGCTGAACTCCGGCAACTTCCTCGGCTCGATGATCGAGCTGAAGCACGAGGGCAAGAACCAGAAGGTCTTCACCAAGGACGTTCAGTTTCACCCTGTCACCGACTTCCCGGTCCACATCGACTTCTTCCGCGTGACCAACAAGACGCTGATCGACGTGGAAGTCCCTGTCACTTTCGTCGGCGAAGAGAACTCACCCGGCATGAAGCGCGGCGGCATCCTGAACGTTGTGCGCTACTCCATCGAAGTGAAATGCCCTGCTGGCGACATTCCTGACGGCTTCGAGGCCGACGTCTCGGCTCTGGAAATCGGCGACGCGCTGAACATCTCCGACATTACACTGCCCAAAGGCGCCAAGCCGACCATCACCGATCGTGACTTTACCATCGCGACCGTCGTTGCGTCCCGTTCCTCCAAGACCGAGGACGAAGAGGGCGAAGAGGTCGATGCGGACGGCGTTCCGGCGACCGAGCAGGACGCCGGTCAAGGCGACGACGCTTAAGTGTTGTCCTGGCTCTCGTCGCTCTTCGGGCGGCGGGAGCCGACACGCTCCGTCATGCAGATCTGGGTCGGACTCGGCAATCCGGGCGCAAAACACGCGCTCGACCGCCACAATATCGGCTTCATGGTCGTGGACGCCGTCGCGGACGATCACGGCTTCGGCTCCGAGCAGTCGAAGTTCTCCGGCCTCGTGCGCACGGGCACGATAGACGGCACGAAAGTGCTTATCCTGAAGCCATCGACCTACATGAACAAATCCGGCGTAAGCGTCCAGAAAGCCATGGCTTTCTACAAGGTCCCGCTGGCCGACGTCACCGTCTTCCACGACGAGCTCGACATCGCACCCGGCAAAGTCCGGGTGAAGATGGGCGGCGGTCTTGCGGGGCATAACGGCCTTCGCAGCATCAACCAGCTCTGCGGCGGCCCCGACTTCCGCCGCGTCCGCCTTGGCATCGGCCACCCCGGCCACAAGGATCGCGTTTCGGGCTATGTGCTGAACGGCTTTGCCAAGGACGAGATCAACACGCGAGACGACATGATGAACGGCTGCGCGCGTTATGCGGGCGAGCTGGCATCAGGCAATGTCGATGTGTTTCAGACGCGGGTTGCAGAGTATATCCAACGCTAGGAACTTTCGCCCGCAAGGGATGAAAGCGAGAGAACAACATGGGCTTCAAATGCGGCATCGTCGGCCTTCCCAATGTCGGGAAATCCACGCTTTTCAACGCTTTGACCAAGACGGCTAATGCGCAGGCGGCGAATTATCCCTTTTGCACGATCGAGCCAAATGTCGGCGATGTGGCGGTGCCGGAGCCGCGGTTGGACACGATTGCGGAGATCGGCGGCTCGGCCCAGCGCATCCCGGCGCGGATGAATTTCGTGGACATTGCGGGCCTCGTGAAGGGCGCGTCGACCGGCGAAGGCATGGGCAATCAGTTCCTCGGCAATATCCGCGAAACCGACGCTATCATTTATGTCCTGCGCTGCTTTGACGATGATGACATCACCCATGTCGAGGGCCGCATCGACCCGATGAGCGACTATGAAACCATCGAGACAGAGTTGATGCTCGCCGATCTCGAAAGCCTGGAGAAGCGCAAGCCGGGGCTGGAGAAGAAGCTCAAGCAGAACGACAAGGACGCGATCCAGACCATGCGGCTGATCGAGGTCGCCATCGCCCTGCTCGAGGAGGGTAAGCCGGCCCGTGTGGCCGAGATCGAGCCGGACGACGCAAAGGCGTGGCGCATGTTGCAGCTGCTGACCTCCAAACCCGTGCTCTATGTCGCCAATGTCGACGAAGAAAGCGCGGCTACGGGCAATGACTACTCGGCCAAAGTCGTCGCCCACGCGAAGAGCGAGGGCGCGCAAGCGGTCATCATCAGCGCGCAGATCGAGAGCGAGATGGCCGTGCTCGAGGACGAGGAGCAATCTGAGTATCTCGACGCCATCGGACTCCAAGAGCCGGGTCTCAACCGCCTCATCCGCGCGGGCTACGCGCTGCTGGGTTTGAAGACCTATTTCACTGTCGGACCGAAGGAAGCCCGCGCCTGGACATTTCAGGAAGGCTGGACCGCACCACGTTGCGCGGGCGTCATCCACGGCGACTTCGAGAAGGGCTTCATCCGCGCCGAAACCACGGCCTATGAGGACTATGTCGCCAACAATGGCGAACAGGGCGCGAAAGAAGCGGGCAAAGTTCGCCAAGAGGGCAAGCAATATGTCGTCAAGGACGGCGACATCATGCTCTTCAAATTCAACGTGTAAGGCGCTGTTAAGCCCGCTCGGGCATATTCGGCGCATGTTACGTGCGCTTCTGATCTCCCTGCCCTGCCTTTGGCTCTTCCCACAAACCGTCGCGGCGGCAGACAAGACGACCGCTCTCGTGGAGATGCCGGCCGACGCGCCGCATCCCGCGAAAGTGCTCTCCGAACTCTTCCCCGGCGCATCGACCGGGCCACAACGATTGGAGCGGGCTCTAAGCGATGCGGAACGCGCCAAAACACTGGAAACCCTAGCGGCCAACTACGGTCCGCCAACCAATGGGCGGCGTGACACAATTGTCTGGGACGTTCCCAATACGACACCGCAACTCGATCAAGCCGACCATGCGTCCATCATCATCAGCCGCGACAGGAATGGTCAGTGGCGGCTGGTGATGGAAGACCGCGCGCCGCGTGGCTCTTTCGCAACGTCTCGAAGTTTCGAAAATCGCGGCCAGCGCCGCGCGAAGGCTGTGTCCGCGCACAATAGTGCGGTCCGAGGCAAGTCCGCGACGGTGAAGACATCGATACGCCGCGCGACCGTCATGGGCGATGCGGACGAATAAGGCTTAACGAATTACACAATCCTGTCGCGTAAGGCTCCCACCGGGATGCCTAAGAGGTCATGGGATGACTAGATTCAGCACTGCCTTCCTTCAAGGTCTAGGCGCAATGTGCCTATGGCTGGCAGGAGCAACAGCCGCCCATGCCCAATTTGTCGATACGACCATTTCGACAATCGGAAATCAGCAAATTTGCCCGGGCGGCAACAATAATGGCAATGCGGCGACCAATCCCAACGGGTTCGTCACACGCACGCTGAATGTGACTGGTGTGACAGGCAACGCCGATATCATGCGCGTCGGCTTGATCGCGAGCCACAGCTATCGCGGAGACATCCGCATGGAACTCCGGAAGGGTACTTCTGGCGCGTGGACCACGATCATTCCGGTCTCCGGCCCGCTCGGCACCGACAATTACAACATCAACATGAGTCAGACCTTTGCGGAGCCGATCAACACGGGCGCCTCTTCCGCAGTGCATAACGTCGCGGCTACGCCCTACCAGTTTCCGGTGAATACGAATGGAGCGTTAGCCGCATTCAATACCACTCCGGCCAACGGAACATGGCAGATGCGCTTTTGCGACAATGACTTTCGCGACAATGGTCAGATCAGGCGCGTAGAGCTGAGCTTTCCGAACGATCCTGACGCCAATCTTTCGCTCTCCCTGTCCAACAACAACCCCGCGTCCGGCGGGACAGTCGTCGCGACCTACACCTTGGAAAATGTGGGCAGCGGAACGCTGACGGGTGCGGATATCGACATCACCACCTCCGCCAATGTTGCCGTCAGCAATTACCAGCCTTCGAGCGGGACGACCTTTGCTGGCGGGACTTGGACGGTGCCGTCGCTGACGGTGGGGCAGACCGCAACGCTGACGGTGACCTCTACCCTCGCATCCGGCACAGGCACCTATAACGGCTCCCTGACCAGCACGACCTCGACGGAAACAAATACGGCGAACAACAGTGCCAACCAGTCCGTGACGGCGCAGCCGGGAACACCTCCTCCGGTCCTGAGCTGCTCGATCGGAGAGATTTACAGCATGCGCTGGGCCACATCTGGGCCAAATGATTGGCCCGACGGATCGCTCGCGAATAGCTATTTCGCCGTGGACACCGACCCAACGACATCGGACATCCCTCTCGCCCTGACCATGAGCTCGCCCAATGGAACCAATCCGGCTCCGTTTCTCGCGGGAGCCATCACGACACCGTCCCCACAGATCCGAACGGGCTGGAGCGGTGGAACGGGCAGCGCGGCATCTCTCTATGTCGGACTGAACTTCCCGGACCAGACAGCAAACAGCAAAGTCCTGATGACAATGGATCTCGGCATCCCGGCCGAAGGCGTCGAGAAATTCCAGTTCACTATTACCGATATTGACCAGGGCAACTACCGGGACCGCATCTCGGTCTCCGGCTCGGCCAATGGCACGCCCGTACCCAGCTCTGCGCTAACATTGACCCCCGGCACTAATGTCAACGTGACCGGAAATGTCGCTCTCACCCAAGACACAACCGGAAATGTCGGCCCAACAGGCAGCGCGGGCAATCTGACCGTGACATTTGATGCGCCCGTCAGCCAGATCGTCTTCACATATGACAACGGACCGAATGCGCCCGCCGACCCCGCCTCCCAGGCCATTGCTCTGCAGGATATCAATATCTGTCGCCGCCTCCTGCCTGACATGGAAGCGGTAAAAACCGTCGAAGTGTTCGACCCCGGCAATGCGGGGCTGCTGATGACGCCGGGCAACGAGGTGCTGTACAAGATCACAGTCACCAATGACGGCCCGATCAACGCCGGCACGGCAGAGGCACCGGGTCGCGACATCAACCTGACCGACACCCTCCCCGAGACACTGCGCTATGTTTCGGCCACAACCACGGGCTTCACGGCGGGTACGATCAGCACGGAGCCGCCTGCGAACACCGACTGCACCAGTGGTGCCTGTGTCGTGGCCTTTGAGAATGGAGAGCTACCCGTCGATGCCACGGGTGAGTTGGTCATTCGCGCGCTGATCAAGTAAATCGAGCGGTAAGTATTGCGCAACCATTGGTTGCTAACCCACAGATTGGGATGAGAGCCTTTCGATTGAAAGCGGCTCGCCCATGCGCCATGCCATCTCCATACTCATTGCCCTTTTCGGGAGTGTCATCGGCGGATCCACGGCCTTTGCGCAGCATGTGCTGAACCCTGCCGATGTGACGCTTACCGCAATCAACTCCTGCGCCAATGGTACCTTCGTGGAGCAAGATTTCGAGGTCACCAATCCCGGAACCGTCGCGGATGTCGATCTCGGTCTACGCGCAATCCATCCATGGCGCGGAGATATTCGCGCGCGCCTCGTCTCTCCCGCAGGCACGATCGTCGAGCTGATCACGCCGGACACGGGCGCAACCGGAAATCTCGACAACTACCGGATCACGCTCGACGACGAAGCACCGATTGTCGTCAATGAAGGCGCCCATAATGCGAACCAGCCTGCGAATGGGGACCGCTACGAGGTCAGCGTGAGGCCTGACAATCCGCTCTCCGCTTTCGACGGAGAACCCGCGAATGGCACTTGGACACTGGAGCTATGCGACGCATTCCCCGGGGCCGATGACGGCGAAGTGACGGACACCACATTGTTCATCACGCCGACGCAACTACCGCAGCCGCCCGTACTCTCCTGTTCTGTCGGCGCCCCGGTGGACTTCGACTGGGCGCTCACAGGTCCCAACAGCTGGGCCGCCGGTTCGCTGGTCAATGGATATACCGCCGACACCATCCCCCTGAGTTTCGCGTTCTCCGGCGACACCAACAGGCTGATCGCACGAAACGGCACGCCCACCCCCGTCACCTCGGCGGAGTTTAGCCCGCCGGGCGGAAACCCCTCACTCTCCACCAATGCTGACTTTTTAAATCTATCGGAATTCATGACTATCACCGTCAATCTTGGGACGGCGGGTCTCGGCGTCGAAGCCGCGCAATTCAGCCTACAGGACGTCGACCGCAATGGTTGGCAGGATAGAATCTCCGTAACGGGATCGCTCGACGGATCGGCCGTGTCGGCAACGCTGACGCCAAATCTCGCCAATAGCGTCGTGAACGGCGAACTGCTGGGAACCGACACTGTGGCGTCGGGGGAGACCGCTGCCAACGCCGTCGTGACATTCGACCAACCCATCGACCAGCTGGTGCTGACCTACGGCAATGGGCCGGGCGCGGATGCCAACCCGCCAGGCCAGATCATGGGTCTCTTTGCCGACATGCAGCTTTGCCCGCGTCCCCTGCCCGCGCTGAGTGCCGTGAAGAGCGTCGAGGCCGCGACAGTCGACGCACTCATGACCCCGGGTGCCGAGGTCACCTACCGAATTACGGTCTCGCACAACCCGGATTCAGTCGGCCCCGCGACCAATGTCGATATTCAGGATGTTCTGCCGCCAACGCTGCGCTTTGTCTCAGCCACGACAGCGGGTTTTACCGCGGGTAGTTTCGGCAATCCTGCCCTGCCCGCGTCCGATACGGATTGCGTGTCCGGTGCGTGTATCGTAAATTTTGAAGACGGCACGCTGCCCAACACGGTCACCGGCGAAATCCTCATCACCGCGCAGATCAAATAAGATCAGTGACCCGGAAAGCTCACCAGCGCCGTCACATCCACACCCGCTCCGCGCAGTCTGTCCGCACCGCCCAACTCCGGCAGATCGACCAGAAAGCCTGCGCCGATCACATCAGCGCCAACTTCGCGTAGTAGAGAAAGCCCGGCCAATGCCGTGCCGCCCGTCGCTATCAAATCGTCTATCAACAGAACGCGGCCTGTCGCGCGGGTGTCGCGGTGCAGCTCCAGGGTCGCCGTGCCGTATTCCAACCTATATTCGCGCTTGATCGTCTCGCCGGGCAGCTTGCCGAGTTTGCGGACGGGCACGAAACCCGCGCCGAGCTCCACAGCGACAGCGGCGCCGAAGATGAAGCCGCGCGCGTCCAGCCCGGCCACCACATCCGGCGGGCGGTCGCGATAGGGCGCGGCGAGCTGCATGACCGCTTCGCGCAGACCTGCCGGGTCTTCGAGCAGTGTTGTAATATCGCGGTACTGGATTCCGGGCTCTGGAAAATCCGGGATCGTGCGGATCAGCGTGGAAAGGTCCATCAGGCGTTCACTGCATCGGTTTCGGGCAGGATGTGCTCCTCGACAAAGGCCATCGCTTCCCACTCCTGGAAGTGCTCGTCGCTCATCAGCTCGGAGATATAGGTATCTGAGCGCCGGGTACGTGGCAGGCCATAGCTTTCAAACCGTGTGGCTGCGGGTGTGTAGAAGGCGTCCGCAATCGACCAGTGGCCGAAGAGGTAGGGCCCATCATGCTTCTCCAGCAGGCTGTCCCACAACGCGACCATCTCGGCAGCATCCGCGAGGCAGTCGGCGGGCATCTTCGTCTCCGTCCGGCGGCGCAGATTCATCGGCGCCTCATTGCGGAGGGCGTGAAAGCCTTCATGCATGAGCGACGTCACGCGCCGCGCTTCGGCCCGCTGCGCCTCATCCTTGGGCCAGAGATTGGTCACCATCTTGGCGCAGAACTCCGCGATGGCGAGGCTGTCGGGAATGCGTTCGACACCGTTTTCGGTACTGACTTCGAGGACGGGCACGGTCGCCGCAGAGCTGATATCGCGCAGCCGCTCCTTATAGCCGGGGATGTCCAGATCGACCATCTCGGTCGTGAACGGCACCTCCATCTTGCGCAGGATCAGCCAGGGCCGGAGCGACCAGCTGCTGTAATTGTAGTTTCCAACGTAGAGCTTCAGCGCCATTCTAATATCCCAGCAGTTTGAGCGCCGCGAGCAGTTGCGGCTTTTCCGTCGCAAAACCGGAGCGCACCCAGAGCGTTTCCAGCGCTTTCATCGCCTTGCCCATGTCCGGCCCCGCCGGCACACCCGCGGCTTTCAGATCCTTGCCCGTCACCGGAAATGTCGGGGGCGTCCAGCCCATGGCGAGATCGGCCAGCACCATCCAGTGCGAACTCTCGATCGCATGTGTTGCGCCCGCCGCCCTCAGCCGCGCGCGGTCGAGAATTGTCTGCTTACCCGCCCGGTAGATCGCTTGCAGCCGCGCGCGTTCGGGCATGTCGTGGGACAGGCTTTCGCCGTCCGACGCCCAAGCCTTCAGCCGGTCTCCCTCCTTGCGTGAGAGCTTCAGCCGCTTCGCCAGCAGCGCGGCGGGCAGCGGCTCTCGCGCCATCATCGCCATTAGTCGCAAGATCGGATCGGGCTTGATCCCCTCGCGTTGTTCCAGCCGGATAAGGTGATCCAGTCCGTCCGAGTTGGTCGCTTCTGGCAGCAGAGTTTCCAGCAGGCCTTGCTGCAGCATGATGCGCACAGAGCGCGACGGATCGCGGGCGGAGAGCAGCTTCTTGAGCTCCGACCAGACACGTTCAGCCGAAAGCGAGCGCAGTCCCGCCTTGTTGTCTCGGCACGCGGTCAACGCATCCTTGGAGATCGTCGCATCCGATCCGTACCAAGCGACGAAGCGGAACAGGCGCAAGATGCGCAGATAGTCCTCGCGAACGCGTTCATCCGCGCTCCCGACAAAGCGGAAACGGCGCGCCTCGGCGTCAGAGAGCCCCTCGCCCGTCGGATCGAAGAGATTTCCGTCAGCGTCTGCGTAGAGCGCGTTGACAGTGAAGTCGCGGCGTTGGGCGTCCTCGCTCCAATCTTGTGTATAGGCGATGACCGCGCGCCGACCGTCCGTCTCGACATCCCGGCGCAGCGTCGTCACCTCATATGGCACGCCTTTCACGACAGCCGTCAGCGTGCCATGCGCGATGCCCGTCGGCACGACCTTGATACCCGCAGCTTTCAGCGCCTTGGCTGCGTCGTCGGGCTCCAGCTTTGTCGCGAAGTCGATATCAGCGACGGGCTCGCCCCAAAGTGCATTGCGTACGCAACCGCCGACGAAGCGCGTCGAGCCGTCCGGCAGCGCGGCAAGCACAGCAAGCGCACCGGGATCGCGCATGAAGGGTTTGATGTCGGGAGCCGTCATATTGCCGCGCCTATGCCCCTACAGGCCCAACGCGTCCATCGCGGGCGTGCCGAAGTTTTGCAGTTCGTCGGGGAAAGCGGGCACTTCGACGCCTGCAGCGCGGCGGAGCAAGTTCAAACGGTTGCCCCAGCCGTCGATCCGAGGCGGCGGACCAGCCATGACCGGATGATCCATAGCGGTCTTGGCATCGACGATCTCCCAGCCATCCGACTGCAGCGTCTTTAGTAGCGGCCCGAGAAACAACGCGTTGAGCGCGTTGTGATGCACCAGCATGAGATGCGGCAGATTTTTCAGTCCGAGCGCAAGCGCCGAGGCGTGGGCGTGCTTCGCCATGGTCCTAACGGATCGGAGGTAATAGTCGCCAATTCGCGCCCGATCCGCTCCTGGCTTCTCCAAGCGAGCGGTCACATTCCAGTCGTAAGTGTCGATCGTGACCGGGGCGACGATGTAGCCGGCATCGGAGAGGAAAGCACGGTAGTCGTCCTGCTGCGCGAGATCTCGACCCCCTGCCAGAAACGGAAATCGGAAATAGGGCTCGAAACCGGCGCGTTCTGACAACAGATCGTGGTTTCGCGCAATGTCGCGGATGATGACCTCCGTCTCGTTCTCAGAGCTATTCATGTGGGAATAGCTGTGGTTGGCGATGATGTGGCCGTCGTCAGCCCAATCGCTGAGCACACGGTCGAAGGTCGAGCGTGTCTCGTTCTTGCCCGACACGAAAGCGGCAGCGCGGACGGGTAGGGCGGAGCGGATCCGCAGGTCGCGCTCCAGCGCCCGCTCAGAATTCTCCGGCAAGTTGAAGTCGTCCATGGTCACGGCCAGCATCTTGCGGCCTGATAGGCCTTGCGCGCTGGGCTGACAGGCCGCCAATGCCAACGATCCCACCACAAAACTACGCCGCGTCAGCATCACTGAAACCCCTATCCCAAACCCTACGGGTCATGCCCGCGGTCATGCCCCAGATATTGCGGTGCACGCCGTCCGGCCCGTCATAGGGCATGTACCAGACCGTGTGCGTTTCGCCGCCCCACTGCATCGGGCGCGGGTCGTGATTGCTCGGGTCCATCAGCCAGGACAGCGGAACCTCGAAGGCTTCGGCGACCTCATGCTCGTCGATGACGATTTCGGCGTTGGGATCGACAATGCCCGCGAAGGGCGTGACGCGGAACGTGCCGCTCGCGTCGAAGGACGGCAGCCGCCCAATCAGCTGCACCGCGCTGGGCGGAATGCCGACCTCTTCCTCGGTCTCGCGCAGGGCCGCCTCCGCCGCACTCTCATTCAGTTCGACCTTGCCACCCGGAAAGGCGATCTGCCCAGCGTGGTTCGGCATGGTCTCCGGCCGCTGAGTGTAGAGCAGGTGCCAGCCCGCTTCCCTTTTGATGAAGGGCAGCAGCACGGCCGCGCGGCGTTGCGTATCGCGCGTGATCAGGTCCGCACCGTCGTCGATGCGCAGGGGCAGAAACGCGCCCATCAATCTGTCGAGAACAGGATCGCTCACGCGTCGTGCGCGCCTTCCGGTCCAAGTGCGAAGAATTCACCGCCCGCCCAGACGCCCAGGACGCCGTCGCGCTCCACGGCCAGATCGACCAACTCGTAGAAGACCGAGCGCAGGATGGCGGCCTCCAGCCGACCGCGCACACGGATATAGGGGTCCGGCTCCATTGTCTCTGGGTCCGTTTCCACCCGAATCGGATTGTCTGATCCAGCCTCGATCACCTCGTCCAGATTGGTGGTGAAGAACAGCCGTTGGGCCTCGCCCTCGCCCTTTGCATCGACTCGCGTGGCTAGAAAATGTGCGCGCTCGACCTGAATTGCGAGCTTCTCCACGGGCGTCACCAGATAGGTCACCCCGTCCGCATCCTTGCGCAACACGCTGGCAAACAAGTCTACCAGCCCCTTGCGCGTGATGCGCGATCCCTCGTGCCACCATGATCCGTCGGCCTTGATGACAATATCGATATCGCCGCAGAGATCGGGATTCCACCGCTCCACGGGACGTTGATCGGACGAGGTGTCCGCCAGCGCGTCCATCAGGTCCTGTAGACTAAAGCCCTCAGGGTCCGCGGAAACCGGGTGCGACTTACCGCCATTTAACTGGGTTTTAGAGCTCATAGGTCTTCCCGTCGCGACTGCGCGTGCTACGCCGTGTTAAACGCTATACGTAGCAATGCCAGTGAAGGTCATGCGAATGGGTCTATTAGATAGCCAGTCGGTCGATGCCGCAACCGAAGCGCAAGCGGCCGCCGCCGTCGAGACATTGCAGGCGGCACGCGGTCATATTGGCGCTGTCGTCTACGGTCAGGAGCGCGTGGTCGAGCTCGCCATGGCCGCGATCCTGTCAGGTGGTCACGCTCTGCTGGTCGGCGTTCCGGGCCTCGCCAAGACGCTGCTGGTCGAAACGCTCGGCACCGTACTTGGCATGAACGATTCGCGCATCCAGTTCACGCCGGACCTTATGCCGGCCGACATCCTCGGCTCCGAGGTGCTTGAGCAGGACGAGAGCGGCAAGCGGGCCTTTCGTTTCATCAAGGGCCCGATTTTTACGCAGCTGCTGATGGCGGACGAGATCAACCGAGCCAGCCCGCGCACGCAGTCTGCGCTACTGCAAGCCATGCAGGAGAAGGCCGTCACAATCGCGGGCAAGGCGCACAAACTGCCGAAGCCGTTCCACGTGCTCGCCACGCAGAACCCGATCGAGCAGGAAGGCACCTACCCGCTGCCCGAAGCGCAGCTGGATCGCTTCCTGTTTCAAATCGACGTGCGCTTTCCAGAGCTGGCGACAGAGCGCGAGATTCTGCTCGCAACGACAGGCGCCACGCTGCCCTCGCCGAAAAAGGCGATGACGTCGAAGCAGCTGGTGGAGATGCAGCAGCTCGTCCGTCGTTTGCCCGTGGGCGAAAGCGTGCTCGACGCGATTCTGACGCTTGTGCGCAATGCCCGCCCAGACCAGTCGGATGACGAGCAAATCCGCAAGACTGTTGCTTGGGGTCCCGGTCCGCGCGCAGGTCAGGCGCTGATGCTGACCTGCCGCGCCAAGGCGCTGATCGATGGCCGCGTTGCGCCATCCGTGGACGATGTCATCGACCTCGCAGAGCCGGTTCTGAAGCACCGCATGGCGCTGTCCTTCGCCGCCCGCGCGGAAGGTCAGACCGTCGAGAAAACGATTGCCCGATTGAAAGACCGCATCCGCTAGATGCCCGTCGCCACCGACGCTCATCACCTGCGTTCGGACGCTGACCGGCTAGCATCGGGCTACCCTGCCCTGCTGGCCGAGGCCGAACGCGTAGCCGCCATGGTGGCCGCAGGCGTTCACGGTCGCCGTCGTCCGGGACAGGGCGAGACCTTCTGGCAATACCGACCCTATGACGTGTCCGATCCTGCCAATCGCATCGACTGGCGGCGCAGCGCGCGCGGAGACAGTGTTTTTGTGCGCGATACCGAATGGGAAGCGGCCAATAGCGTCTATATCTGGCGCGACGGCAGCGCGGGCATGGACTGGCGCTCCTCCCCCAAACTCCCGACCAAGCGCGACCGGGCGAGCGTGCTGACGCTGGCCGTGGCGTCGCTGCTGATGCGCGGCGGTGAGCGCTGTGCCTTGCTGGGCGAGAGCGAACGCCCGCGTGCGGGCCGTGTCGGCTATGAACGCCTGGCCATGCGCATGGCGAGCTCGGACGGCGCATTGCAGAGCCTCTCCGGCAAGCTCCCTGCTCACGCCAAGCTGCTCATCGCCAGCGACTTCCTGACCGATGCCGAGCATTGGCAGGCGCGCCTCGCCGCGCTGGCTGCGCGCCCGAGCACGGGCGTGTTGCTGCATATTATAGACCCGGCCGAAGAGAGCTTCCCATATAAGGGCCGCGTCGAAATCCGCTCTCCGGTCGGCAAGGTGCTACCTTATCTCCTTGGGCGCGCCGAACGCGCGCAGGAGGAATACCGCGCACGTTTTGCAGCCCATTGCGAGCGCATCGACGAGACCGCGCGCCACATCGGCTATACTGTCGTGCGCCACCGCACTGACCAGCCCGCCGGACCGGCATTGACCGCGCTCTATCAGGCGTTTGAGGGCTCCGCATAATGGGCGGCCTCACCCTCCTCGCGCCGCTCACTCTGCTCGGATTGCTGGCCCTGCCGCTCATCTGGTGGATCCTGCGCATCAGCCCGCCCAAGCCGAAGCAGCAGATTTTCCCGCCGCTGCCGATCCTGCGCGGGGTGGAGACGGATGAGGAAACGCCCAACGCCACACCATGGTGGTTGCTCATATTCCGCATTCTGATGGTCGCGCTGGCAGTCTTCGCGCTCAGCCTGCCGCTGATCGTCAAGGATAATGACGACGCGAGCACGCCCCTCACCTTGGTCATCGACGATAGCGCCCTGTCCGCGCCTGTCTGGGACGATTTGCTCGACGAAGCGCGGCGGCAAGTCCGCGCTGCACGGCGGGCCAATCAGGATGTGGTGCTGGTAATCGGCGATGACACGGCTGAGGCTGTCCCGGCGTCCGAAGCGCTCAACCGTTTGCGCTCTGCCCAACCGCGCGCCGTGACGTCGCCTGCCACGGTCCCCGATCTGCCGGGCGGTCGCAGGACGATATATCTGTCATCGGGCGCAACGCTCGGCGATGCGGACCTGCCCGATGCGCTGCGAGACGCGGACGCAACGCTGGTTCTGCCCGATAGCGCGACTGACGTCATCGTGCCCGGCGACGTGCGTGAGACCGCCGACGGCTTTGAGGCCGACTGGCACGCGGTCTCCGGCGGACGCGGCGCGACGATCCAGGCATTGAACGGCCGCGGTGAGGTGCTTGCCGCCCACGAGATAGTTTTCGCGCCGGGACAGACACTGGCCACGGCGTCGATCTCCCTGCCCCCGCAGCTGCGCTCCCGCGTGGCTCGGCTCAAGGTTGCCGGATCGCGCGCGAGCGTCTCGACCCTTTTGCTGGATGACAGCTTCGGTCGCCCGCTCGTCGGCGTGCTGGCTCCCGCGTCAGGCACGTCGAGCCCGCTGCTGTCCGAGGATTTCTACGCCGAACAGGCCCTCGCGCCGAACGCCGACCTTTTTATCGGCGATGCCGAAGACGTGCTGTCGCTGAACCCGTCAGTCCTCGTCATGCCGGATATCATGAGCAGCGATGCGCCGGAGATCGTTGACTATATCGAAAGCGGCGGCGTGCTGGTCCGCTTCGCAGGACCGCAGCTGGCCAAAGCACCAGATGAGCTCGTGCCGGTGGAACTCCGCACAGGTGGACGCTCGATCGGCGGAGCTCTGGCGTGGGAAACGCCGCAACGCCTCGCGCCCTTCCCCGCCGAATCGCCCTTCGCCGGTCTGGAGACTCCAGCCGATATCACCGTGTCCAAGCAGGTCATGGCCCGCCCCGGCGCGGAAACCGACGCGCGCACTTGGGCGCGGCTGGAAGACGGCTCGCCCGTTGTCACAGCCTCTGTCAGGGGTGACGGACGGATCGTTCTCTTCCATGTGACCGCAGGACCAGAGTGGTCGAACATCGCGATTTCAGGACTCTACGTCGAGATGCTCAAGCGTATTCTTCCACTCGCCAAGTCTCGGCCGACAGTCACCAGCGCGTCGTCTGGCGAATGGGTGCTCGACCGCCAGCTCGGCCCGTTCGGACAACTCCGCGCCCCGCCGCCTCAGGTTATTTCCATCGACGATGCGGAGCTCGCTAGCCCACCCGCCGATCAATTTCCCGGCCTCTACCGCCAGGGCACGCGCACCGTCGCTCTCAACGCGGTCCGCGCGCCAGAGACCCTGCGTGCGATCGATGCGCGCGGTCTGGACACGATCCAGATGTCAGGGCGTGACCCGCGCTCCCTGGCCGGCACTCTTCTCGGCCTTGCCCTTGCCCTGCTGGCGCTGGATATGGTGTTGTCCGCGCTTCTCAGCGGAAAGCTCAGCCGCCTTCGCCCGTCGCGGGCGCTGTCCACCGCCGCCGTGCTCTTCATAGCATTTACCGCCGTCCCGTCCGCAGAGGCGCAAGACACGCGCGTCCAGGACGCGGCTCTCGGACTGCATCTGGCCTATATCGAAACGGGCGACGCGCGAACGGACGGTCTGTCCGATACGGCGCTGATCAGCCTAGCCGATCAGCTGACCCGACGCACGACGATCGAACCGGTCGGCGTTCACGGCGTATCGCCGGACGATGCGGGGCTGGAGCTTTATCCCTTTTTGTACTGGCCCATCCGCACCGATACGCCTGCCCTTACGGAGGCGGAGCGCACGAGCATCAACCGCTATATAGCAGCCGGCGGGACGCTGGTGTTGGATACGGCGGACGAGGAAGAGCGGGCTCTGCGCGGCGGTGCACCGCATCCGGGACTGGCGCGCGTGACAGATGGGCTGAATATTGGGCGTCTGGCGAAAATCCACGAAGATCACGTGATGACCAAGTCCTTCTACCTGATGCAGGTCTTCCCCGGTCGCTGGGCCAATGGTCCGGTCTTTGTTGAGACGACGGGCGCAACGAGCGGCGGACGGGACGGCGTCTCAGCCGCCATCATCGGATCGAATGGATGGGCCGCCGCCTGGGCACGGGACGAAACGGTCGGCACGCTGGTCGAGCTGTCCAATGACATTCCGCGCCAACGCGAAATGGCGTCACGTTTCGGCGTAAACCTCGCCATGTATACGCTGTCTGGTAACTACAAAGCGGATCAGGTCCACGCGGCCGAACTGGTCGAACGGCTCGGGCGGCAGGTGCCCTGATGGAATGGCTGTCTCGCATCGCTTTTGACCCGCTGCTGCCGTGGCCCTTGGTGGGGACGCTTGTGGGCATTGCCGTGATGGCCGCAATCCTCGCAGCCGTGATGCGCCTGCGTTCCGGCCTGCAGCGGGCGCTTGCGGCACTGGCGCTCGGTCTCGCGCTATCCGGCCCACAGCTTGTCAGCGAGGACCGCAAGGCGCTCCCCGACACGGCTGTCATCCTGGTCGACCAGTCGGAGTCCATGCAGCTCGGAGAGCGCGCGCGCCTCGCCCAATCGGCTGAAGTGGCGCTACGCGATGCGATTGCGGCAGAGCGCCCAACCGACATCGTTACCGTTGCCATTCCACCGGACGCCGACGGCACGAAACTCGCGGCGGCGCTGACCGATGCTCTCTCCACGATTCCCAGCGGACGGCTCGCCGGAGTCGTCGCGCTGACGGACGGTCGCGCCCATGATATTTCGGATGCGACGGCCAATCTCCTGCCGGACGGCGTTCCCTTCCACGCCTTGATCGTTGGCGATGCGGACGCGCGCGACCGCCGCATTTCCGCTGTTACCGCACCGAAGTTCGGCGTCGTCGGCGAGAGCGCGGATTTCGAGCTTCGCGTGGATGACCCCGGCTTCGAAGGCGAACGCGCATCAATCGAGGTCAAGCTGAATGGCGAGGTTCAGGCGCGCTTCCCGATCACCATCGGTACGCCGCTCACCATACCTCTGGAGATCGAACGTCGCGGGCGGAACACGGTAGAGATGGTCGTCGCGCCCGCAGACGGCGGAGAGCTGACGCTTAACAACAACCTCTTCATTGCGGAGATTAGCGGCATTCGCGACCGCATGCGTGTCTTGCTGATCACGGGCGAACCACACAATGGCGGGCGCAGCTGGCGTAACCTGCTGAAGTCCGATCCAGCCATCGATCTGGTGCAGTTCACTATCTTGACCCAGCCGCGCGTAAAGAACCCGCGGGCGTCCGAAAGCGAGCTGTCGTTGATCCAGTTTCCCGTGCGCCGCCTGTTTGAGGAAAGCTTGCAGGACTTCGACCTCGTCATCTTCGATCAATACCGCCGCCGTCTGCAGCGTGGAGGCCGCCGGGGTCCGCGCCCGACCATTCCGCCGCAATATTTCTCCAACATGGCGCGCTATGTCGAGGACGGCGGCGCGTTGCTGCTCGCGACCGGGCCTGCCTTTGCCTCTGAACAGAGCCTGTTTCAGACGCCACTCGTGAGCGTACTGCCAACACGCCCGACCGGTGTGTCAGAAACCGAGGCCTTCCGCGCCGAGCTGAACGACAAGGGCCGTCTGCACCCGATCACGCGCAGTTTTGCGGGTCGCTCGGATCAGGACTGGGGTCCGTGGTACCGCGCGGTGGAGAACGACCCGCTGTCCGGCAATGTTCTGATGGAGGGTCCGGACGGCACGCCGCTGTTCATCATCGACCGCGTCGGGGATGGCCGCGTGGCCATGCTGATGAGCGACCAGGCCTGGCTCTGGGCCAAGGGTCACGAGGGCGGCGGTCCGTACCGCGAGATGTTCCGGCGCACCGCGCACTGGCTGCTGGGCGAACCGGATCTCGATGCCGAAGTACTGACCGCGCGATCCGAAAACGGACAGCTGTTCGTCGAGCGTCGGACGCTGGGCGGAGTGCCGTCGGAGGTCGAGGTCATCGCGCCGAACGGGACACGTGTGACAGCGCGCATGAGCAAGATCGACGACGGCTATTTTACGGCGACGCTGCCGCTCGATGGTCTTGGCGCCTATCGTCTTCGTCACGGCGACATCACGACCGTGGCCGCCGTCGGGACGCTAAACCCTATCGAATATGCGGAGCTTCTTCCCACGACCGAGGTTCTCGCTCCACTGGCCGAGACGACGGGCGGGTCGGTCCGAAGCCTTGGAACCGATCTGGACAATCTGCCACAGCTCCGCTCTGTCCGTTCCGGGGCGCGCACCGGGCGCGACTGGATCGGTCTGGTCGACAATCAGGCCTACACGGTGACGCGGTCGAATAGGCGTCCGATCGCACCGCCACTGCTATTTTTCATGGCCTTCTTTGCGGCACTGGGGTGGGGCTGGTTGCGAGAGGGGCGTTAAGCGATCGTTCAGCGTAACGCGGTATACCGACGCGCTACACAGGGGACATCCAGGGGACTTCGATGACCAAGATTCGTACACTGATCTGCGCTGCCGTAGTTGCAGCTGCTGTGCCGCTGGCAGGCTGTTCGACGGTGGCCAAGACCACCGGCAAAGCTGTCGCCCTGCCTTTCAAAGGCGCCTATCACGGCACGAAAGCCGTCGGCAAAGGTGCCTATTACGGTACGAAGGCGGTCGGCAAAGGCGTCTACGGCACGACGAAATTCGTTGGCAAGTCGGTCATCGCAACCGGCAAGGGCGTCTATTACGTCGGCATGGTGCCCGTGAAGATCACGGACAAGGCTCTCGATACGACGGCCAAGGTGCTCTCGGTTACGACACAAGCCGTGGACCTCACAGGCAAAGTCGTCGTGACCACACGCCACATTCAAGCCGCGCGTCTCGACGCGGAGCTCGCCGGTCTGCGCTCGGCCAAGAACGTGATGGGCGTTATCGTCGACGTGGTGTCCTAGGTCGCACTGACCTTACCGTCTTGTGATTTGGAGATAATCGGCCCCATCCCTATCTAGGAGATCAAGGAGCCGATCATGATCAGACCTCTACTCACCGCCGCAGCCCTCACCGCCCTCGCGAGCGCACCTGCTCACGCGGGGACGCGCGGCTTTTCCAGCGACATCGACGTGCGCGTCACCACGCCGGTGAAAATCGACGTCCAGCTGTCCGAGAGCCTCGCTCACCGTGCGGAGAACCTCCCCCGGGACATTAGCAAGCGTAGCGGCTCACGCGGGCTGCGCGCTGGCTTTTCTGCCAATGGCTTTTACGGCGAGGACGAGCTCGCCGAATTGCTCGAAGACATTCGCGAGGAATTGAGTGACGATTTCGCCAAGCGCGGTGTCGCGGTTTCCGATACGGCACCGATTACGCTCCGCGTGACCCTCGAAGATGTCCGCAATAATCGCCCGACAATTCGGCAACTCTCCGCTCAGCCATCGCTGTCATTGCAGAGCTTTGGCACGGGCGGCGCGGAGATAACAGGCCAGCTCGTGGGCGCGGCGGGCGAAACGCTCGGCACGATGCGCTATCAGTGGTTTGACACCGGATTGGATCAGTTCGACACGGCAAGTGGCGTTTGGACTGACGCCAACCGCGCGATTCGCCGTTTCTCCAAGAAAGCCAGCAAGGCCATCAGCTAGTCAGCTGTCCCTAGGGGACACCGATATATTTGTGCGACTGAACGCTGAGCCGCCATTTCGGGTTGGCAAGGCAGTAGGCGAATGCGGCGTCCGTATTGGCCGCCTGCTCCCGCCCATCGCGGTCGGGCGCGTAATCGTCACGCGGCTGCAGGAAAAAGTGCTCAAAATCTAATTCCGCGAATTCCGCGGGGTCGTTCTCCGCCTGCGGGTAAACCAATTTCAGCTCGTGCCCGGAACGCTGGACGAGCGGTTCCGCGCCCTTGGGACTGACGCAGATCCAATCGATGCCGTCCGGGGCGGCAATGGTGCCGTTGGTTTCCACCGCAATGTTGAACCCGCGCGCTTTAACAGCGGCGATCAGCGGCGCGTCGAGTTGCAGCAGTGGCTCTCCGCCGGTGCAGACCACCCAGCGGTCCTCCTTCCCCTGCGGCCATGCCGCGAGAACGGCATCCGCGAGTGCGTCAGCGTCGAACCGCCCGCCACCAGGTCCGTCCAGGCCGACGAAATCCGTATCGCAAAAGCGGCAGACCGCAGCTGCGCGGTCTTCCTCGCGCCCGCTCCAGAGATTGCAGCCGGCAAAGCGCAGAAAAACCGCCACCCGGCCCATCTGCGCGCCCTCGCCCTGTACGGTCAGATAGAGCTCTTTGACGGCGTAGCTCACGCCGCGAACTCCGCCCAACCGCGCACGCGTAACTCACAGGCTGGACATGTGCCGCAGCCATAGCCCCAATCGTGCAGATCGCCCCGCTCGCCGAGATAGCAGGTATGGCTGTCGGTCCGGATCAGCTCGACCAATGCGTCCCCGCCCAGCTCATCTGCCAAGTTCCAGGCGCCCGCTTTGGACAGCTGCATCAGCGGGGTGTGGAGAGTGAAGTCCCGGTCCATGCCCAGCGATATCGCGCGCATCTGCGCCCCCAGCGTATCCGCTCGGCAGTCGGGATAGCCGGAGAAGTCGGCCTCGCACATACCCGCGACGAGCGTCGAGAAGCCGCGTCGCCAACCCAGCGCGGCGGCGTAGTTCAGAAAAATCAGGTTTCGCCCCGGCACGAAAGTGTTCGGTAGACCGCTTTCACCAACCGCAATGGATTCGTCCCGCGTCAGAGCCGTCTCGGATATTGCGCCGAGCCCGGCCAGCTCGACCACATGGTCTTCGCCCAGCTTTGCGCTCCAGTCCAAACGGATGGCCCGCAGCTTGGCGAGGAAGGCGGCGCGCACTTCCATTTCGACGGCATGCCGCTGACCGTAGTGGAAACCGATGGTCTCGACATGATCGAACCGATCCAGCGCCCAGGCCAGACATGTCGTGGAATCCTGCCCACCGGAAAATAGAACGCCTGCCCGCATGCGCGCCCCTTAGTCGCCGCTGGCAAAGCGCTCAAGCCGTGTGGGCAGGCGGGCGCATGATCGGGAGGGGGAAAACGCAACTGGCCCGCAACCTGCAAGGGAACGGCCATGAAGAAGACCCGCTATATCCTTCTCGCTTTTCTGGCTGTCGAGATCGCCAGCATTCCCACAGCCGTCGCCATGCTGAAGACGGTCTCGCTGGACTTTGGCCCGCAGATTGCCGCCGCCCAGCTGCCGACACTGACCCCAGGCCATTCGCGCTACCTCGTCAGCACAAATGCCGACTTCACGGTCACGGCATCCGATTATGTCGGCGAAATGCGTGTTATCATCCAGCAGCGAGGCGAGATCGCGGGACTGAGTTTCGGCGCGGCGAGCCAACTCCCCGGCCCCGCCTATGCCTGCGCGGCGACCCGTCATCTGAGTGAGAGCGTCGTCTACCGCGCAAACCGGCCCACGGCCTCGGACGCAGGATCCGCCGTGGATCAAGCTGTTGTGCTCGTCGTCCAGCATGATCCGGCAGCTCAACCGGAACTCGTGTTTGTCGCCGAGACGGACGCACCCGAAGCCGTTGCCTGCTAGTTGATAGCCTCGAGGAAGCGCTCGCCAAACCGCTCGAATTTCGTCTCGCCAACGCCTGATACATCCAGCATCTGCGCTTTTGTCATCGGCCGCTTCTGCGCCATGTCGATCAGCGTGGCATCGTTGAAAATGATGTAGGCGGGCTTACCGAGCGCGCTCGCCATCTCCCGGCGCAAGCCTTTCAGCTTGGCAAGCAGTTCCTGATCCGCATCGTCGAGCAATTCTGGCGCGGGCTTGCGTTTGCGTGCCTTTGCGCGCGCTTCCTTCTTCGTGACCTTCGGCTCGGTCATCATGAAGGCGCCGTCTCCGTCGATCAGCTTTTGGCCGAGCGGCTGTACGACCAACCGTCCGTAGCGTTGCATGTCGACTTTGAGGTAACCCGTCGCGACGGCCTGCCGCAGCAAAGCCTTGTAGTATTTGTCGGCCCAGCGCTCCCCTGATCCGAAGCTTGGCAGTTTGTCGTGACCACGCTGGCGGATTTTCTCCGTATCCTGCCCGCGGGCGACGGCGATGACGTGATTGGCGCCGAAGAATTCGCCCGTCTCCTTGGCGGCGGTGAGCAGCGCGATAGCGGCCTCGGTCGCGTCGACACGGTCCGGCGGATTTTCGCAGACATCGCACTGGCCGCAGGGCGGCAAATCCTCGCCAAAATATTTCATCAGCACCTGACGGCGGCAGGACGACGCCTCACAATAACCAAGGAGTGCGTCCAGCCGCTTGTGCTCGCGCAGCTGATGCTCTGTGTCCGTGTTTTCCTGGGTGATGAACTGTCTGCGCATACGGATATCGTCGAGCCCGTATAGCAGCACAGTGTCGGCAGGCTGGCCATCACGGCCCGCGCGGCCGATCTCCTGATAATAGGCTTCAGGACTGCTGGGCAGATTGACGTGATAGACGAAGCGAATGTCCGGCTTGTCGATACCCATGCCGAACGCAATCGTGGCGACCATGACGACAGCTTCTTCGGCGATAAAGCGTTCCTGGTTCTCGAATCGCAGGGCGGCGTCCATGCCCGCGTGATAGGGCAGCGCCTTGTAGCCAGCGGCGACAAGCGCTTGCGCCGTCTCCTCCACATTCTTGCGCGACAGGGCGTAGACAATCCCCGCCTCGCCTTTACGCCCCTCCATGAATTCAAGAAGTTGCGCCTTGCGGTTCGTCTTGGGCAGCACGGTCAGCGACAGATTCGGGCGGTCGAAGCCCTGCACAAGGACCTTTCCGTCATTGCCGAAGAGCTGCTCGGCAATATCGACCCGCGTGCCCTCATCCGCCGTCGCCGTGAAGGCCGCGACGCTCGCCTCCGGGAAGAGGCGTTTCAGCTCCGATAGCTGCGCATATTCCGGGCGGAAGGCCGGGCCCCATTTGGACACGCAGTGCGCCTCATCGACGACGAAGAGCGGCGGGCGCACCTTATTCAGCGCGGCCAGCATGCGGTCGGTCATAAGCCGTTCGGGCGAGAGATAGAGCATGTCCGCCTCGCCCCGCGCCACGCGCTTCCACTCCTCGATATTGCGTTCGCGCGATTGGCCGGAGTGGATGCAGGAGACCGAGACGCCGTTGGCGCGCAATGCCGCCACCTGGTTGTCCATCAGCGCGACGAGAGGGCTTATCACGATGGAACAGCCCGGCAGGATCAGGCTCGGCACCTGATAGCAGAGCGACTTACCTGCGCCCGTCGGCATGACAGCCAGCACGCTGCCGCCGCCGACGATCTGGTCGACGACCTCCTCCTGACCGGGCCGAAACTGGTCGTGACCGAAGACGGACTTCAGCACGCCATATTTATCTGGGATTGCCTCGCTCACCGGCTGCACCTGCGGTCGTTCGTGCCGATGTGCAAGGCCGCGGACCGCGCTGTTTCAGCGCTTTCCACAAGGGCTCTTTCTATTTGCGAGGGGCCTTGTTAGGCGCGCGGCGCAATGGCTGGCCCTGAACCCATCGATCCGTCCCGCTCCGCAGGCGCGCGCTATGTGCAATCCGTGGAGCAGGAAAAGGGCAAGCGCGAGCGCTCTCGCTCCCTGCGTCCGCTTGCAAAGCTCTGGCCCTTTGTGACCCGCTATCCCGGACGATTGGCCGGATTCCTGATCACTCTCGTCCTGTCGAGCTTCGGCACGCTGCTGTTTGGCTCCATCGTCAAGGTCATTGTGGATTGCGGTTTCGGCGGCGGCGATGCGGCAGAGTATTGCGCGCGGCTGCCCGGCACGGACACCGGCCTCAACAGCTATTTTCTGCTCGCCATCGGTTATGCGCTGCTGTTCTCGGTGTTCGGTGCCCTACGTTTCTACTTCATAACCACACTCGGACAGCGCGTCGTTGCGGACCTGCGCCGCGCCGTGTTCGACCGACTGACCTTTCTCAGCCCGTCCTATTTCGAACGCATCCGCACGGGCGAAGTGCTGTCGCGGCTGACGACGGACACGACGCTAGTGGAAACGGTCGTGACTGGCTCGATCAGCTTCGCCCTGCGGTCCAGTGCAGTCGTCGTCGGCTCCATCGTGCTGATGTTCGTGGAGAGTTGGCAGCTGGGCCTGTTGGTGCTTGTCATCGGCGGCATTATCGTCGGAATCGTCGTCGCCGTGACCCCCGCTATCCGCCGCCTGTCGCGCGACGGCCAGGACCGGCTGGCGGAAGCCTCGGGCCGGGCGAGCGAGGCTATCGGCTCCATCCAGACGGTGCAGGCCTACACGCGCGAAGCGCTGGAGCGCAGCGCCTTCGGCTCGGCCATAGAGCGGACTTATGCGGTGCAGGCCAAGCGCATCGGCATCCAGAGCTGGCTGACGGCCGTTCTATTCGCCATCGGCATGGGCGGCATTTCGAGCATTCTCTGGTACGGCGCGCGGCAGGTCATGGCGGGAGAGATGAGCGGCGGGTCCATCGCGGCTTTCACCACCTACGCCATCCTCGCCGTGTCCAGCCTGTCGAGCCTGACCGAGACCTACACCAACCTTCTGCGCGCATCTGGCGCATCAGAACGGCTAATCGACATACTCGACGAGACACCCAATCTGATCGGCGAGGAACTGCCGAGCGAGGATGCGTCGGTGGCATTAGAAAATGTCACTTTCGCGTACCCCACGCGGGACGACGCGCCCGCCTTGCATGGCGTCACACTGACGGTCGCGCCCGGAGAGACCGTGGCTTTGGTCGGGCCAAGCGGGGCGGGCAAGACGACCGTATTTCAGCTTATCCTGCGCTTCTACGATGTGCAGGGCGGCCGCGTTGTCGTCGGCGGGGATAATGTGAAGCGGCTGAACCCAGAGGCGCTACGGTCGCGCATCGCCGTCGTACAACAGGGCGCACCACTCTTCTCCGGCTCCGCTTATGACAACATCGCCTATGGCCGGGAGGGCGCGACGCGAGAGGACGTCATCGCCGCCGCCAAAGCCGCCTATGCCCACGACTTCATATCCGCCTTGCCCGATGGTTACGCTACCGACATCGGCGAACGCGGCGCAACGCTCTCTGGCGGTCAACGCCAACGCATTGCCATCGCGCGGAGCATCTTGCGAGACGCGCCGATCCTGCTCTTGGACGAGGCGACGAGCGCGCTGGATTCGGAATCGGAACGCGCCGTGCAGATGGCGTTTGAGAGCTTGCGTCAGGGACGGACAACACTCGTCATCGCCCACAGGCTCGCGACGGTTCTGAAAGCAGACCGCATTGTAGTGTTGGAAGAAGGCCGCATCGTGGAGACGGGCACACATGCAGAACTCGCCGCCGCGGGCGGGCTCTATGCGCGCTTGGCCGAGCTGCAGTTCGACGTCGGCTAATCGACCTAGATCAGCCCGCGATGAACGAGCAGCTCTGCGATCTGCACCGCATTCAACGCCGCGCCCTTGCGCAGATTGTCGGACACGACCCACATGTCGAGCGTGTTGTCCTGCGTACTGTCTTCGCGAATGCGCGAGACATAGGTCGCGAAGTCGCCGACGCATTCGACGGGCGTAATGTAATTTGCCTCATCGTCCTCCGCGATCGGGTTGTCGATGACCATCAGGCCGGGGCTTTCACGCAGCAGGGCGCGGGCATCGTCGGCAGACAGTTCGGCTGCCAGCTCGACATTGATGGCTTCGGCATGGCCGACGAAAGTGGGCACGCGCACGCAAGTGGCTGCGACCTTGATGGACTTGTCGAGGATCTTCATCGTCTCGACCTTCATCTTCCACTCTTCCTTGGTGTAGCCGTCCTCCATGAAGACATCGATCTGCGGGATGACGTTGAAGGCGATCTGCTTGGTGAAGTTGACCGGCGGATAGTCGGCATTGGTGTAGATGCCCTTGGTCTGAAGCCACAGCTCATCCATCGCCTTCTTCCCGCCGCCGGAGACCGATTGGTAAGTCGCGACGACGACGCGCTTCACGCCGACCTTGTCGTGGAGAGGCTTCAGTGCGACGACCATCTGAATGGTCGAGCAATTGGGATTGGCGATGATCTTCTTGTCGAGCGCGCCCGGCGCTTCGAGGGCGTCGGCGTTCACTTCCGGCACGACGAGCGGCACAGCCGGGTCCATGCGGAAGGCGGAGCTGTTGTCGATCACGATGGCGCCGGCCTTGGCGATCTTGGGCGACCATTCCTTGGAAACCGATCCACCGGCGCTCATGAGAGCAATATCGACCTTGGAAAAATCGAACTGCTCCAGATCGTCACATTTCAGCGTGCGGTCGCCAAAGCTGACTTCGCGGCCGAGCGAACGACGCGAGGCCACGGCGTAGACCTCGCCGATCTCAATGTCTGACGCGCTCAGGATTTCGAGCATTTCCGTACCGACATTGCCGGTCGCGCCTACGATTGCGAAATTGGTCGCCATGATGAGGTCCTAAAGAGAAGAGCGCGCGCCCATAGTCCGTGTCAACGCGGCTGGCAAGACGGCGGAGAGAGGCTTGCTCAACGCTTGCTGATACGCCGCCACATGAAGATGGCGATGACGGCCACGACCGCCAGCCCGCCCCATTGAATGGCGGTCAGGCCGAGGAAGGTCGAGAAGACGACCTCCGGCTGATCCGCGCTCGTCTCGCCGCTTCCGTCCCCCTGCAACGTACCGAACATGGCCAGCCCCAGCACGACCATGACACAGGCGCCGATGACGCTGAAGATAGCGTTGTAGAAGCGCTGGTCAGCGCGTCGTTGGGCATCACGCCGCTCCTGCGCGCGCACATAGCGGCTCTGTCGGCGCTGCGAGCGAGGGACAGGATCGTGAGGCGGGCGTTCGGACATTGCGCAGTTTCTAGCATGGCGGAGCGCCCGCGTCATGTTATGGAGCACTTATGAAACGCGGTCTGTTCTGTTCCCTGCTCTGTCTGGCTCTGGCGGGTCCGGCGTTGGCGCAGGACGACATCGCCGTCGATGCGCCTGATATTCCCGACTATCTCGACGTGCCTGATATTAGCCAGGAATTGCCAATCATGGACGACGCGCTGACGGCGCTGTTCACCGGAAAGACGCACCGCGGCTATTACGACATCTACGGTGTCCGCAGCGGGGAGAACAATTTCACCGAAGTGATGAACGTCGACGGCACGACCGTACACACGCGCGACGGGGTCGTGTCCAAGGGTCGCTGGCGAACCAAAGGGCCAATCGTCTGCTTCGACTATGATGACGATCTCAACGGAGGCTGTTTCTCCATCTATCTGCGCGGGAATTGCCACTACGCCTATAGCCGCTCAGCCCGTGGCTTTGTCGCCGTCAGTGTGATCGACGATGCCTATCCGACCTGTGAGAAGCCCTATGTGTAGACGGCTCGCTATCGCTCTCTCGGCATTGATGCTCGCCTCGCCCAGCCTCGCGCAGGACAGGCCGGCGCCCATGCAGCCGAATGAGGACGGCGATTACCTGCCCGATCCGAGCCAGGAGATCCCCTTGAGCGAGGACCAGCTCCGGGTGGCCTTCACCGACAAGACCCACCGCGGGACCTACAACTTCAAACGCGCGGACATCGATACTTTCGCCTTTGCCGAGCGCACAACGGCGGACGGCCGAACCCATCACAAGCATGGTGACAAGGTCGACGTCGGGACGTGGCGCATCCGCGATACCGTCATCTGTTTCGAGTATGAGGAGTGGACCGAGAGCAGTAATCACATCGCCTGCTTCAACATCTACCAGCGCGGCAATTGCTACTATCACTACGCGTTGCGCTACCGAGGCTTCGGCGTAGGCGGAGAGTTCACAGCGCGCAGCGTGCATGAGGGCGAGACGCCCGATTGCGAACCGGCCTACGTCTGATGCGGCTGGACGTCGCAAAACTCGGCAGTGGAGAGCGCCCGCCTCTCGGCCTGGCCCTTGGCGGCGGCGTGGCGCGCGGCTGGGCGCACATCGGCGCGCTGCAGGCCCTGATCGAAGCGGATATTCGCCCCGACATCGTCGCGGGCACATCCATCGGCTCGGTCGTCGGCGCGGCCTATCTCGCGGGCAAGCTCGACAGCCTGGAGAAATGGGCACGCTCGCTCAATCGCCGCAAGGTGCTGCACTACACGGATTTGTCCTGGGGCGGGTCCGGGCTGGTCAAAGGCACGCGACTGAAAAAGGTGCTGGAGCACTATCTGAAGGACGTGATGATCGAGGACTTCGACGAGAAGTTCGCGGCCGTCACCTGCGATCTGCGCACGGGCTATGAGGTCTGGCTGCAGCAAGGCCCGGTCATCCCGGCAGTGCAGGCAAGCTACGCCCTGCCCGGCGCGTTCGAGCCCGTCGAAGTCGACGGCCGTCACATGATCGACGGCGCATTGGTCAATCCGGTGCCCGTGTCTGCCTGCCGCGCCATGGGCGCGCATATGGTCATCGCCGTGTCGCTGTCGGGCGATGCGTTCGGCCCCATCGGCACGAGCCACGAAGTCGCGTTCGAAGCTGAGGATATGGAGGTCGATGAGGACCTTCCCGAAATCGCGATCATGGCGCAACAGTCGCTGAACAAGATCAGGCCGGACCGCGTGCTACTGAAGTCCCTGCTTGGCGGCGCAAAGCCCGGCAAGGGCCCGCGCATCGGCTCCGTCATGATGGGTTCGCTCAATATCGTCATGGACCGCATCGGACGGTCCCGGCTCGCTGGCGATCCGCCGGATGTGCTCGTTGCCCCGCGTATCGGACATATCGGCATGTTGGAGTTCACCCGCGCAGACGAACTGATAGAGCGCGGCTACCGCGCCATGCAGCATGAAATCCCGCTGATTCGTTCCGTCATCGACATCCTCGGAGATATTCCGGGCGGCCGTGCAACAGAGGACGAGGACTAACTGTCCGACTGAACTTTGTGGGTTGCTGACGACTGATCAGCGGCGGCAGAGGCAGTTGCATTTCGCCAATGGGGTGAAAATACTGGCGCTTCGCCGCCCAACAGCGTGAAAGCGGCGCAGTGTCTGCCGCCCATGTCATTCGAGTCGCTAACGACAATGGCCCCTCGCCCCGCGAGATTCGCACGCGCCATTTAGAACGCGCGCCAATAGCCGAACCGGTCAGGGCGCCTGTGCGGGCGACCAAGCCCGCAAAACGTGGTCACGCGGCCGCCGTCGCATCGGTCATCCTCTATCATTGCGTCCTATTCGTCGCAGGGGTCGCGGCCATGCTCGGCGCGCAAACGCTGGAACTCGTCGGCGGCCTATTCGCGCTTGCCGCCTTGGGCGGCGTCTTTGCGGTCACCATGATCCGCGAAAAGCGCTGGCTATCTCGCGCAGCCTTGTCGGTCTCCAGCGCGATCTCCGCCGCCGGGGCCTGCCTGCTTCTTCTGCCCAGTCTCCCCGCATTGGCCAGCGTTGATCCCGCTACCATCGCCATCGCGGCAGTCGCCGTCACGGCGTGCCTCACGCGAAGCCGAGCGCTGGCGTGGTTCGCTCTCGCCAGCTTGTGCGTCAGCGTCATCGGCACCACGCTCGTCGGCTTGTCCGCAGTAGAGCTTATCTTGATAGCGTTCAGTTTTGGCAGTATTTTTGTAGTCGCTCGGCTGACCCACTCCCGCCTTGTCGCTCTTTTCGCAACTGTGATCGCACTCGTCGCCGTGGCGGGTTTCGGAATGGACAGCGGCCTGCATCCTGCGCGGCTTTTGCTCGCATTCGGCCTCGGTGGCACGGCGTTGTTCGCCGTCTCGATAGCCGTGTTGCAATCTCGTCTCGGCACCGGAGTCTCTATCGCGATGATAGCCTGTGCGGCACTCGGTCTGCAACTCGGGCTGCGCGAAACGGGCGCGATGGACAGCCTCTGGTACGCGCCGCCGAGCGCGTCGTCGCTCACATTGGGAGCGATTGGCCTGCAGGGTCTGGTCTTGGTCGCAGGATTGGTCGGCTGGACGAAGGGCCGCGTTGGCATCGTCGGCATCCTGCTGATGCAGGGCGTCGCCGCGGCCCTGGCCTATTGCCTCATCAGGCCCGACCTCACCGGAAACGCGCTCGTCAGCCTAACCGGTACGGACGAAGGCCCGGCCGTAGTCATGATCCTCGGCGGCGCTTTGCTAGGAGCGGTGATTTTCGCACTGGGCCGTGCCTGGCACGCCGATCGACCAGTCGAGACAGGCGGACTGGCATTGGTCGTCATTCTGCAGTCCCTGATTCTGATGCCGATCGTGCTCACCGACGTCGCAGCCGCCCTGCCTGCGCTCATAGCCGCATCGGTCGCGCTCTTCGGCCTACACTTGGCGACACGAAAATATATCTAGCGGCTTTCGCCGATTCATCATCTGCCCTATGCGGCGCGCTGCATGGACCGGCCCAACTCTCAACGCTCCGCACACTGGTATGTGCAAGTCGACGGCACCGCCTATGGCCCGTTTGACGATGCGACTCTGGCCGGTTTCATGAGCGAAGGCCGGGTGACCGCGCAGTCCTTTCTGCGCTCCGGCAATCAGGGCGACTTTCGCCAAGTGACGACCTACCCGGCGCTGATGGAGTTTCTGTCAAAGCCGGAGAGTGAAGCGCAGGCCAAGATCACTGTGTCGCTCGTCATGGCAGAGATTCGCTCCGGGCGCTCCATGGCCTTCCTACAGACGCTACAGTCGCTCGGTCAGGTACAGCGTATCGGCGACACGACCTGGCTGCTTCGCGCCCATGCACAGCCCGACGCCATCTGCTCCGTGCTGTCCGCTCCGCTGGGGCCGGAGGACCGTTTATTCGTGGTGGATGCGGGATCCTCGGCGCGTGCGACGTTCAATCTTGGCCAGTCTGTCGACCGCGCCGTGGCAGAGCTCTTCGAAGACTAATCGACGCGTCGCAGGCCCGATTTGAAGCGCTGGGCGTTCTTCACATAGACTTGGGCGTTGAGCTTCAGGAAGTTGGCTTCCTGCTCGCCCAAGGTCTTCATCACGCGGCCGGGAGCGCCCACGACGAGGCTATTCGGCGGAATGACCTTGTTTTCGGTCACCAGCGCATGTGCGCCGATAATGCTGCCGGCCCCGATCTTGGCACCGTTCAAGATCGTTGCGCCGATCCCGATCAGACAGCCATCGGCGATTTCGCAACCATGAAGCATGACCTGATGGCCGATGATGACGTCTTCGCCGATAATCAGCGGCTGGCCCGGGTCGGAATGCAGTACTGCATTGTCCTGCACATTGGAGCGTGCGCCGACGCGGATCGGTTCATTATCCCCGCGCATGACCGCGCCGAACCAGACGGAGCTGTCGGGCTCCATGATGACATTTCCGATGACGGATGCGCTCTCGGCCACCCACACATTGTGCGCGAGGTCCGGTGTGTGTTCGTCGAGCGCGTAGACTGCCATATGATCTAGCCGTCGAGGTCTTGCTGCAGGATGGAGATGTTCAGGTCATAGGACACATCATTCGGATCTTCGTCATCGATGTAGAGCAGGCCGAGAATTTCGTCATTGAGGTAGACTTCGACGCTGTCCTGTACCTTGCGCGGCTTCAGCGTGATGGCTTCGGAGCCAAACCGCTTGCACAGATAATCGCGCACGGACTTCATTTGTTCGGGTTTCATGTGTCGTCTTTCGAGGTGGATCGCTCAGGCGATTGTCTGGTCCATCGCTGCAGCGGGGTCGCCGCAGGAACCGCCGACAGGCTTTGCCGGAACACCGGCCACGGTGCAATTCTCCGGCACAGGTTTGAGCACGACAGAGCCGGCCGCGACCTTCGCGCCGTCGCCGATCACAATATTGCCGAGAACAGAGGCATTGGCACCGATCAGGACGCGGTCGCCGATCTTGGGATGACGGTCCTCATCCGACTTGCCTGTTCCTCCGAGGGTCACGCCTTGCAGGATGGAGCAATCGTCGCCGATCCGCGCCGTCTCGCCCATGACGAAGCCCGTCGCGTGATCGAGCATGATGCCGCATCCGATATGGGCGGCCGGGTTGATGTCGACTTGGAACAGCTCGCTGCTGCGCGACTGCAGGTGATAGGCGACAAGATCCCTGCCCGCGCTGTGCAGAGCATGGGCGAAGCGGTGTGTCTGAATGGCAAGGAATCCCTTGAAATAGAGAAAGCACTGCAGATGCGAATGACAGGCCGGATCGCGCTGCTGCACGGCCTGCAGATCGCGCGCGATGCAGCCGACAAGCGTATCATCTGTGGCCAGCGCTTCGGTCATCACATCGCGCAGTTTCAGCGCCGACAGCTCCGGTGTCGCGAGTTTGGCCGAGAGGTGATTGACGATCGCGCCGCCGAGATCCTCCTGGTCGAGGATGGTGGCGTGAAGCAGCGAGGCCAGCGCCACCTCTTTCACCGCATAGGCCGCCGCCTCGCGCTTGAGCGCGGACCAGACGCAGTCATCGTCGGCAGGGGCGCATGCGAGGTTCAGCTTGGACATGGGCGCGGCTGTAGCGGCGACTTGCGCCAAGATAAACCTAAATTGCCGAAAAGCCTGCGCTGCACGGCGATTTACACGCCGTCAGGCAAGCGCCGCCTAGCCTCGTCCGCGATAGGGCGGCACGCCTTGATCGGGAATCCAGAGCCCCTCAGGCGGGGTGCCGTGCTGATAGAAGACGTCGATGGGAATGCCGCCGCGTGGATACCAATAGCCGCCGATACGCAACCAGACCGGGTCAATTTCCTTGACGAGGCGCTGTGCGATGCCTGTCGTGCAGGCTTCGTGAAAGTCGCCATGATTGCGATATGAGCCGAGGAAGAGCTTGAATGCCTTACTCTCCACGATCCAGTCGCGCGGGCAATAATCGACGACGAGATGCGCGAAATCCGGCTGTCCCGTCACCGGGCACATGGAGGTAAACTCCGGCGCAACCAGACGGATCATATAAGGCTCCGCGCATGGATTGGCGACGCGTTCGAGCTCCGCCTCATCCGGGCTTTGCGGCAGACCCTTCTGCTTTCCGAGTTGATCGAGTTTGTCGTAACGGCTCATGCGCGGGCCTCTAACCGCGGCAACGCCTCGCGTCCACAGCCGCCACTGCGACATGGCTGCAACTTGGCTGCGCGCAAAATTACGCGGAATTCACGAAACAACGCGACTCCGCGCGCCGTTCAGTCTGTGACACCCAAGGAGATGAGAATGACTGATAGGACAAATGGCGGCGGTTACGGCAACCCCGGCGCACAAGCGCAATCCGCACAGCAGGCCCGCGCGCAATTGACGTCACAGGCGACGTCAGAGGCGTCAGACGTGCTGCAAGAGGCGGTCACAGGCGAAGGCATGGGCCTCCACAACCAGACCGAGGCTTTCCGTTCGCAAAACCAGATTGCCTATGACGCAGAAGAAGAATAGCTCTTCGAAACTTCACGCGACAGTGAGCCTAAACTGATTGGTTTTCGGCCCGCCTGATCTTTAAACCGGGTTTCAAATCCCCATATCCTCCCACTGGAGGGAGAAAACCACCATGGCTGAAACCAAAACACTGCCCGCACGCCGGGCCAAGACAGAGACAAAACGCAGCGGCAATACGGCCAAGCTGTCCGTTTCGCTGTCACCCGAACAGGGGCTGAATCGCTACCTGCAGGAAATCCGCAAGTTTCCTATGCTGGAGAAGAACCAGGAGTTCATGCTCGCCAAACGATGGGCCGAGGACGGGGACACGGACGCTGCCGAACAGATGGTCACCTCGCACCTTCGTCTCGTGGCGAAAATCGCCATGGGCTATCGCGGCTACGGCCTGCCAATTGGCGAAGTCATTTCCGAAGGAAATGTCGGCTTGATGCAGGCGGTCAAGAAGTTCGATCCCGACCGTGGTTTCCGCCTGTCGACCTACGCCATGTGGTGGATCCGTGCCGCGATCCAGGAGTATGTCCTGCGCAGCTGGTCTCTCGTCAAAATGGGTACGACCGCCGCGCAGAAGAAGCTGTTCTTCAACCTGCGCCGCATGAAAGGCGAGATGAAAGCCATTGAAGACGGTGATCTGAAGCCCGAGCATCTGACCAAAATCGCAACCGATCTCGGCGTAAAAGAGAGCGAAGTCATTTCGATGAACCGGCGTATGCTGGGCGGCGGCGATGCCTCGCTCAATGTGCAGATCGGCGCGGAAGATGGCTCGACGCAGTGGCAGGATTGGCTGCAGGACGACAGCGATAGTCAGGAAGACGTGCTCGGCGAGGACCAGGAGCACGACGCCCGCATGGACCTGCTGCGCGATGCCATGGCTGACCTCAACGACCGCGAGCGCGACATCTTCATGAAACGGCGCCTTGAGGAGGACAAGATGACGCTCGAAGACCTCGCCGGCGTCTATGGCGTGTCGCGCGAGCGTATCCGCCAGATCGAAGCGCGGGCGTTCGAGAAGATCCAGAAGGCGATGCTGGAAGCGGCAAGCTCGTCGGGGCTTATCGAGGCCAGTTAGGGCCATTTCGGAACTCTGCTGTCATGTCGTCCGTTGGGGCGACATGACCGACTCAATATACAACGCCCTCGAAGCTGACCACGAGACCCAGCGAAAGCTTTGCGACGACGTTAAGGCGTCGGAGCCCGGCTCGGACTCACGCTCGCAGCTTTGGACGACGCTCCGCAACGAGCTTGAAGCCCACGCGTCTGCTGAGGAGCAGGCCTTCTACGCCACCCTCATGGCGCATCCCAAAGGCACGGACGACACGCGCCACGCCATCGAAGAACACCAGCAGATGCACGAAATGATCGCCAAACTGGACGCGATGGACCAAGCTGCCGACGTCTGGGACAGCCTGTTCGGCAAATTAGCCCACAAAGTCGTCCATCATGTCGATGAAGAGGAAGCGGAGTTTTTCCCGCGCGCGAAGACCATCCTGTCGAACGAGGAAGAGCGCGAGGCGGCGAAGACGTTTCAGACCCGCAAATCGGCGGAGCTGGAAAAGCAGCGGGCTGCCTAGGTCACAATCGTCGTCTTGTTGATCTCGCGCGGTTTCAGCGTGACGATCTCTTCGGCAATCGTGGGATGCACGGCACAGGTCCGGTCGAAATCCGCCTTGGTGAGCTTCGCCTTGATTGCGATTCCGATCATCTGGATCATCTCCCCACTCTCATCGCCGACCAGATGGACACCGATCACGGTCTCTTCCTCGCCCTTGGTAATCACCTTCATGAAGCAGCGTTGCGGATCGTCGGCGAGAATGTTTTTCATCGGACGGAAACCCGTTGTGTAGACTGTGAGGTCATCGCCGTAACGACGCCGCGCTTCGCCTTCGCTCAGCCCGCAGACGCCGACAGCCGGTCGGGTGAAGACGGCGGACGCAATGTCGTCGTGATCATAGGCGGTTGGATTGTCCTTATAGACCGTCTCGATCATCGCGACTGCTTCGCGGATGGCGACGGGGGTCAGATTCACCCGATTGGTCACGTCCCCGACGGCAAAGATGTTGGACTGCGTCGTCCGGGAATACTCATCGACCTTGATCGCCCCGTTCTCCTCGACCGTCACGCCAGCATTTTCGAGGCCGAGACTGTCCGTCATCGGACGCCGACCGGTCGCCATCAGCACCATGTCTGCGCCGATCTTCGTCCCATCGTCAAAAGTCGTGATCAGCCCGCCATCTGTCTTGCTGACCCTGGTCGGGCTCGTGTTGAAGCGGAGTTCGATACCGTTGTTGCGCTGCACGTCGCCGACCGCGTCGCGGACTTCGGCGTCAAAACCATTCAGCAAACGCCCCCCGCGATAAGCCTGAATGACTTGCGAGCCGAGCCCGGCGAAAACACCCGCAAACTCACAGGCGATATAGCCGCCACCGATGATCAGCATGCGCTTGGGCAGGGTTTCCAGATGGAAGAGATCGTCCGAAACAACCGTATGCTCGACGCCCGGCAGATCCGGCGACCAGGGCGAGCCGCCGACGGCGATGAGGATCGTCTCCGCGGTGAAGGTCTTCCCCGAGTCTTGTAACTTCACCGTATGCGCGTCGACAAGCGTCGCGCGCTCGCGGTGCAGCACAGCGCCGTTTTTCTCCAATATGGTTGAATAAATGCCGGACAAGCGATTGACTTCGTTCTGGATTGCGTCGCGGAGTACGGGCCACTCAAACCGGACATTGTCGGCTTTCCAGCCATAGCCTTCGGCATGCTTGATCGCCGCGCCGTAGTCCGCGCCATAGACCATGAACTTCTTGGGCACACAGCCGCGGACGACGCAGGTGCCGCCCGGCATGGACTGCTCCGCCACGCCGACACGCTTGCCGAGCTGTGCGGCCAGCCGCCCTGCCCGCACACCGCCAGAGCCCGCACCGATAACGAAGAGGTCGTAGTCGTAGTCAGCCATTGTTTTTCCTTGAACTTATCGCGCCGTCACTCCGGAGCGAGTGCGCTAGTCGCGCCGGATTTCCATGACACGCGCGTGGTCAATCTCGCCAATCACGATCACATCGGCCAGGTCAATAAACAGTCCGTGTTCCATCACGCCGGGCAGAGCCGCCAGCGCGCGTGCCGTTGCGGCCGGGTCCGGGATCGACTTGGCGCGACAGTCGAGGATCCAGTGTCCGCCATCGGTCACCAATGGCCCGTCGCCGTCTCGGTTTTGGCGCAGCGTGGTGACCCCGTCCTCGCAACCCGTCGCCTTTAGCGCGGCGTAGATCTGGTTCGCGGTCAGCGTCATGCCGAATGGATCGACTTCGACTGGCAAAGCGAAAGCGCCCAGCGTGTCGACCATCTTTCGATCATCCACGATGACGACCATGCGCTTGGAGGCGTGAGCGATGATCTTCTCGCGCAGCAGGCAGGCACCGCCGCCCTTGATCAGGTGAAAGTTCTGATCGACTTCGTCCGCGCCGTCCACGGTCAGATCGATGGAGTCTATCCTCGCAATGTCGATCAGCGGCACGCCAGCTTCCTTGGCGACGTCGGCTGTACGCTGCGACGTCGGTATGCCGGAGACTTTCAGCCCGCCGGCGACTTTCTCTCCCAGGCGCTCGATGAATATCTCAGCCGTGGAACCTGAGCCGAGACCCAGCACCATGCCGTCCGCGACAAACTCCAACGCCGCCATGGCCGCGTTTTCCTTGGCGACACTCATGACTTGTTCTTTCGCTTCGTCATCGCCGCGTGGAAGCGCGCGGCCCAACCTGCCTTGTTCACCTGCTGCCCGCGGCCCAAAGCGAGCGCATCGTCAGGAACATCTTTTGTAATGACCGAGCCGGAGCCGGTGAACGCGCCCTCCCCGACCCGCACGGGCGCGACGAGCGAGCTATGCGTGCCGACGAAAGCGCGGTCCGCGATCTCCGTCTTGTGTTTGAAATAGCCGTCGTAATTGCAGGTCACAGTGCCCGCGCCGATGTTGACGCCCTTGCCGATTTCCGCATCGCCGAGATAGGTCAGATGCCCGGCCTTGGAGCCACGGCCCATGGTGGTCTTCTTGACCTCGACGAAGTTGCCGATCCGCGTGTCCGGGCCGAGATCCGTGCCGGGACGGAGCCGCGCGAAAGGTCCGACGCTCGCGCCCTCGCCAATGCGCGCACCCTCGATATGGCTGAAAGGGTGGATTGTGGCGTGAGCGGCGACGCTGACACCGGGACCGAAGACGACGTTCTCTCCAATCGTCGCATCCGGCGCGATCTCCGTGTCATAGCTGAAATAGACCGTATCCGGATCACGCAAAGTGACGCCCGACACCATGGCGTCGCGGCGCATATTCGCCTGAAATGCCTTGTGAGCCTGCGCGAGATCGACACGGGAGTTGACGCCGAGCATTTCGCCCTCGTCGCCCTTGACCGCGCGCGCCGTGCCGCCGTCCTGCCGCAGGATTTCCACGACGTCGGTCAGATAATATTCGCCCTTGGCATTATCATTAGTCACACGGTCAACGGCCGCGAATAGCTTTCCAGCGTCAGCCGCCAAGACGCCGCTATTACAGAGCGTTACGGCGAGTTGCTCAGGCGATGCTTCCTTGGCTTCGACAATCGCTTGCAACGCGCCGTCGCGCTCTATCAGGCGACCGTAAGCGCCCGGATCGGCGGCTTCGAACCCCAGCACGGCGACGTCGCAATCGACCAGCGCGTCATAGACGCCAGCCAACGTCGCGTTCTGGATCAGCGGAGTGTCGGCAAACAGCACGGCAACATCGCCGTCGAACCCTGCCATGGCGTCCTTGGCGCATTGCACGGCGTGGCCTGTGCCCTGTTGCGGCTCCTGCAAGGCGATCTCCATGCCCAGCTCTTCCGCCGCGGCGCGCACGTCCGCATTGGCCTCTCCCACCACACAGACGATGCGTTCACAGCCTTGCGCCGACGCGCAGGCATGGGCCCAGCCGAGCAGCGGTCGGCCCGCCAATTCATGCAAGACTTTGGACGTCACGGACTTCATGCGCGTGCTCTTGCCCGCAGCAAGAATGATCGCAGCGCGAGGACGGTAAGAGGTAGGCGTTGTCATGTCGGCGGGCTTAGCGGATAGCGACGCCAATGAAAGCCCTCCGAGCCCAGAATCATACTGCTTATCAGCCACGCCGCACCGACCGTCCCCTCGCGGGATTGACGATCTGCTTCGATCTGGACGGAACCCTGGTTCACACCGCGCCAGATCTGGTGCGTGTCACGAATGATGTCATCGCGCAGGAAGGGCTCAGCGAAACCAATTACCGGCTCGCCGCCCGCGCCGTTGGCTTTGGATCACGCCGCCTGCTGAGCGATGCCTTTGTGCGGGCTGGCCATTCCGTGAGCGAAGACAGGCTGAGCGAGCTGCAGCGCATGTTCCTGCTGCGCTATGCCGACGACATTGCGCAGTGCTCAAAGCCCTATCCGGGTGTCAGGGACACACTCGACACGCTCGCCCACCTCGGCGCCGAACTGACGGTGTGCACGAACAAGCCAGGCTGGCTAGCGCGCCCCCTGCTCGAAGCGCTGCGGATGACGCACCACTTTTCGCGGATCGTCGGCGGAGACGAAGCGCCCCGATCCAAACCCGATCCGCGTCATGTCTTTATGGCGGCGGGTCATCGCAATACTTCGCGCATTGTCATGGTGGGCGACGCGAGCCCCGACATGGGCGCAGCGCATAATGCGGGCGTGTTGTCCGTGCTGGTCACATATGGCTACAGCTACACGCCCCAGATACGACAAAGGGCCGATGTGCGGCTGCGGGATTTCCGCAGCCTCACACCGGCCCTTATAGAGCGTTTCGCCGCCTAAACGGCGAGGAATTTCTTAGCCGAAGTCGGCCGTGTTGCGCGTCGGGACGCCGTTGACCATGTTCGAACGAACATCGGTACGTGCCGAACGCATGGAGGCGAGAAAGCCGCCCTGCACGAGGTTGATCTTCACGTCGTGGCCGCGCTCGGCCCAGTACGCTTCGATTTGTTGCTTCAGTCGCTCCGCGCCTTCGCGCGTACAATAATCACCCTGCTTCATTGTTTTACCCTTTGGTTTCCAGTTCAATTTCTTTGCCGCACTGAAATGCGAGATCCTTAGACACGCGCTTCATTGCATTTCCCTAGCCTCCATTTAAGAACTTCACTGTGAAATGCGACCCGTTTTATCGATATTTCTTATGACATCGTCGTAAGGAATTTAACTCTTGTGTATATTCAGCTTGCGTTCAGCAGTAACGGTGGGACTACATATATGGCGCTGTCAGAGACCCTGAGAGCCTGTCTCAGCGTCCCCGAACTGCAAATTTAATATGGATAAAACTAATGGACTTGGCGAGCCGTTTAAAATCCAAGCGAAAAAAGCTCGGCCTGTCGCAGACGGCCTTGGCCGATGCCGTTGGTGTGTCCCAGCCGACCATCGCGAATTGGGAAAGTGGCGGTCACACCCCACGACGCGCGGCTCTCTTGCGCATTGCGGACGCGCTAAAGACCGATCCGTCCTGGCTTCTGTCTGGGGAGCTCCCGGCGCGGCTCAACCCCGCGCATCGTCACCTCGCCAAGCCGATTCACCACATACCCGTCTATGATTGGCCCGAAGGCGGCGTGGACCCCACCAAGGGCCAGCCGTCGCGTTACACCACCACGTCGGAGCGGGTTGGCGACGCCTTCGCGCTGAATGCGATACCGTCGTTGGGCTTTACGCCCGGAACAGTGCTCGTGTTCGACCGTGCGTCCGAAGTGCTGCCGGGGCGCTTTCTCGTGCAGCAAGATGGCGGGCTATCACTTGAGGTCAGGCATTCACTCGATGATGTCTTCGCCCGTCTGATCTATTCGGTCGTGCCCCACTAGGCCCCACACATCCGGGACATTCTTCAAGTCTTTCTCATAGTAGGCCTGAAAGCCCGGCATCTTGACCTGATTGAGAAAGCTGGAATAGCCCATATAGCTGACGAGAAAGCGCAGATCACGGACCCAGGGCGGCATGAATTTTGGCGCGTCCAGCCGGTCGTTGCTCGCCAGCTGCGCCAATGCGGGCACGTCCTCGATATCCATCTTGCCGAGGAACAGGATGCGGATCAGATCCGCGCGACCCATCTTCACGACCGTGCGCATGAAGTTGTGAACGCGCAGCAGGCCGTTGAGGTAGACCATATCCTTAGTAAACGGCGCGCCGCCCGAAATGACTCCGCCACGAAAGATCCGGCGCGTATTGTCATAGGCGATGCCGGCATCGCCGTCGCGCTCCAGGAACCAATCGAAGACTTCTTTGAAATCGGCACCATCCACGGCCATCTGGATCGCCAGTACGCGGCCTGAGAGGCGGCGAAAGCGCCGCGGGTCCATCGTGCCGGACACGACCTCGGCGAAGACCGCCAGCCCCTCCTGCACTTCAGTCGTGCCCGCATGGCCACGGCCCAATATCGGAAAATTCTTCTGCGATTTGCCATTCAGCGCCGTCGCCGTGTGAATCAGCGCTTCATGTTGCAGCAGCTGATCGACATCACGCGCGGTGAAAGCCGCACCTTGACGGACGCGAATGCGCGTCGAGCTGGCTGCTGCCTTCGCGGTGACGGAAGCGCTGACTTCGACTGACGGCGCCTGATCGCCGAAGTGACGTCCCAGCCGTCCGCGCAATGCGCGCGCAAACTGCACATCCGTCAGCCGCTCTTCCTCGCCCTCCATCACCAACCGATCGAAGTCGAGACCGTCCAAGGCCGCGTCCAGATGCTTGGCGAGATTGAGCACCTTCGTCTTGCGGTCGAGCATGAGCCGCGTCGGCCGCCCGTAGAGCGCGGCAGAATGTTCGAAGAACTCGGCCGTCCCGCGCGTCTCGATAAGGCTTGCCTGCGTAGACAGCGTCTCCGCCAGTCGGCAGAGCCATTGCTGGATTTCGTGATCGCCCTCGATATCTTTTCGCGCATCCGCAATGTGGGCGCGCACCTTGGCCGTATCGACCTTGGGATAGACGGGCGTCGGCAGCGTGCCGTTCTTCAGAAACGCCGACTTGTGCTTCTCCGCCCAGGCGATGGACGACAACACCCGCATTCCGCCTGCCGCTTTATCGAGATGCTTGCCCGCGCGGACGGCCAGTTTGAACTGCGAGTCGGAGAGACGTTCCATAGCACTGCGTGTCATCGCTATAACGACGTGTCAAAAGAGGAGCGTGGTCGGGACGATGAGCAGCAGGCGGGATCATTTCCTGATCCTGGTTTTGTCCAGTAATCCTCCTCCCGACGCATGAACGAGCGCAGAGGTCGCACGATGGACGTCGGATTGAGACCGGTGTGAGGCTTTGGAGGGTTTTGCGCACCGCCTCCAACTCCCCTCCTCGCTTGCCCCACGCCCCGCCCGCCGCTACGGCGCGCAAAATGTCCGCCAGCACTTCATCCGCCCTCCAGACCGAACCCACCAAGCGGCGCGTCTTTGCCATCATCTCGCACCCGGATGCGGGCAAGACGACGCTGACCGAAAACATGCTGCTCTCCGCCGGGGCCATCCACCAGGCGGGCAAGGTGGCCGCGCGGGGCGAAGCGCGGCGCACACAGTCGGACTGGATGAAGATCGAGCAGGAGCGCGGCATCTCGGTCAGCTCGTCGGTCATGACGTTCGAGCACCGGGGCCTGACTTTCAACTTGCTGGACACGCCGGGTCACGAGGACTTCAGTGAGGACACCTACCGCACTCTCACCGCTGCAGATTGCGCCGTCATGGTGCTGGACGTCGCCAAGGGCATCGAGCCGCAGACGCTGAAGCTGTTCGAAGTCTGCCGATTGCGCGACATCCCGATCGTCACCTTCATCAACAAGCTCGACCGAGAGGGCGTCGATCCGTTCGATCTGATTTCGGAGATCGAGGACAAGCTCGCGCTGGATGTGGTGCCGATGCAGTGGCCCGCCGCGTCTGGGCGCCGCTTCAAGGGCGTGGCCGATCTGCGCACCAACAAGTTTCTCGCCTTTTCCAAGCCCGAAGACGGCGGCGAACACAGCTGGACCGCGATGGATGGCAATTCCATCGGCAAAACCTTCGACGATGACGCCCTGCTCGAGGAGTTTCAGGAGGAAGCCGAGCTGGCCCGCGAATATCCCGACTTCTCGGAGCAGTCCTTCCGCGAAGGCCATATGACGCCAGTCTATTTCGGTTCGGCCTTGCGAAAATTCGGTGTCATCGAGCTGATCGACGCGCTGGCCGAGCTGGCCCCGATGCCGCAGCCCGAAGCCGCCGTGAAAGCCGGACAGGATGTACAGATCAAGCCGACGGACAAGGAAGTCAGCGGCTTCGTCTTCAAGGTGCAAGCTAATATGGACCTCAATCACCGCGACCGCGTGGCATTTTACCGCATGGTGTCCGGGGAGTTCAAACGCGGCATGAAGCTGAAGACCGCAGATGGCCGGAGCATGTCGGTGCACAATCCCATGATGTTCTTCGCGCAGGACCGAGAGCTGGCGGAGACGGCTTATGCGGGTGATGTCATCGGCATTCCGAACCACGGCGTATTGCGCGTGGGTGACAGCATCTCTGAGTCCGGCAAGATCAAATTCGCGGGCATACCCAATTTCGCGCCGGAAATCCTGCGCCGCGCCCGACTCGAAGACCCGCTCAAGGCCAAGCACTTGCGCAAAGCGTTGGAGAGCCTCGCCGAGGAGGGCGTGACCCAGCTATTCAAGCCTGAAATGGGTGCGGACATGATCGTCGGCGCGGTCGGCAGCCTGCAGATCGACGTCATGCGCGAGCGGATCAAGACGGAGTACGGCCTCGGCGTGCAATTCGAAATGCCGCCCTACCAAACCGCCCGGTGGCTCTCGGCCGAGGACGAAGCGCTCATCAAGGCGTTTGCGGGCAAGCATATGATGAATATGGCGGAGGATATCGACGGCGACCCCGTCTATCTCGCCAAATCCGCCTGGGACATCGGCTACGCGCAGGAGAAGAATCCGGACATCCGGTTCCTGACGGTTAAGGAGCGACGCTAGGACGAGACGCCCCGGACGGGGATCGACTGCGTCATAGTCGATTGCGACGGCATTCTGGTCGGAACGGAGACCGCGTCCAACACCGTCCTCGCCGCGGATATGACCCAGCTCGGCTGGACATGACGGGCGAGCCGTGCGGGCTTTGAGATCAGTTTAAAGAGAGTTTCATAGAGCAAACGCGTCCTACAAAGGCCCGGTTGGCCACGAACTTGCAAAGTCAGGGGAGATCGTCCCGCCCCTGTCTCGCGAGAGTTGCATGTCCGCCTTCCTCCCCGCCGCCATCATGTTCTCCGTCACCGTGGTCGCTGTGACGGCGTTTCTGATCCCGGCCACGTTCGAGCGCGCGTCAAAGCTGCTGAACTTTTACTGGGTCGGGGTTTGGGTCTTTCTCGCCATGATCACCAGCATATCCGGCGGTGCGCAAACGGTCGACATGCTGGGACTGGACACCATGCCATTGGCGGCGCGGCTCCAATTCTCCGCGACGCTCTGCTTCGTGCTTTTCGTTGTCTTTGGCTGGTTCAGACTGTCCGGCGTGGCCCTTCTGATGGGCTTTCGCCGCATCCGCGCCTAGCGCTGACGCGCACCCGCTAGCTGCTCCATCTGCACCGGCGCAACAGGGCGGGCTTGCGCGGTCGGCAGTGGGGCATTCGGGTCTTGCGGCACAGGCTGGTTGGATGCCGGCACGCGCACATCGTCATTCAGATTGCCATAAAGGGACGCCTGCGCATTGGCGAAGCTGACCGGGTTGGCCGCAGACGCGCGCGGCATGGGTGCCTGCGGTGTTGGCGCCTGCAACGGAACTTGCGCGGGCGCGATTGGCGGAGGTGCGATGGCCTGACCGATCGGCGGACGGCCCTGTGCTTGAGCGGGGGCGTTGGCCGGAATCTGGCGCGGCTGCTGTGCACCGCGAGCGCCACGCGTGCGCGCAGGTCCGCGTTGCATCATCGGCTGGCGCTGTTGCTGCATCTGAGCTTGGGGCATTTGCGGCGCCTGCATCATCGGACGCGGTGGCATGGCATTCGGCTGCATCGGATTTTGCGGCATGGGCTGTCGCGGCGCGGCGCGGCCGTCGAGCATGGGCTGGAACGCCGGCATGCGAGACATCTGCGGTGCGAGAGGCTGTTGCTGCATTTGCGGTTGACGTTCGGCGGGCGCTGCCTGTCCGCTTCGCTGCGCGCGGATCATGGCGCGCTGCTGCTCCAGCGACAGGCCGAGCTGTTTTTGCGCGGGACGCTGATAGCTCGCGCCCTGCACGGGACGCGGTTGTGGCACGGCTTCGCGGACTATGCGAGGACCCGACGGGCGCTGCGTGACCTGCGGACGGGCAGCTGGCACGGACGACGTGCCGACGCGGATGGTGTTGGTATTGCCCGACATGACATCCGGGCGGGACGCGAAGCCGGTACTGCCCATGCCGCTGATAGAAATCGCGCTGGAAACCTGATTGCCGGATACCGACAGAAACTCGCAAATGCCCTGCGCCGCGGGTCCCGGCTTTACATAATTCCAGGCCCGGCACTGCGCGTCGCCCGCGCACTGCATATCGCAGACCCCGGCCTCGGGCGCGGCTGTCGTGTTATAGGGAGTGCCGACGCGGTAAGTACCCAGATCGGCGGCCATTGTCGGCGCAGCGATCAGAGTGAGAGCCAAAGAATAGAGTGCAGTGCGCATGACCGTGTCCTTGCGATTCGAAGATCGCTCTTACGGTGCGCTGACTATGGTTTACGCGGCGTTAACTCTATCGAATGGCATGGAGCGCGATGGCAGCAAAACTATCCATCTGCAGGCTGGCCCCGCCGACCAGCGCGCCGCCGACTTCGGACGTCGCGAGTATCTCCTGCGCATTGGCGGGTTTGACCGATCCGCCATAGAGAATGCGCGGACCCGGCTTTACTGCCGCGCGGATGGCGGCGTGCATCTCGGCAATATCCGCCACCTCCGCGACGCGTCCGGTTCCGATCGCCCAGATCGGTTCATAGGCGATATCGTAGTCGCCCGTCTCCGGAATACTGGACAGCAGCTGATCGACAACGACGGCATTCGCCTCACCGGCCTCGCGCACGTCCAAGCTCTCCCCGACGCAGACGATCGGGCGCAATCCGCACGCAATGGCCCGCTCCGCCTTGGCTTTGACGAGCGCGTCGCTCTCCCCGCCCGCGCGTCTCTCCGAATGGCCGAGGATGACATAGCGCGCACCTAGCGCGGCGATCAGCGCGGCATCCGTCTCGCCGGTGTGGGCTCCGGCTTCATCCGCGGAGCAATCCTGCGCACCAATGGTGACGGCGCTGTCCGATGCCGCCTCGCAGAGCAGGCTGAGTAGCGGCGCTGGCGGGCAGATCAGGAGCTCTGCCGCGCCCGAGACCTCAGCTCGCGCAAGCTCTCCGACCTTCTCCGCCCAATCGGGCATTCCGTTCATTTTCCAGTTTGCGGCGATCAGCTGTTTCATGCCGCTCTGTTTGCGCGTCGCAAGACGTGAACGCAACCGCTTGCGGGGCCGCGCTGCCATGCTAGAGCGCGGCCATGAGCGATAGCGACGACATTTACGGCCGCCCTCAGGGGTTGGGTGCCAAGATACGCAATGTGCTGGTGGGGGTGCTGGTCGGCATGCTCGTGCTGGCCTTCGCGGTCTGGGGCATTGAGGACGTGTTCTCGCCCAACTCCTCCGGCGCGATTGTGAAGGTCGGCGACAAGGAAGTCAGCCCGACTGAATTTCAGGACCGCTTCAACGAGCGCATGCGCCAGTTCGCCGAATCCAATGGCGAGGGGCTGACTAATCAGCAGGCTTTCGACCGCGGGTTGCCGCAACAACTGGTTCAGGAGATGACGCGCGATCTCGCCATTGAGGCGGATGCCGAAGACCTCGGTGTAGACGTCAACAACCGAGACGTTGCCAAATATATCGGGGAGATCGAGGCGTTCAAGAATCAGATCACCGGCGAGTTCGACGAGGAAGCCTATCTGCGCCTGCTGGCGTCCAACCGGATCACGGAAAAACAATTCGAAGAAGATGTGGTCAACCAGCTGACCCAACGACAGACCCTGCCCGCCATCATGGGCGGCATCGAAGCGCCGTCCGACTACGCCAAGCGCTACAACACCTTCGTCAATGAGATCCGCACCGGTCGCGTCATTCGTCTCGACGAGAGCGTATTGTCTGACATTCCTACGCCAACGGACGCGGACATCGCGTCCTATGTGGCGTCTAATAAAGAGCGCTTCACCTCACCTGAATATCGACAGGCGTTGATGATTCGCTTGGAGCCCGTTGACTTCGCCCTCGATGTGTCCGGCCTGAGGGACACCGATTCCCGGTTGAACAACGAAGACGCAGAACGCTATTCCGGCGTGATCAGCGAAGAGGACATCCGCAAGCGGTTCGACACGCTTGTCTCCGCCGGGGAAATCGGCTCGGTCGAAACACGCGACGTGACGCTCATCAGCGCCACGAGCGAAGCACAGGCCGCATCAATCGCAGGCCGTCTGGCGAGCGGCGAAAGCGCGGCGGCTGTCGTGGCCGAACTCGGCCTCCCCGCACCCGACGTGTTTGAGTCGATCAAACCCGGCACGCTGTTCAACGATGCCTCCGACACTGCCGCCTTCGAGCTGGACGCAGGCGCAGCCAAGGCCGTCGCGACTGAGCTCGGTGGCTTTGAGGTCGTCCTGGTCGATGCCGTCAAACCTGCCGAAATCCCTGACTTCGCGTCCGAGCGCGATCGTCTTCGTAATGATCTGGTGCTCGGCGAGGCGCGCAAACAGCTCTCTCAATATGAGCGTCTCTTCGATGATGCGCTGCTGGAAGGCCGCTCCATCGAACAGCTTATGGAAGAGGGTAAGGTGCCGTTGCAATCGCTCCCCATGATCGACCGGAACGGTGTGACGCCGGATGGGATCGTGATGAACGGCACAACCGCAATCCCCGGCGTCGCCCGGGACCCGGCCCTGCTCAATGCCATCTTCAGCGCGGGCGTTGGCTATGAAACAGACATCATCCCGACCACGTCGGGCGGATTGGCTGTGATCCGCGTGATCGACACGATCGACCCGGAACCGCAACCGATTGAGGACATCCGCGAACAGGTGATCGAAGAGCTTCGCGCCGACGCCATCGAAGCCGCATTGACCGAACGTGGCGCGGCCATCGACGTGCGCCTCCGCTCCGGCGAGGACATCGCGAGCATCGCCTCGGAGCTCGGCCTGGAAGTCCAGGACGTTTTGATCCAACGCGCCAATCCGCCTCGCCAATTCTCGGCCGCCGTGCTGGTTGGACTGCTCGACGGTACTGTCGGTGACACGGCCCGCGGTCGCGGTGTGGCGACAGGCACTTACGAAGTCGGTGTGCTCGACAAGATAAGCTCCGGTACGGAACGCCTCGGCGGTCGCCTGCTCGACACTATCCGCGAGCAAGTGTCCGAACAGATCGCGCTCGACATTAGCACGGCCTATCAGGGCGCGGTGCTCAACGACAAGGAACACGCAGTGTTCGAAGATCAGCTCCGCGGCGTGCTGAGCCTGTCTGAGGACGGTTCGTAAGTGCTGCCGCCGCTCGCTCCCTCGCGGGAGGATTTTCACACATCCGATCGTCCGCAGCTGGTGACCGCGCGGATCATCAACGACATCGACACGCCCGTCAGCGCCTTCATCAAAGCCGCGCTGGGAAAACCCTACGCCTTTCTGTTCGAAAGCGTGCAGGGTGGCGAGCAGCGCGGGCGCTTCTCCTTCTTCGGCTTCGACCCCGATCTGATCTGGCGCTCTAATGGCGACGCGGCGGAACTGTCGCGCGGCGGGGACTTTGTTGCGATGGACGGCAAACCGTTGGACGCCCTTCGCGCGTTGATAGCGGAGACGGAGTTCGAGCTGCCGGACGGCTATCCGCCCATGACGGCAGGCCTGTTCGGCTATCTCGGCTACGATATGGTGCGGCAGGTCGAAGTGTTGGCCCAGCCCAACCCAGACCCCATCGGCACGCCTGATGCCATCATGGTTCGGCCTCAAACCGTCTGCGTGTTCGATCAGGTCCTGCAGGAAATCATCATCGCCGCGCTGGTCCCGCCCGGCGGAGACTACGACAGCGCGGTGGCGCGGATCGAAGCGACCGTGCGCGATCTTGACGGGCCAGTCCCGTCCAGCCCGAGCTCTACAGTGCAAGTCCCCGACATCACGCCAGACCTCGGCACCGACCTGCCAGCCTTTGCCAAGCGTGTTCAGACCGCGCGCGACTATATTCTGGCCGGCGATGTGTTTCAGGTCGTCATCGGCCAGCGCTTGTCCGCCCCCATGGTCGCCAGCCCCTTCGCGCTCTACCGCGCATTGCGGCGCATGAACCCCTCGCCGTTCCTCTACTTCCTCGACTTCGAGGATCATCAGATCGTGGGCTCCAGCCCAGAAATTCTCGTGCGTCTGCGCGACGGCGTGGTCACGATCAGGCCTATCGCGGGCACACGGCCACGCGGCAAGACGACAGCGCAAGACATTGAAAACGAACGCGATCTGCTGTCTGATCCCAAGGAGTGCGCGGAGCACCTCATGCTGCTCGATCTGGGCCGCAACGATGTCGGCCGCGTCGCCAAGGCGGGCACGATCCGCGTCACAGAACGCTTCATCGTCGAACGCTACAGCCACGTCATGCACATTGTTTCCAATGTCGAGGGCGACATTCAGGACGGGCTCGATTGCATCGACGCGCTGATGGCGGGCTTCCCGGCCGGGACGGTGTCGGGTGCGCCCAAGGTCCGCGCCATGGAGATCATCGACGAGCTGGAAGACGAAAAGCGCGGCATCTATGCCGGCGCAGTCGGATACATCAGCGCGAACGGAGACATGGATACGGCCATCGCCCTGCGCACAGGCATCGTCAAAGACGGCACGCTACACGTTCGCGCGGGCGCCGGCATCGTGCTCGATAGCGTCGAGGAGAGCGAATGGATGGAAACGCGGCACAAGGCGGCAGCGGTGTTCAAGGCCGCAGAGCAGAGCGTGCGCTTCGATAGGAACTAGGGTCTTTCGTAGAACCCAGATCGAGCAAATGCGCCCACCCGCTTTCTCCCCATCGCCGGACCCATCGATCCAAGCGCCAAGCCGACTTTCCGCCCGGTCCCTGCCCCGACACGGCTTTCCCATGCCTCTGGACCACCCGCACGCAAGACCTCGCCGATCTCACGATAGACCTTCAACGCTGCCGTGATTGCCCAGGCGCAGCGAAAGGGCAGTTCGCGAATGCCGACTTTGGCGCTGGCGTAGTAGCCTTCCGCCACGTCGAGCAACTCTACCGCGGCCGCGTGCGCGGCTGGCCAATTCTCCCGCTTGGCCAGTTCAGCGGCGTCGGTCGGCGCGCGATGTTTCACCAGCAGATCGATCGGCATGAAGACCCGGTCCGCGCGCGCATCGTCGATCACGTCGCGCGCGATATTCGTCAGTTGAAAGGCCAGACCCAAATCGCTCGCGCGGTCCAGCGTCGGTGCGTCCCGCACGCCCATGATATGCGCCATCATCACGCCGACGACGCCCGCGACGTGGTAGCTATAGTCGAGAATGTCATCGACAGTGCCGTATACCCGCGCGTCCACATCCATCTGAAATCCGTCGAGATGCTCAGTCGCGTGGCGGTGCGGGATCGCGTGGCGGGCGAAGACCTCCGCCATTCCGGCGAACTGCGGCACGTCGCTAGGACCACTTAGCGCTTTGGCGGTTTCGTCGCGCAGTGTCTGCAGCCGCTCCGCCTGCCCGACGCGGTAATCGGTGATCTGCCCGTGGCCCATCTCCTGCCCATCCACGACATCGTCGCACAGGCGGCACCAAGCGTAGAGCATGGAGGCGTCGTCACGTAAGCTGGGCGGCAGAACACGGCTGGCGAGCGCAAAGCTCTTGCTGCCAGCCTTGATCGAGGCACGGCCCTGTTCCGCCAAGGAGGTCACGAGAACGCTTAGGCCGTCTCGCCGCGCAAACGCGCACGGGCACGCGCCGCCCCCATGAGCGACAGGATCGGGCCTAGCTGCGGGCCGTGGTTCCGGCCTGTCAGCGCGAGGCGCAGCGGCATGAACAGGCGCTTGCCCTTACGATCGGTATTATCCTTCAGCTTACGCACCAGCTCCGACCAGTCAGCATCGTCGCCCAACAGCTCAGCTGCCGTGTCGCAAAAGGGCTTATCCTCCGGCTCGATCTTTCCCGCCATCGGCGCATAGATCGCCGCGTTCCAGCCCGCCGCGTCGTCGACCACTTCGACATTGTCGCGAATGGCGAGCCAGAAGGCTTCGCCGCCGTGAACGCCGAGCGCATCCAGACGCTCCTTGACCTGGGCGTAGGGCGTCTCGTGCAAAATCTTCGCATTGAGCATACGCAGCTCGTCATCATCGAAGCGCGCAGGCGAACGCGCGATCTTGTCGAAGCTGAATTCTTCCGCCAGCTGCTTTATCGTGAAGCGCTCTTCGACCGGGTCGGATGTCCCGATCTTGGCGAGCAGAGACAGGATCGCCATCGGCTCATAGCCGTCCTCGCGCAGCTGACGCATGGACAGGCCGTCGAGCCGCTTGGAGAGCTTGCCGCCCTCCTTGTCCACCAACAGCGGCGTGTGGGCGAACTTCGGCTCCGTCCCACCCAGTGCATGGAAAATCTCGATCTGCGCGCCGGAATTGGTGACGTGGTCTTCGCCGCGAATGACGTGTGTGATCTTGGCGTCGAGATCGTCGACAACTGACGGCAGAGTGTAGAGATAGCTGCCGTCGCCGCGGATCAGCACGGGATCGGAAATACTCGACGTCTCGATCGTCTGCTCACCGCGAACGAGATCGTGCCAGATAACGGTCTTGCCCGACAGCTTGAAGCGCCAATGCGGCGTGCGGCCTTCGGCCTCGTAAGCCGCGATCTGTTCCTCGGTCAGCTCTAGCGCACGGCGGTCATAGATGGGCGGCTTGCCCTGCACGCCCTGCAGTTTACGCTGGCGGTCAAGCTCGTCCGCTGTGTCGTAGCACGGGTAGAGCAGGCCCTTTTCCTTCAGCACGGCGGCCGCCTCATCATAGAGCGCAAAGCGGTCAGACTGCGAAAATGTCTCGCCCCAATGCAGGCCGAGCCACGTCAGATCGTCACGGATCCCCTGCTCCAGCTCCGCACTCCCACGCTCTTGGTCCGTGTCATCAATTCGCAGGATGAACGTCCCGCCCGTGCTGCGCGCGTGAAGCACATTCATCAGCGCAGTGCGGACATTGCCGACATGGAGTTTGCCGGTGGGAGACGGCGCGAAGCGAACACGGGTGGACATGGCCGCGCTATAGAGCGCAGGCCACGCGCGGTATAGGTTGGAGATGGGGAAAGTATCGTCGTCGGATAAGGACGGCTCGCTAATCCCCCAACCGATCCCGGTAGCCATTGGTGATGGGATAGCGGCGGTCGCGGCCAAAGTTGCGGCTACCGATCTTGACGCCTGGCGGTGCTTGCCTCCGCTTGTACTCGGCGATGTAGAGCAGCCGCTGGATACGCATGACGTCCTCGCGCGAATGGCCACGGGCGATAATGGCTTCGACGGGCAATTCCTGCTCGATCAGGCCCAGTAGGATATCGTCCAGTACGGGGTAGTCCGGGAGCGAATCGCTATCTTTCTGGTCTTCACGAAGCTCGGCGCTCGGCGGTTTGGTGATGATGCGCTCGGGAATAGGCGCATCGCCGCCCAGCAGGTCGTCTGGTGTATTGGCATTTCGCCAGTTGCAGAGTGCGAAGACCTCCGTCTTGTAGAGGTCCTTGATCGGGTTGTAGCCGCCCGACATGTCGCCATAGATGGTGGCGTAGCCGACGGCCATTTCGCTCTTGTTGCCCGTCGTGACGAGCATGGGTCCGAACTTATTGGAAATCGCCATCAGCGTCAGCCCGCGGATGCGCGACTGGATGTTCTCTTCCGTTGTGTCCGGTTCCAACCCTTCAAAAAGCGGGCCGAGCATCTCGCTAAACGCCTCGCGCGCGGGCGCGATGGCGATGACGTCGTAGCGCACACCGAGCCGTTCGGCGCAGAGCTTGGCATCCTCCAGGCTGGTCGAGGCCGTGTATTCGCTCGGCATCATTACGCACCAGACGCGGTCTGGGCCGAGCGCGTCCGTGCAGATCGCAGCGACGATCGCGCTGTCCACGCCGCCGGACAGGCCGATCACAACCTGCTTGAAGCCGTTTTTATTGACGTAATCGCCCAGCCCGAGACAGGCCGCGCGCCAGTCGGCCTCGTGCCCGCCGAGCTGTACCTCGCGCTTGGCCGACTGGCAGGTCCAGACGCCATCCACCCGCGCCCAGTCGGCCACGTCGTAGTCCGGCACGAAGCTCTTCAGCGACTGCACGACCGAGCCGTCCGCCGCCATGGAGAAGCTCGAGCCGTCGAAGACCAGCTCGTCCTGACCGCCGATCTGATTGACATAGACCAGCGGCAGGCCCTCGTTGAAGACCTTCTCGCCAATGGCGGCGACCCGCTCCGCATGGGCTGTACGGCGCCAGGGCGAGCCATTGGGCGAAAGCATGATTTCCGCGCCGTGATCATCGAGATGTTCTGCCACGCCGGGCTGCCAAAGATCTTCGCAGATCGGCAGACCGATGGTCACGCCGCGATATTCGATCGGCTGCGGCAGCGGGCCGCGTGCAAAAACGCGCGCTTCA